>JANWZI010000029.1:35880-39144 GCA_025054695.1 Myxococcota bacterium | reverse complement strand
GGCGTGGGGCTACGTCGACGACGTCGCGGAGGCGGAGCGCGCCCTGGACCGTGTCGCGGCGATGACGTGGGGCCTGCTGCGGCGGTGAGGCGAGCTCGGACTCGGTCTCAGACTCGGTCTCGGACTCGCTCGGCCCTCGAGCGACCCCTCGTGGCGTCACCGGCTGGGAGCGGCCGAGCGCGCCGCGCGAAGCGTTCGTGCGACGGAACCGAAGCGCGCGAGCCAGCTCTCCGCGTCTTGGGAGCCGCTTTCGCCGAGCAAGACGAAGGCCTGCGGCTGCCGTCCCACCAGGGCGGCATAGCGCACGCTCGCCCCGTCCGGTCGGTGGGTCATCTCGCACTCACCGCTGCGGCCCTCGAGCGCTGCGCTCGATGTGGCCCGTGGGTCCGCATCCAGCAGGGCGGAGGCCACGCGGAGACAATCGTCGGTGGTGACGATCCGCACGGGGGAAGGAATGATCGCGAGATACGGTCGCCGAGGATCGTGCGGTGGGAATTGCTCACCCGGCGGGACGAGGCCCACCGCCCCCGCGGCTTCCTGGGCCACCTCGAGCCCCTCGACGCGGACGGGCTCGATGCCGAGCGCCGCGACCGGATCGAGCGGCGCCCCCGCGTCCCAGCGCACGCTGTTGAGCGAGGCGCGCACCGCGGCACCGAGATCGAGCGCCAGGTCGGCCGGCAACACGATGCTCAAGAGCATGCTCCGACCACCGGGACCGTGGGCGAAGAGCCAGTTGCGTTCGAGCTCGGTGTGACGACGACGTTCGCGTAGCCGTCCTCGTCGCGCCGGCCACTCGCCGAGGCGGTCGGCGCGCTCCCATGCTCCGTCACCGCGCGGCACCGCTTCACGAAGCGTCGGCGTGGGGCCGATGGCCACCGTGGTGACGACTCGACCGTCGGCTGAGACGAGCGCGGCGCCGGTGGGTGCGAGCACCGAGCCCGCAACGGGTTCGAGGCTGACCCCGGTTCCCGGGATCACGACCCGCGGGCCAAGGCGTGGATCTCGGCGGGGCGTGGACGGTTCGTGGGTCGGGGCGTTTGCTCCGCACCCCATGGCGCACGCATGCGCGAGCAGGAGCATGATCCGAATGGTCCGCACGAAGCGAATGGTCCCATCCCGCGGGGCGCGATCGCGAGTTTTCGCCCGGCTCAGGTGCTCCCGCCGCGGCCTCGGATGGGGGCGTGGACTCGGCCTCGGACTTGGCCTCGGACTCGGTCTCGGACTCGGGCGCGAGCTTCGACTCGGTCTCGAACTCCGATTCGGGGTCGACCTTGAACGCCGCCACGCCGGTAACTACGCGGAGGCGCGTTCGCGCTACGCTGCCGCGCGTCGTGGAGTTGCACACGCTCGGTGCGCGCGAACTGGTGGCCGGTATGCAGCGCGGAGAGCTCGGCTCCCGAGAGCTCGTCGAGGCGTTGCAGGCACGCGCCCGTCGGTTGGAGCCCGCGTTGGGCGCGCTCGTCGTGCCGCGCTGGGAACAAGCGCTGGAGGAAGCGCGCGAGCGCGACGAGGAGCGCGCGCGCGGGCAGCTGCGGGGGCCGCTGCACGGCTTGCCGCTGACGATCAAGGAAAGCATCGACCTGGAGGGCACGGCCTCGACGCTCGGCATGCGTGCGCGGCTCGGCCATCGCGCCGATCGCGATGCCGTCGTCGTGGCTCTGGCCCGGCGGCTTGGGGCCGTCGTGATCGGCAAGACGAACGTGCCGCAGACGTTGCTGTCGGGCATGGACACCGACAACCGCGTCTACGGGCGAACGGTCAATCCGTGGAATCGCGAACGCGTGCCCGGCGGCAGCAGTGGCGGAGAGGCGGCCGCGCTCGCCTCCGGCATCAGCGCCCTCGGCATCGGCACGGACATCGGGGGCTCGATCCGGCTGCCGGCGTGTTTCTGCGGCGTGGCGGGCCTCAGGCCCACCGTGCACCGCTGGAGCAACGTGGGCAGTCGCACCGCGATCGCGGGCCAGGAGACGATCCGGTCGCAGATCGGGCCGATGGCGCGGAGCGCGGCCGACGTCGCGTTCCTGTTCGCGGCGCTCGATCCGCGCGCGCAGGCCGAGCACGACCCCGCCGTCGCCCCGCTCGCCGTACCCGAGCCCGATTCCGTATCCCTGCGCGGGCTGCGCGTCGGGTTCTACGACGACGATGGCTTCGTGACGCCGGCGGCGAGTGTGCGCCGCGCCGTCGGCGAAGCGGTCGAGGCGCTGCGCGACGCGGGCGCCGAGCTCGTGCCGCTCCAACCCGTCGCTCCCGACGAGGTGGCCCTCTTGATGTTCGCCGTGCTGACCGCCGACGGTCAACGCACCCTCGCGCGTGCGCTCGACGGCGAGGACGTGATCGAACCGCTGCGGACAACGTGGCGCGTCGGACGCATGCCCCCGGCTGCGCGGGCCCTGCTCGCCTCGGTGCTGCGTGCGCGCGGCGAGAGCCGCGTCGGTCGGCTGCTCGAGGTGATCGGGCGCAAAGGGGTCGACGAGCTGTGGGCATTGACCGCGCGGCGCAACGAGCTGCAGTTGCGGGAGCTCGAATCGTGGCGTCGCGCGCAGGTCGAGGCCGTCGTCTGCCCGGCGGCGCCCGTGCCCGCCGCGCGTCACGGCGAGGGACGCGACTTCGCGCTCGCGCTCGAGTACACGTTTCGCTACAACGTGCTCAACTTTCCGGCCGGGGTCGTTCCGGTCACGCGCGTGCGCGCCGACGAGACCCGCCGCGGGGTGTGTGTCGATCGGCTCGACCGGCGTGCCGCCGCCATCGAGGACGGCAGCGAGGGGCTGCCCATCGGCGTGCAGGTGGTGGGCAAGCCGTGGCGCGAGCACGTGGTGCTGGCCGTCATGATGGCGATCGAGGCGCGGGCCCGCCGTGCCATCGGGTTCCCGTGGACGCCCATCGACCCGATGCCCTGACGGCGCCGAGCCGCTCGCCGTATCGCATGCGCGGATTCGTACGCGGGCTCCGGCGCGATCTCGGCGCCGCGCTCGGAACGGACGGCGAGACGGCCCCGGAGGCGGTATCGGACGCGGACTCGGTCTCGGAGTCGGACTCGGACTCCGGCTCGGCTTCGCAATAACGCAGGAGCTCCGATTCGACGTCGTCCCACCAAGGCCGCTCGTGATCCTCTGGCCGACGGGGTCGTGGTCGCGAGTCGGAGGTCCGCATGGTTTCGTGGGCAGCTTGCGAGCACGAGGCGAAGGCGTCAGAGTCGTCGTCCCGTTGGTTACCCACGGTAACCAGAATCCCAATGGGAACCCACATGGAGGCTCGCATGACGGC
>JANWZI010000029.1:0-35780 GCA_025054695.1 Myxococcota bacterium | reverse complement strand
CGTCGCTGGAACATCGACGTCTCGCACTCCGCGATCGAATTCTCCGTTCGGCATCTGATGATCTCGAAGGTGCGTGGACGATTCTCGTCCTGGAGCGGGTGGTTCGAGCTTGACGAGGCTCGGCCCGACCAAGTCCAGGTGCAAGTCCGCATCGAGGCGGCGAGCGTCGATACGCGCGAAGCGCAGCGTGACGCCCATCTGCGCTCGGCCGACTTCCTCGACGTCGAGCGCTTTCCGACCATCGAATATCGCGCGGGTCGGCTCGAGCCCGCTGGGACGGACCGCTATCGACTGCATGGGGAGCTGACGGTTCGTGGATGCACGCGGCCCGTGGTCCTCGAGGTCGAGCGCACGGGTCAGGTGCGCGATCCGTGGGGCAACGACCGCATCGCGTTCGCCGCCCGCGCGAGTCTCGACCGCAAGGAGTTCGGCGTGACCTGGAACATGGTGCTGGATGCCGGCGGTGTGGTGGTCGGTGATCGCGTCGACGTCGAGATCGAGGTAGAAGCCGTCGCAGCCAAGGAGACGGCGTCGTGAAGCTCTATCTGTCGCCCGGGGCGTGCTCGCTCGCCCCCCACATCCTGCTGCGCGAGCTGGGCATCGGCTTCGAGCCGGTGCTCGTCGATCTGGCGACCAAGCGCACCGGCGACGGGCGCGATTTCCGGACGGTCAACCCGCTCGGGTACGTGCCGGCGCTCGAGCTCGAAGACGGCCAGGTGTTGACCGAGGTGCTCGCGATCCTGCTGTTCCTGGCGGAACGGCATCCGCAAGCCGAGATGGTGCCCCCGCCGGGCAGCGTCGAGCGTGCGCGCCTTTACGGGTGGCTATCGTTCGTGGCCACGGAGCTGCACAAACTCGTGGGCGCCTTGTTCGCTCCGAACGTCACCGAAGCGACGCGGGTGGCGGTCATCGAGCGGGCGCGGCCGCGGCTCGCGCACGTCGATCGGGCGCTCGAGGGGCGCGATTACCTCATTGGTGAGCGGTTCGGACCTGCGGACGCGTATCTCTTCACCGTGAGCCGCTGGCTCGGCTACCTCAAGATCGACACCGCCGACTTTCCGAACCTTCGCGCGCACCAGGAGCGCGTGCGCGCGCGCCCTGCGGTCTCGGAGGCACTTCGCGTCGAGACCGAGTTGAAGAAAGCCGCCGGTTGAACGGCCCCACCCACATCGTGACCGAGATGGGAACTCGGCCCCGTTCTCGGTCTCGGACTTGGATTCAGTCTCGGACTCGGACTCGGACTCGGTCTCGGGCTCGGGCTCGGACTCGGGCTCGGCCTCGGGCTCGGACCGGGCTCGGGCTCGGATCTGGCTTCGGTCTCCCGCCTGGCTTCGGGCCCGGAAGCAGGACGCGCGGGGCCGTCAGCTCTCGGCGAGGACGGTACACCGGGACTGACACGTCTCGTGCACCGTCACGCTCACGAGCCGCGCGCGGTCCGTGGGAACCCGATAGTGCTCGAGAATCCAGCGCGCGAGGTTCTCGCTCGTCGGGTTTTCCAGGCCGGGCACCTCGTTGAGGTACCGATGGTCGAGCACCTCGTGCAGGGGCTGCCACGCCGCCGCCAGGTCGCCGTAGTCGACGACCCATCCCGTCGCCTCGTCGATGTCCCCCTCGACGCGAATCGTGATACGGAAGCTGTGGCCGTGGATGCGCGCGCACTTGTGGCTCGCGGGAACCCGCGGGAGCGAATGGGCCGACTCGAGCCGAAAGTCCTTCTCGAGCAGGGCACGCGCCACGCTCACGTCTTGGCAGCGACCACGCCGCTGTCAATGCAACCCGGCGCGGCGCCTCACGGGGACGGCGTTCATGGCGTCTCGGGCGGTCGATCCGGACGCCGGCTCGACCTTCGCATTCCGCGTCATGACGGCGAACCCAGACCCATGGGCGTGTGGTGCTCGATCGCGCTCGTCTCGACGCCTTTCCTGCTCGCCTGTGGTCGGCCGCAACCTGCCTCGATGCGAGACGGCGGCGCACGGGAGACCGCGGTCGACGCGCCGGTCGACGCCGCCGCCGACGCGTCCGCTGCCGATGCTACGGCCGACGCCGCGACAGACGACGCCGGCGACGGCTCCACGTCGGACGCGTCGCGCGACGACGCCGGAACCGTCGGCGACGCGGGCGCGGCCGATGCGCGAACCGACGCGCCGGACGCCGCGAGCGACGACTGCGGCGACCTCGGCAAGCCGTGCGGTCTCGCCGGTGGTTGTACGTCCGGATACGCCTGCGACGATTTTCGGGGCGTCTGTCTTCCGTCGGGTCGGCCGATTTGCGGCGGATTCGTCGGCGCGCCGTGTCCCGACGGTCTCTATCGACACTGCCGGTATCTAATGCACGCCGATTTCGGGCCCTGCCTGACGGCTGCCGAGGCCGAGTGCGCGTGCACCGCCTTGCGGGACTTGTTCGTGTGCGAGTGACCGGCTCCGGGCGCCATCGCGGCCGTCTCACCCGGTCCGCTGCGGTTCCAACCGCCTGCGCAGAGCACGCAGCGTATTGCGCGCGGCCTTGACGTTCTCGGCCGAGACGAGCGCATCGGGCACGGGCAGGTCGGGATCGACGAGCAGCTCGAACTGCACGATCGTCCGGTCCGGACCGAGCGGCGTCAGTTCCCACCGCGCGTACATGGTGGCCATGTTCCCCTGCACCATGCGGCCTTCGATGATCCGTGTCTGACCCCGCGGCCGACGCGCGTAGATCCGCATCTGCGCCCACAGCGTCGTCGTATTCCGCGCGATGCGCGCCTGCATGTACACGAGCGCGTTGGGCCCCCGCCGCGACAGCACGCGCGACTGGTTGAAATTCGGCATGAACTCCGGGTAGCGCGCGTAGTCGGTCACGACCTGCATCACGCGCTCGAGCGGGGCTGCCACGACGGCGATCGCGCGACCGATGTCGATGTCCCCGGGGCCGGGCACGGCCTGGACCTCGATGCGGTCGCCCTGGGGGATGACGGGGGAACCAACCGTGCTCGGCTGCGCCGAGGTTCGGGCCGGCGCGATCGGCATCAGAAGCACGGTGAGGCTGATCGCCGCTGCACGCCACACCGTAAGGCGGCACCTCGTCGGCTCGGTGCGGACGACGGCGATTTCGCCACGCATTGCACCAACGACCCTTACAAGAGGCGCGCCAGGGTGTCGATGCCGTGGGCCTCGTGCGGAAATGGCTCGGTTTTTCCTCATCGGCGGTCGATTGGACGGGCGCGACCCGTGAACGATTCGCCCGCGTACTGGGCGCGCGTGTCAGGGTGGGCCGCGGGGGCTCGCGGTCGGGACATCGAGCCGGCGCCGCTCCGGTCGCGGCAGCACCCGTCAGGGGACACCGCCCCGACGGGCTCGGTTTGGAGGCGCCTGGACGGCGACAGGGGCGGCGCGCTTCGACTATTCTCCGGCCCCTGATGAACGCTTCCGCGTACGCGTTGCTCGCCGTCGTGGCCACGGCCGTCGCATCCATTCCCGGACGGGTCGAGGCTCAGACTACTCGACAGGCCGTGGTTCTCGATTTCGACGGACCTGGCGGCGCTGCGGCTCGTCAGGTCGTCGTTCGCGCGATCGCGGATCGAGTGACGCTCGTCGAGTCCGACCGCGTCGAGGACGCGGCCCGGCGACAGCGCGCGGACCTGACGACGGCGGCTGGGCTCGCCGCGGTCGCGCGCCGGCTCAGCTTGTCGCTGTTCGTCCTGGGGGAGGTCTCCGGCCGCGGTCGGCGTGCACGCGTTTCGATCCGCGTGCTCGACGCAGACGGCAACGAAGTCGCGCAGCGCGAGACCGGTGCGCCCGTGGGGCGGGCTGGACAGCGACGTGTGGCCGCAGCCGCCGTCGAGGCCATCGACCAGGCGCTGGGCGTCCTCGACGAGCGCGCGAGGGCCGAGCGGGAGCGTGAAGAACAAGAGGAGCAAGCCCGGATCCGTCACCAACCGGAGGGGGAACGGGACGTGGCGTTCGAGGTCGACGACGAGGAGTTCGATGAGGACGAGCCCGATGCGGAGGTCACACCGCTACTGCTCGGGATGGTGGGTGTCGGGGGTCGGACGCGGTCGGCCGTCGTTCGAGCGCGCGACGACGCCATGTCGGGGCGCGAGTACCAGCCGGTCACGTTCCCCGAGCTTGCGCTGCAGGTCGAGCTCCGGCCCGCGGCTCGGTCGGACGGAGTGCTTGCGGGATTGCTGGTGCGCGGTGGCGTGGGCTTCGGGCTCGGCCTCTCGACGGTGGACGACGACGGGGACCGCTACGACACGGGATGGCTGCGAGCGAGCGGTGGGCTCGGGTACCTGCACCGGCTCTCGACGGTCGAGGTGGGTGCCGTGGTCGATGCCGGAATCGAGCGGTTCTCGATTTCGCCGAACGCCGTGTTTCCGACCGCGTCGTACACGTACGTCCGTCCGGCCCTCGCGGGAGCGCTGCGCTTGCTGGAGAATCGGCTCACGCTCACGGCCGAGATCGGATACCGGATCGGCATGGGCGTCGGGGGGCTCGTTCCGTTCTTCGGAGCCGCGGGCTCGGCCGGCGGCTTCGACGTCGGGATCGACGGGCGCTATCGGCTCGGTCAGGGTCCGACGCTGGGCGCGATGCTCGGATGGCGCACCTGGTCGCTTTCGTTCGAGGGCGATCCCGACGCGATGATGGAGGGCGCGCTCGCCGGCGGCGACGGCAGCGACGGGGGCTTCGTGTTCATGGCCCTCGGCGGCTGGGCACTCTGACGTTCGAGGGGGGTTGCCCGGCGCGCGGGTCGGATCGAGTCCGGTCTCGGACACGGACTCGGGCTCGGGCTCGGACTCGGACTCGGACTCGGTCTCGGAGTCGGTCTCGGACTCGGACTCGGACTCGGCTTCGGATTCGGCCTCGGCCTCGGACACCGTCTCGGACTCCGGCTCCGACTTCGGTGCGGGCTCGGGCTCGATCCGAACGATGCGACGCGCGTGACGATGTCACCTGCGTGCCCTCCTCGGGCGAGGCAGAATCGCTCCCCGATCATGCGCCTCGGAACGTTGCTCGGTCCCGATCTGCGTGAAACGCTCGCCACCGATCCCAGCGCGGTCGCCGCCGCCCTCGAAGAGCTGCACGCGGAGGACATCGCCGAGATCGTCGAAGAGCTGGACGACGCGACGGCACGCGCTCTGTTGCGCGTTCTCCCGGCGGGAGTGGCGGCGGAGGTCGTCGGCCGGCTTCCGGCCGAACGTCAGGTGAGCATCGTCACCGCGCTGGACGACGACCGGGCGGCCGAGATCGTCGCCGAGATGGCGGTCGACGACGCGGTCGACCTCGTTCAGGAGCTGCCGGCGCCCGTCGCCGAGAAGCTGCTCGAGCAGATCGAGCAGACCGAGCCGGCGGTCGCCGAGGACGTCCGCGAGCTTCGGGCGTTCCCGCCGGACAGCGCCGGTGGCCTGATGACCACGGAGTTCGCCTCCGTGACGCCGGAGACGAAGGTCTGGCAGGCGATCGAGCTTGTCCGGCAGAAGCGGCACGAACTGGAGACGGCCTACTACCTGTACGTCGTCGCGTACGACAGGCTCGTGGGCGTCGTCTCCCTGCGTGATCTGCTGCTCGCCGACCCGGGTGCGAGCCTCGCAGACGTGATGACGACGAACGTCGTGCACGTCGCGCCGACCGAGCACCAAGAACAGGTCGCGCGCCTCATCGCCAAGTACGACCTGAACGCGCTTCCGGTGGTGGACGAGCGCGGCGCGATGCTCGGCGTGGTCACGGTCGACGACGTCGTCGACGTCGTCATCGAGGAGGCCACCGAGGACGTGCACAAGATGGGCGCGGTCGCGCCCCTCGAGGACAGCTACCTGCAGACCGGTTTCTTCACGTTCGTGCGCAAGCGCGCAGGCTGGCTCGTCGTGCTGTTCCTCGGTCAGACGCTGACGGCGACGGTCATCGAGTCGCGCGCCTCGGTGCTCGAGCAGATCCAGGCGCTCGCCTTCTTCATTCCGCTGATCATTTCGTCGGGTGGCAACTCGGGCTCGCAGTCGAGCACCCTCGTCATCCGGGCGCTCGCCATCGGCGAGGTCCAGCCGCGGCACTGGTGGCGGGTGCTCGCGCGCGAGATCCTGATGGGACTGACGCTCGGCTTCATCCTCTGCTGGTTCGGCTTCGCGCGCGCGTGGTTTTCGGAGGGCGGCGCGAGCGTTCCGTTCGCGGCGACGGTCGCGGCGAGCGTCGTCGGGGTCGTGACGCTGGGCACGACGATCGGTGCGATCTTGCCACTGGCGATCAAGCGCTTCGGGCTCGACCCCGCGGTCAGCTCGACGCCGTTCATCGCGTCGTTGCTCGACGTGCTCGGGCTGCTCGTCTACTTCGGGATGGCGACGCTCATCCTGGGGGTGACGTGAACCGGCGCCCGCTCGGCGGCACGGACCTGCGGGTCTGCGAGATCGCGCTGGGCACGATGGGGCTGGCCACCGAGATGTACGGCCCCGTGGAGCCCACACGACTCGAGCGCGTCGTGGAGCACGCGCTCGATCTCGGCGTCGGCACGTTCGACGTCGCACCCTTGTGGGGCGGCGGACGGGCCGAAGAGGTGGTCGGTCGCGCGGTGGCGAAGCGAGGCGAGGCCGCGCAGATCGTGACGCGTGCGGGGGCGGTCCTCGAGGGCGGACGGCTCGTGCATCGCTTCGAGCCGGACGCACTCGTCGCGGACGTCGAGGCGTCGCTGCGTCGCCTGGGCGTCGCGTGCGTCGACGTCGTATTGCTGCACGATCCACCTGCCCACGTCCTGGGGCGCGAGGAGGTGCCGGCGGCGATGGACGGCCTGGTGCAGGCCGGCAAGGCGCGGTGCTGGGGCGTGTCGACGGCGACCATTCTGGGCGCACGAACGGCACTCGCGGTCGGCGCGCGCGTGCTGTGCATTCCGTACAGTTTGTTGCAGCCGTCGCCGTTGACGGAGATCGGCGACGAGGTGCAGCGGGCGGGCGCGGGCGTGCTCGTCCGCTCGCCGCTGTGCCACGGGCTGCTCGCGGGTCGCTTCAACGAAGCGCGGCAGTTCGACCCGTCCGACCACCGCCGCGATCGATGGAGCCAGCTGACGCTGGGCACGCGCGTCCGTCAGGTCGATCGCCTCCGGTTCCTGGTGCACGACCGGGTGCAGTCGATGGCCGAGGCGGCCGTGCGATTCGTCCTCGCCAACGCGCTCGTGGCCTGCTGTATCGTGGGCGCACGCACCAGTGCCCAGCTCACCGAACTGGTGCGCGCGGCCGACGGCCCGCCGTACCTCCCGGACGCCGACATGCGCCGGCTGTCCGACGTGCTGCGCGAGATCGGAATTCGCTGATCCTCGGAAAGGGCGGGGCGCATGCGGGATTTCGGTTCGCGCTCGGCCTTGGCCTCCGACTCCGCCTCGGAGAGGGGCTCGATGTCGCGCGCGCCCGCGACCGCGGCGAACCGTCGGAGACGTGCACCGAGGTCCGTGGCACGCTCGGGCGGTGCGACGATCGTTCCCGTGCGGCTTGCTCGTGGCGGTGTTTCTCGGGAGCGTCGCGAGGGGCGAGCCAGTCGTGGCGCAGCGATTCGCGGTGGAGGTCGTCGCTCCCACCGACGCCGACCGCGAGGTGCTCGAGCACCTCGCGGCGCTCGTGCGTGTTCCCTTGCGGCGTGTCGACGTCCCGCGCGAGGAAAGCTCCGAAGTGTCGGACGCCGTGTCCCCCGCGCAGGGCGACCGGCGCGTCGTGGAGATCGTCCTCGACCGGCACGGCGGACGGGTCGAGGCCGTTCAATGGCCCGACGGGCGTCGCCTCGAGCGTCGACTCGACCCCGCGACGGCGCGCGCTTCCTCGCTCGCCGTCGCGGTGGCCGCGGCCGAGTTGCTCGATGCGCTCCTGCCGGACGCGATGCGGCACCTTGCCGGTCCGTCGGGGACCTCCCGGGATGGAGACGCGGGGGCGGTCTCCGATGCGCGCGTACGTGACGAGGCGCCTGGCACGCGCGGCGACGACGCTCGTTCCGCTCGACGTACCGTCGCCATTCGCCTGGCCGCGTTTGCGCTCGCCCCGGGGGCTGTCGAATCGGTTCATCCCGGGATTGGCGTCCAGATCGAACGCGAGCTCGTGGTGACCGGGGGCATGCGCGCCGCCGTCGGCGGTTGGCTCGGGGGCCAGGCTCCGACGCGCAATCCGGTGGACGGCGACCGACACGGGCGCGAGCTCACCGTGCGCTCCGGCGAGGTAGCGATGGGTGCGCGCCTCGGTCGCACGGCGCAGCGCACCTCGCTCGCGGGTTGGCTCCAGGTCGGCGCGCGCCTCCATGACGTGCGCGTACGGGGCACCGGGGCCGGCAACGAACGGCTGAGGTGGATGGTCTGTGGTGTGCTCGGCGGGGAAGTGGCCATGGGCGTGACCTCGTCCTTCGAGGCGGTCCTTGCGGCGGGGGTCTCGGTCGCGCCCTGGCCGGTTCGTGTGCGCGTCGGCGGGCGCACGGCCCTCGCCGAGCCGGTGCTGCAAGGCCGAGTCGAGATCGGGGTGCGCTTCTGGCCGTGACGACACGGCTCGGCGGATTGCGTCCCGGCTCGCTTTCCGACGTCGCCGACGAGGTCGCTCGATCTTGGGCCCTGGCTCCAGGCGCCCCGAGCCGCTCTCGATCCACCGACCCAAGGCATGGGAGCCGAGCGCCGCAGCGCTCCGTCGGTGACATGCGCGGCCGGGATCGTGGCATCATTCGAATCCGGCTCGTCGTGCCGCCCGTCCGTGCCGGCGGCTACGAGCCCACCTCAGCGTGGGAGAGTCCAGACGCGACATACGAGGCGTGGACGAAGCCATCGCGCTGCCGGTCGTTCGGGCGGAGCCGAGCTGGCTCGCTCGCGCGCGACGAGGAGAGCGCGACGCGCTGGAACGCCTCGCCCGGGAGACGCTTCCGTACGTGCAGCGGCTGTTGGGCCGGCTGCTCGGACCGCGGGCCGACCTCGAGGATCTCGTCCAGAACGTCTACGTCGAGTTGCTGCGGGCCTTGCCGGGTTTCCGTGGTGACAGCCGCCTGAGCACATTCGTCGGCGGGATCGTGGTTCGTGTCGCGCGTCGCGCGATGCGGCCGACGGCGTTCGAGCGCCATCGCGCATCGTGGGACGCCGAACCGGGCGACCCGGCGGCCGGGCCCGATGAGCGCGTGTCCGCCGCGCGACGACTCGCGAGAGTGCGCGCGGCGCTCGATCGGGTCGGCGAGCGTAAGCGCGTCGCATTCTTGCTGTGGGCGCTCGAGGGGATGAGCCCCGAACAAATCGCGGAGCTGACGGGCGCGAGCGTGGCCGCGACGCGGTCGCGCATCTTCTACGCCCAAAGGGCGCTGCTCGCCGCGGCCCGCGAGGATCCCGAGCTCGCCGAGTGGCTCGTCGAATCGGAGCGGAATCCATGAGGCTCGATGCCTCGCTTCGCGAGCGGCTTCGACGTCTGGCCGGACCGGAGTGCGAGTCGCTCCCATTCGAAGCGGTGGAGCGGGTGGTCGAGCGCGTGCGACGGGACGGCCCGCAGATCGTTCGCGGCGCGCGACGACGTCGCCGGCTCGTCGGAGCGCTCGCTCTCGCCGGCGCCGCGGCGGCCGTGTTCGCGGCGACCGTCTGGCGAGAATCGATACGCGCGGTCGTGTTCGGTCCGCTTCGTCCTGCGCCGAGCCCCGTGGTGCAGCCGGCCCAATGCGCGCAACGTCCGCTGCCCGCGACTCGGTTTCGCGAAGGTGTGCTCAACCTCGGCCCGGCCGGGCGAATGACGCTGATCGACGGCGGGCGGGCGGACGTGCTGGAAGCGAGTCCTTGCAGGCTGGTCGTAGCGCTCCACGCCGGCGGTCTGGACGTGCACGCGGCCGATCTCGGGGGGGGGGCGCTGCGGGTCGAGGCCGGTTCCGTCGTCGTCGAGGTGCGAGGCACGCGCTTTCGCGTGCAGTGGGTGGGCGCAGGCGTGCGGGTGAGCGTACGAGAGGGCCGCGTCGAGGTCCGACGCGGTGCCCAAAAGTGGTATCTAGCCAGTGGCGAGCAACGCGAGGTCGACGCGAACGAACGGGCGGCCTCGCGGCGCCAGGCCGATACGAGGCACGAGGCTGCGGGGGAGGACTTCGAGCGGCTCCAGCCCCTGCGAGAGACGTCGTCGGATGCGCCGGTTCCGCCGGGTTCGGCGTCCCGCCACGGCGAGGAGGGCAGCCCGGACTCGCTCGTCGCACGCGCGGCGCGGCTGCTTCGCGCGGGCGATCTCGACGGCGCGCGCGCGGCCTATCGGGCGGCGGGTCAAGGACGTGGGGCGACCGCGGAAAGCGCCTGGATCGCGCTCGCCCGCCTCGAGCATCGGGTGGGTCGATTCGACGAGGCGTTGCGGGCGCTCACCGAGCGACGGCGCCGGTTCGGTCGCGGGGCGCTCGGTGCGGAGGCGGACGCGCTCGGCTGGCGTATCGCGCTCGAGGCGGGAGACGAGCGAGGCGGGGAGTTTTTCGCGCGCCGATTGGTGAGGGAGCACCCGGCAGGCCCTCACGCGGACGCCGCGCGACGTTGGCTCGAGCGACGCCAGGTGTTCATCGAACGGGGCGCGGACGGTGACTCATGAGCATGGTGGACCCTCGAACGTACCCCCTGGCATTCGGCTCGGCGGTGCTGCTCTCGCTCGCGGCGTGCGACTGTGGTGGCGGCGGGGGAGGAACGGGGGGATCGGACGGTGGGCCCGCGGAGGGCAGCCCCGAGGCCATGGCCGCCGCCGACGCCGCCGCAGAGGGCGGCGACGAGGTCGATCCCGGACACTTCGACGGATGGGTGCCGGCGGATTCGCCGTTCGTGACCGACGACGCGGGCTTCGTGCTGTGCGGCACCGAGCGCTGCCAGTGCAGCAACGGCGCCGACGACGACGGCGACGGGACCGCCGACGGATTCGACGCCGAGTGCACCGGTCCGTACGACGACGACGAGGGGTCGTTTGCGACCGGGATTCCCGGGGACAACCGCGACCCGAATTGTCAGGACTGCTTCTTCGACGGCAACTCCGGCTCGGGAGACGACGGCTGCCGCTACGCGACCAGTTGCCTGACGGAGGGGACGCCGAGCAGCGGCTCGGGGGCGTGCCGGACGTGCGAGGTGAGCGAGCGCTGCCGCGAGGCGTGCCGTCCGCGAACGCCGAACGGCTGCGACTGCTTCGGCTGCTGCCAGGTCTTCCTCGACGGCGGTGAGACCATCCACGTGATGATCGGCGGCAGCTGCACGCTGGAGCGCATCGAGGACGCAACGGTATGCCCGCGTTGCATGCCGGACGACGATTGCCTCAATCCGTGCGGCGAGTGCGAGTTGTGCCTGGGTCGCACACCCGAGGAATTGCCGGCGCACTGCCGCGCCGCACCGGACGCGGGCACGTACGACGCCGCCGTTCCCGACGGCGGCGCGCCGTACCGATGCGACGATGGCATCACGTGCGGTCCAGGTCTTCCCGCCTGTCCGCCCGGCTACTTCTGCCAGCTCGGCTGCTGCATGCCGACGCTGATCTGACGGCGGCAGTCAGGTCGGTCGAAGGCGGTTGAAAGTTCGGTATCGGGCACGGACTCGGGCTCGATTTCGGATTGGGACTCGCAACACCGGGCAAACGTCTACCCGTCTGACCGCGGTTCTGAGCGCCGCGACGTGCATGCGGGATCGCGGGTTCGCGGTTGGACACGCCCGCCGGTTCGGCTCGGAGCCCTACGGCCCCAGGCCGGTCCCAACGGTAGGGTGACGGCGAGAGCCGGTTGCCAGCAAACGCATGGTTTCATCCCTCACCGCACCGAAATGCGGCACGAAGTGCGGATTTTCGACAGGCTTGCGTGGCTTTCCCGGCTCGCGTACGGTCGGCGAGCATGAGTGAGCAGAGCGGATGGGGTTCGCCTCCGGGTGGCGCGCCGGGATGGGGAGCCGGGGGCGGACCGCAGGGGCAACAGCCAGCGGGCGGGTGGGGAGCCGGGCCCGTCGCGCAGGGTCAGCCCGGCGGATGGGGCGCTCCGCAGGGAGCGCCGCCGCAGGGGGTGGCCGTCGCCGGTCCGAGCGCGGACGGATGGTACGCGCAGGCGGCCGCCGCCGCAGGGCCCGCGACCGACGATGACAAGCAGACGGCGTTTCTCGCGCACCTGTTCGCGGCGGGGCTTCAACTGGTCACTTGCGGGATGCTCGCGCCGGCGGGCCCCTTTCTCGCCTACGCCATGGATAAGCGCCGGCACCCGTTCGCGCTGTTCCACGTCAACCAGGCCATCGTGTTCCACGGGGTGCTGCTGGCCACGAACATCGCGCTCGCGGTCGTATTCTCGATTCTCGCCTTCGTCACGTGCGGGATCGGCAGCTTGCTGTACGTTCTGAACGGCCTCGTCCCGCTCGTCGGCGTCGTATTCGGCCTGATCGTGGGCCTGAAGGCCAAGGACGGGCACTGGGACGGCTATCCCGTCGTCGGATCCAAGGTACTCGCCGCGCGCAGTCCGCTCATCAAGTGAGACGGCCGCAAGGGCAACGCGGCGTCGGGCCGTGTCCGACGTCCCGCCGGGGGCTCGCCGTGCCGTGCGCCGCCGTCGGCGCCATCCTGTGGGGCTCGGGTCACGTCGTCGCCCAGCCGCCCGAGGCTCGCGGCCCGCATGCCATCGAAGAATGGGATGCAGGGCGCCTCGCTGCGCCGGGAGGGAGCATTCCGACGCGCGTGCTGCAGCCGGCGACCGAGATGCGCAGTCCCCTCGTCGCGGTGATTCACGGATCGGGTCGCACGGGCGATCGGCACGTCGAGATGGCGCGCACCTTCGCCTCACGCGGGTTCGTCGTGCTGTTGCCCGACATTCCGTGCACGCCGTTCGCGTGCAACCACGACGAGAACGCCGCGCAGATCCTCGCGCTCCTCGACTGGGCGGTGGCTCGAGGCGCGGAGAGGGGCACGCGCCTCGCTGGGCGCGTCGACCCGGATCGGCGCGCCGTCGTCGGGCATTCGTGGGGTGCGCTCGCGGCGCATCTGGCGGCGGCGCGCGACGCGAACCTGGACGCGGTGGTTTTGCTGGACCCCAATGACGACCGCGGCGTGGGGCTCGCCGCGACGAGCTCGGTGCGGGCGGCCGTCGCGCAGTTGCTCGCGGCCGTGCCCGGAGCCTGCAACGCCGCATGGGACGAGCGTGCCGTTCACGCCGCGCTGTCCGCGCCGCGGATGATGCTCACGGTGACTCGTTCGGGCCACTGTGATCCAGAGCTGCCGGGCGACACGCTCTGCCCGGCGGTCTGTGGCCGGGGCGATCCCGACACCGCGCGCTGGTTCCGCCGTTACACCGTCGCATGGGTGGAGTGCGCGCTCGCGCTGGGCGGCGCCACGTGGATCGGCGGGGCGGCCATGCGCGCGGACGTCGAGGCCGGCATCGTCGGCGGCGTCGCGCTCGAGGGCGCCGATGGGCTCGCGTGTCGGCGTGCCTCGTCGCCGGAGGACGGCGGGGTCGGTTCCGACGCGGGCGTCGATCTCGACGCGAGCCTGCCCACGGATGCCGCGGGCGTGGCGGAGGCGGGCGATACGGAGGACGCCTCGCACGTCGAAGGCGGCGCGCAGGATGGGGCCGACGGCCTGCGCGACGACGGAGGGAGCGATGGAGCCGTTGCGCGTGATGCCGCGGGCACGCGCCCGGACGGTTCGCTCGCCGCGGATGGTTCTTTCGACGGCGCGGCGCCCGACGCGGCTCGAGCGAGCGCGGGGGGCGGGTGCGGCTGTGGGCCATCGCCTGCCACGAATCCGACGCCGGTCGTCGCGTCGCTCGTCGGCGTGGGGATCGTCGTCGCGAGACGGCGGTGCCTCGTCGGGCACTCTGTGCAGTGGGTTCGATGGCGGAACCGGCGCGACCGCCCCGAGGCTCGATGACACGCGTACTGCAGCCGCGCTGGGGCCGGCGCCTGGGCGACTTCGAGGTGGGCGCCTGCTTCGCGCATCCGTGGGAGGTGACGGTCGACGAGGGAATGCTCGCGATGGTCGGGGCGAGCTTCCTCGAGACCATGCCGGCATGCGTGTCCGACGAGATGGCCCGTGCCGTGGGGCTGCCGCGCCGCGTCGTCCCGCCGTTGTGGCTTCTCAATCTCGGTCTTTCGTTCAGCGTCCACGACGTCTCCGAGCAGGCGGTCGCCAACCTCGGCTATCACGATGTGCGTTTCCCTCGCGCGTGCCATCCGGGCGATACGCTCGTCGCGTCGAGCACCGTGCTCGAGGCGCGCCCGACGTCCGACGGCACGCGCGGCACGGTGCGCGTGCGGACGGTCCTCGAGACGACGGCGGGTGCCGTCGTGTGCGTTTTCGAACGCACGGCGCTGGTTCCCGCCGGACGCCTCGACGAGCGGCCCGTCGTCGATGGGCGCTCCCCGCTTCGGAGCTTCGATGCGTCGTCGCGCTGGCCGCCGTGGGTCGATGCGATCGGCGCGCATCCGTGGCCGCGCGATCGCCGCGGTGGGCTCGGCGGCCATCTCGACGACTTCCGACCCGGCGACGTGATCGTGCATCCACTGGGTCGAACGGTCGGCGATTCCGAGTCGACGATGCTCACGTGGCTCGCGCGCAACACCCACCCGTTGCATTTCGACGCCGGCTACTGCGCGGACGGCGGCAGTTTCACCGGTGCGCGCGTCGTCTACGGCGGGCTCGTGCTGCAGTGGGTCGCCTCGCTCGCGTCGCGGGAGCTCGCCGCGCAGGCCGTGTGGGACATCGGGTACGACGACGGCGCGCACCCTGCTCCCGTCGCGGCGGGTGACACGCTGTACGCGGCGAGCAAGGTCCTGCGCGTCGAGCCGGTGGGCCCCGTCGCGGGGGACGTGACCGTCCGCCTCGTCGGCCTGAAGAATGTGCGCCCCGAGCGGCTGCTCGACCGTGGTGTCGATCCGTTCGTCCCGGAGCGGGATCGGCCGCGCGCCGAGCGAATCGCCGAGAAGGTTGTCGAGATCACGCGCACGCTGCGAGTGCTGCGCCGTCCCTGAGGTACTCGAGCGGGTAGGGATGCGGGCTGGCCGATCTTCGGAGCCCGAGTTCCGCGCCCGAGTCCGAGCCGGAGTCCGAGCCCGAGTCCGAGCCCGAGTCGGAGCCCGAGTCCAAGCCTGCGCGGACCTACCCGTCCTTTTGCCGACGGTCGATGCGCCGATCGTGGCTGCGCCCCGCCTCGGCGGTTCCGTGGTCGATCAACGCTCCCCGGAGCATACCTCGCGAGCGGTCACGCTCAGATTCCGCGCGGCGCTGAAGAGGGGATTGGCCGGATCGTCGGGCACCGCGAAGGCGAGCTCGACGTGACGGCCCAGCGGTCCCTGGCGCGCGCTGCGGGCGGCGTGACGCGACGCGCGGGCGCGCGCGACCGCGTCCGGTCCGACCGAGCCGGCGCGCGTGACCGGATCGCGGGCCGCGTCGGCCGCCCGGAAGCCCGCCGCGAGGGTGGCGTCGGCGAGCGCCGTTCCACGGATCGCCTCCCGTACACGACCGACGGCCTCTTCGGCGGCCTCGGCGGCGTCGGTCGCGGCCGCCGCAGCCTCGCTCGCGGCATCGGCGCCCTGCTTGGCGGCGTCGGCCACGTGGGTCGCGGCGCGTCGCAACGCGACTGCGTCCTCGGCGCCCTCGCGCGTGGCGACGGCGGCCTGCGGCGGTGGCAGAACGCCGAAGGCGTCGTCGACGGCCGCGCGTGCGTGCTCGTCGGCTTCGGCGGCACGCTCGAGCGCCTCGCTCGCGGCCTCGCTCGCGACGGAGGCGGCACGTCGCGCGATCTCCGCGGCGCGCCGCGCCGCGGTCGCCGCATCCTGGATCCGCGACGCCGGATCGCTGACCGCCCGCGCGGCGGCATCGGCGGCTGCCGCGGCCTCTCGCGCGATCGCGGCCGCACGGGCTGCTCGCCGCAGCGCTTCGGCCGCACGGGCCCGGCTGGCCTCCGCGCGCGCGAGCGACGCGTACGCTTCCCATGCCTCGGCCGCGGCCCGTCTCGCGCGCTCGCAACGCGCCGCCCGCCGCGCGCCTTCCGCGCCTCGATCGAGGCTGCGTGTGCCGCTCGAGCAGGCCATCGTGAGCGGCCCCGCGAGAAGCACTGCGCACAGAGAAATCCGGCGGATCGAGGGGATGGTCGAGCAAGCCGTGATCGTCATCGCGACCCGCTCGTGTTTGCACGGCGCGTGCCTGTGAAATTCTCGCGGACTTTCAAGTGCATCGAAGTACTCGGAGCGCTCGGAGCGGAACGTGCGCCGAACCACGCGCTCGCGGTCAGGCGGACGAGGCCGCGCGCCGACGGGCCGCGAGCCAGCGTTCGACCGGCCCCTGTCGCAGCGCGGCCAGCCCGACCATCGCGAAGGTGACCATGGCGAAGCCCAGCAATGCGACGGGTAGATCGAGCCTATCCGTGAGCCATTGGCCACCGGAGCCGTACGTCAGCTCGAGATGTACGACGTAGACGAGGAGCGAGGAGCGGCCGAGCGTCGCGAGCCAGCGCACGCGCGCGAGCGCACCGAACGACAGCAGCGCCAGGCACAGGGTCCAGCCGACGCGGTGCGCCCAGCGCACCGTGGGCACGAGCCAGGGCTGCTCGGCGAGTAGAGCGCGCGTCGGCTCGAGCCATTCGGAGCCGAGCGCCGCGACCGCCGCCCCGAGCGCGGCGGTCGGCACGAGCGTGCTCCAGCCGATCGCGTCCTTCGACGTCGCCCAGCGCGCGCCGAACGCGGCGCCGGCCATCGCGTAAGCAATCCAGGGAAAGAGCGGGAACAGCGGCGCACCGGGCACCGAGGTGTGCTCGGGCACGCGCACGAGCAAGCCGACGAGCGGTGCCGGCCAGTGCTGGGGGATTGCCTCCGCCAGCGCCGGCGTCGCGAGCGTGCAGCCGAGGGCGGTGAGCAGCAGGGTCCACGGCCGGTGCAGCAGGCGCGCGCCGGCGACGAGCGCAGACAGGATCGCGATGGACAACCCAATGGCGTGCAGCACGTCGGCACGCGTGGCCCGCGCCGCGCGATCGACGTCCACGGCGGCGAACCAGACATAGCCGACGACGACGAGGCCGAGACCCCCGACGAGCCAACCCACGCCCTCGCGCCACGCTCGCTCGACGCGCCGAATCGCGACGAACGACGCCGTCAGCCCGGCCGCGATCAGGATCGCGGGCGCGAGCGTGGCCGGCGTCAGGACGCCCGACCGGTCGAACAGCCACGTCGGACAGCGCATCGCATAACCGACGAGCCCGACCTCGAGGCCCCGCAGGACCAACGCACGTATCGTGGCCACCGCAGGCCGGCCACGGCGGTCGTCCGCGGCCGCGCGCAGCGAGACGGCGACGCCGGCGAGGAACAGGAAGCTTGGCGCCGCCAGGCCTCCGAGCAACCGCAGCAGATCCCACGCGGCTCCGGTGCGCGCGGCCTGTGTCGCCCACGCGTCCACGGCGTGCCAGAGGATCATGAGCAGGACCGCGACGCCCCGGTGCGCGTCGACGAAGGCCATGCGGTCTGCGGCGGATGGCATCGAAGACCCCGGGAATCGCAGCAGAAACCGGCGCCTTCCGTTTGACAGGACGGCACGCGGGTGCTAGACGGCCGCCCCTCGTTGTCGCAGAGGGAGGTGGCGATGTTCAAGTCCATCTGCATCTTCTCGGGCAGCGCCAACCGAGCCCTCGCCGAGGCCATCGCCGGCTACCTCGAGCTGCCGCTCGCGCGCGCGAGCACCTCGCGCTTCAGCGACGGCGAGGTCTTCGCGGAGATCCGCGAGAACGTGCGCGGCGTCGACTGCTACGTCGTGCAGCCCACCTGCCCGCCGGTCAACGACAACCTCATGGAGCTGCTCGTGATGACCGACGCGCTCAAGCGCGCCTCCGCGGGCAACATCACGGCCGTGATGCCCTACTACGGCTACGCGCGGCAGGACCGCAAGGTGGCGCCGCGCACGCCGATCACGGCGAAGCTCGTCGCGGACCTGCTCTCGAAGGCCGGTGTCGACCGCGTGCTGTCGATGGATCTGCACGCGGGCCAAATCCAGGGTTTCTTCGACGTGCCGTTCGATCACCTCTACGCAATGCCGGTGTTCCTCGAGTACCTGCGGCCGCGTTACGCCGGCGAGCGGCCCGTGTTCGTCTCGCCGGACGCCGGGGGCACCGAGCGCGCGCGCGCCTACGCGAAGCGGATGGATGCCGATTTGGCGATCATCGACAAGCGGCGCGAGAAGGCGAACGTCAGCGAGGTCATGAACATCATCGGCGAGGTCGAGGGGCGGCACTGCATCCTGCTCGACGACATGATCGACACGGCCGGCACGATGACCAACGCCGCGCGCGCGCTCACCGAGGCGGGGGCGCGCAGCGTCTCGGCCGCCGCGACGCACGCGGTGCTCTCGGGCCCCGCCGTGCAGCGAATCGCGGATTCCCCGCTCGCGGAGGTCGTCGTCACCGATACGATTCCGCTCACGGAGGCGGCGCGGGCGAGCGGCAAGTTCCGGGTGCTCACGGTCGCGCGGTTGCTCGGCGAAGCGATCAAGCGCATCCACAACAGCGACTCGGTCAGCTCGCTGTTCGTCTGAACGGAGCGGTCCAGCGGACCCGATGCATCGAGAGGAGTGAGGAGTCATGGACGTCATCGCCATTCGCGCCGAGGCTCGTCGCGAGTCCGGCAAGGGGCCGGCGCGCCGATTGCGCGCGCGCGGGCTGGTGCCCGCAGTGCTCTACGGGCCCGGGCTGCCGCGTCCGGTCGAGCTCGCAGTGCGTCCGCGCGAGATCCTGCGCGCGTTGCACGGGCCACGGGGTCGCAACACGATCCTCGAGATCGGCTTCGACGGGGGTACGCACCTGGCGCTGCTGCGCGACGTGCAATCGGACGCGATCGACGGGTCGCTGCTGCACGTCGACCTGTACCGGGTCGAGGCGGATCGTCCGGTCGACGCGCGGGTGCCGGTGCGGACGACCGGCCGCTCACCCGGAGTCGCCGAGGGTGGGGTGCTCAAGGTGGTCTTCCGCGAGCTACCGGTGCGCGCCACGCCGGGCGCGCTTCCTGTCGAGATCGTGGTCGACGTGAGCAGTCTGGGCATCGGCGGTCAGATTTGCGTCGCCGATCTGCCGCTGCCGGCGGGTGTGACCGTGCGCCTGCCGGCAGAACGCACCGTCGTCGCGTGCACCGCGCCCCGGACGGCGACCGAGGAAGCGCCGTCCGGCGCGGCGACGCAGGGCGCGGCAGCGGAGAAGGCACCTGGCAAGGGTGAGAAGGCGGCGGCTCAGTCGGCCGAGAAGCCCGCGGCCGCCGGCAAGGCCGAGAAGGCGGGCGGCGGCAAGTCCGACAAGAAGAAATAAGGAGCGCGTCGCGTGCCGCTCGTCGTCGGCCTGGGCAATCCGGGTGCCGCGTACGCGAACACGCGCCACAACGTGGGCTTCCTGATTGTCGAGAGGCTCGCCGAGCGGCTCGGCGCGACGCCTCCGCGCGAGAAGTTCCGAGGGTTGCTGCGTTCGGTCGAGCGCGGCGGCCGAATGCTGTGGCTGCTCGAGCCGCAGACGTACATGAACTTGTCGGGCGAATCCGTCCGCCGCGCGATGGATTTCTACAAGATCCCGCTCGCCGAGGTCGTCGTCGCGCACGACGAAATGGACTTGCCGTTCGGCGCCGTGCGCGTGAAGGTCGGTGGAGGCTTCGCGGGTCACAACGGGCTGCGGTCCATCGGCCAGCACTGCGGTGGCTCCGATTTCGTCCGAGTTCGGTTCGGCGTCGACCGGCCGCGTGGCGTCGAGGGCACGGACCACGTTCTGTCGCCGTTCGATCCGGTCGAGCAGGCGATGCTGCCCGAACGTCTCGAGCATGCGGCGAGCGTGCTTCTCGCCGTCATCGACGAGGGACCCGAGCGCGCGGCCAATCGCTTCAACCAGCGCGCCGACGCGGGCGAGCGCGAAAGACGCAAAGGGGGGCGCTGAGCTCCGCCTGTACGCCGGCTCGGGTTGGGATTCGGACTCGGGCTCGCTCGCGGGGCCTGCACGCGACGCACGTGTTACCCTGATGGCGGCTCGACGTGGCCGACACGACGGCGGAAGGGACCGGCTCGAAGCGCCGTCCACGGCGTCGGGGCGGCTCGGGGCTCGTCGGGGCGTCGGTCGTGGCCGGGTTGGTCGCCGCCGTCTGGCTCTCGCTGAGGAGCGAGACGGCGCGTGCCGCGTTGCGCGACCTCGTCGTCGAGCTGTTGCGCGCCGAGACGGGACTCGAGGCCACGCTTTCGCCCGTGGAGGTGGAGCTGTTGCCGCGCCCGGCGCTGACGGCGCGCGAGCTGCGCCTCTCGCACCCCGTCCACGGCGTGCTCGTCACGGCGCAGGCCCTGACGATTCACCCGTCGATCGGCGCGCTGTTCCGGGGCCGCATCGACATGAAGTCCGTCGAAGTGACCGGGGCGGTGGTCACGCTGCGCATGCGCGACGGGCGCCTCGTCAACGGCCCGCGCCTTTCGGGCGCCGGTGGCGGGCAGGTGCCTTTCGAGCGGCTGCTCGCGAGCGTCAGTCGCGTCGAGCTGGACGCCGCGCCCCTCGTACAGGCCTGGTGGACGAGCGTCGACGTCGGCGCGGAACGCACGCGCCAGAGGGACCGTACGACGGTGACGCTGACGCTCGCCGCGCGCTCGGGGCAGCTGCTCCGCGAGGGGCGGCGCGAGACGCTCGGACGGATGGAAACGACGGTGCGCTGGGACGGCGCGAATCTCGCAGTGCAGCGGCTCGAAGCGCAAGGCGCGGGGTGGCAGCTCGCCGTGCAGCACGCGGAGGCGCCGCTGCCGTGGACGGGACGATGGAGCGTGCGCGGGCGCGTGGCGGCCGATCTGACGCGCGTCGAGCAATGGCTGGCGCAGCTCGTACCGGGCATGCGCTGGCCCACGTTGCGGGGGCGCCTCGAGGTCGAGGCGGAGCTGCGAACGGGCGCGGGGCGCATGCCTAGCGGTCAGGGCCTCGTGCGGTGGCAGAGCGCGCGGATCGGTCAGTGGGGGCTCGGCGACGGGCAGCTCGAGGTCGTGCTCGACGAGGGCGAGATCCGCGTCCTCGATGGCAGCGCGCTCGACGTCGTCGGCGGGGGCGGGCGGCTCGCGCTGCGCGGACGCATCGGCGTCGAAGAGGGCTGGCCCGTGTCGGTTTCCTTCGACGTACGCGAGCTGCAGTTCGCACGCCTGATGGAGCAGCTCGGCGTGACGCCGAACGCCATCGTGCGGTGGACTTTCGACGGCTCCGGACAGCTGACCGGCACCCTGTGGCCGCCTCGGTTCGGCGGACCGCTGCGTGTCCGCACGCGGGACTTGCTGGTTTCACGGGACGCGTGGCACGCCGATCCAGTACGGCCCGTCGTCGGCGTTCCCCGTGCGACGCTGTCGGCGCGACTGCGCGTGGACCCCGCGGGGCTGTCGTTCGAGAACATCGTCGCCGAGACGGCCGGGTCACGCCTGCACGCCGACGTGCGGTTTCCGTTCGCGGGCGGGCTGATTCTCTCCGTGCAGGCGGATCCACTGGACGTCGCCGATGCCTCGCCCCTGTTGGACTTCGCGATGCGGGGGCGAGGACGCGCCGCCCTGTCGGTGCACGGGCCGTTCGAAAGGCTGGACTTGCGGGGGCAAATCAAGCTGTCCGAGTTCGTCTTCCACGACACGCGGCTCGGCGACGTCGAGTCGGACTTCACGCTGGAATCCGACGGGCTCGTCGCCGTCTTTCCGAACGTGAGCGCTCGCAAAGGCGAGCACACATACCAGATCGCGGGGCTGCGGCTCGACTTCCGCGACGGCCGCTTCCGCGCGACGGGTCGCGTTCATAGCGAGCGGATCGCGCTCGCGGACCTGTACCATGCCTTCGGCTACGAGCAGGACGAGCGCTTCACGCCGTATCAGGCCGTCGCATCGGGCGTGGCGGACGTCACGTTCACGCTCGGTCATCCGGGAGACTCGCCGACCGGAACGTTGCTCGTCGACGTCGATGCCTCGTTGCTCGGCGCCGAGCTCCAGGGCTACGCGTTCGACGGGGGTCACTTCAGCGGCCGGTGGCGCTGGAAGCACCGCGAACGAGGCTATCGGGGCGGCGAACTCGAGGTGGAGCGGCTCTCGCTCAGCAAGGGCGCCGGCACGATCGCGGTGCGCGGGCGGATGGGGCTGGAGGGAGCGCTGGCGTTCAGCGTCGTGGGCGACGCGCTCGCGCTGTCCACGATCGAGGGCGTCGCGAACCGGCTTCCCGCGTTGGACGGCTGGCTTGGTTTCGCCGGGACGCTGAGGGGCACGGCGGAGGTTCCGGCCGCCGAGCTCGACGCCCACCTGACAGCGCTGCGGTGGAACGATCGCGTGCTCGGCGACGCGCGCGCGTACGTGCGGCTGACGGACACCGACGATCCGTGGGTGACGGCGGCCCGCTGGGGCGTGCTCGACGGGCCCTCCGACGAGCCGTGCGCGGCTGCACGGGCGGGGCTGCGCGAGGCGGGCTGGCCGGCCGATCCGCCTTTGCGCACGGTCGAAGGGCCCCGTCCCCGGTTGCCGCGTCCGATGGCGTGGCTCGTCTGTGGCGAGGGACTCGGAGGGAACCTGACGTTCGACCTCGCGGTGGGTCGAACGCAGGTCCACCCGCTGCGGGGAGTGGTTCGCCTCGCGCAGTGGTCGCTGGATCCATGGCTCGCCGATGCGACGGGCGGCGCGCTCTCCGGGCGAGTCTCCGGAACCGTCCACGTGCTCGGTGGTGCCCTGCTCGACGAAGATTCGCTCGTCGCGACGGTTCGCCTGGACACGCTCGAAGTCGGGGACGGTTCGCTCGCGTTGCGGGCGCGCGAGCCGGTCGTGCTCGACGTCGACCGCGGTCGTTTGCGCCTGACCCGGGTGGCTCTGGTCGGTCCGTCGTCGAGCCTCGCGCTTTCGGGCTCCGTCTCGCTACGCCACGGGTTGGACGTTTCGCTCGTGGGTCGCGTGGACCTCGGTCTGCTCGCGACGCTCAGTCCGCGCTTCGAGGAGGTGCGCGGCCAGGTGGGCGTGGAGGCGACGGTCCGGGGCACGATCGCACAGCCCCTCGCCTACGGACGTGCCCGGCTCGAGGAGGGCCGGTTTCTCTTCGCCGGCATGCCCGAGCCCGTCGAGGGGCTGACGGGGGAGGTCGTGCTGTCGGGAAGGCGGCTGCAACTGGAGGCCGTCTCGGCCCGCTTCGCCGGAGGCGAGCTACGGCTCCATGGAGGTGCGGTGCTCGGTGCCGCCGGATTCGAGCAGTACGACATCGAGATCGCGCTGGAAGGCGCGCGCTGGATGCCGGACGAGGAGGTCGAGGTCGCCGCCGGCGCGCAAGGGCGCCTCGTGTGGCGAGAGGGCGAACGGTTGCCGCGGCTCGAGGGGCAGGTCCGGATCGACAGGCTCGTCTACGGGCGCGACGTCGCGCTCGCGCGCAGCCTCGAGGATCTGGGGCGCCGCGAGGTCGCGGACGTCGAGGAGCACGATCCGTCCCTCGACCGACTCGTGCTCGACGTCCGCATCGTCGAGGGCGGGCCGCTGCGCGTCGCCAACAATCTGCTCGATGCGTCGGTCCGCATCGACGAGACGGAGGGACCGCTGCGCATCGTCGGCTCCGACCGCCGGCCGTCGTTGCTCGGCGCACTCGCCTTGGAGCGCGGGCGGATCCGGTTCCGCAACACGGATTTCGAGCTGGACCGGGGGACGGTGCGCTTCGACGATCCGACGCGCGTTCGGCCCGTCTTCGACGTACGCGCGACGACCGAAATCCGACGTGCGGACAGCGGCATCGGGCCGAGCTGGCGCGTCGCGTTGCACGCGCACGGCGCCGCCGACTCGTTCCGGATCGACACGTGGAGCGATCCGCCTCTCGCCGAGGAGGACATCGCCTTGCTGCTCGCGCTCGGCATGACGCGCGCCGAGCTCGAGCAGCTGCAGGCCGCGGATCTGACGAGCACCGCCGTGCTCGAGGCCCTGACGACCGTCACCGGCGCCGAGGGCCTGATTCGGCAGGCGCTGCCCGTCGTGGACGAGGTGCACGTGCGCACGCGCTACTCGCCGCGCACCGGGCGCACGGAGCCCGAGCTGGCCGTCGGCCGACGGGTCGCCGACGGGGTGCGGCTGTCGGCGAGCACGGTGCTCGGCGAGGCGCGCGAGGTGCGCACGGGTCTCGAGTGGATGCTCGGCGAGCGGACGAGCGTCGAGGCAGCCTACGACAACGTGGAGTCGACCGCGACCGCGCCCGTTGGCAATCTCGGCCTCGACCTGCGGTGGAGGCTCGAATTCGACTGAAGCGTTCCGATGCGATTCGCTTCGTCGGGCCGACGCACATCGCCGTCCGCGCGACGACGCAACGAACGGATCTTGCGGTCCGCGCGGCCGGGCGCCTGCGGGCGTGGCGGGCGCGACGACGCGGCGCGCGCAGGCCCGGCATCGCGGGGCTCGTCATCGCCATCTCGGTCGCGGTCGTGGCACCGGCGGCGGCGCAGATCCCGCCCACGCTCGCAGGACGACCGATCGTCGAGATCCATCTCGAGGGGCCGGGGGCCCCCGGGGCGAGCGTGCGCGACCTCGGCATCCCGATCGGCGTCGGGCTCGAGCGCAGCGTGCTGCGCGGGGCCATGCGACGCCTGCTCGCGACGGGTCGATGGGACGACGTCCGCATGGACGTGGAGGCCATCGACGGCGGTCTGCGGCTACGGGTCCGGCTCGAGCCTCGCGTGCGCATCGTGCGCATCGACTGGGTGGGCAACGAGCGGTTCGACGACGAGGAGCTGGATCGTCTGGCCCGCGCGACCGTGGGTGATGCGCCGCGGGCCGCGGACGTCGAGTCGTTGCAGCGCGCGCTCGTGGACGCGTACGTCCGGGCCGGTCACCCGCGCGTGCGCGTGCATGCCGAGCTCCGCGCGACGCAGGACGCCGCCGAACAGGTGCTCTTCGTGCGCATCGAGGAGGGAGCGCCCACACGCATCGGCGCGATCGAGTGGGTGGGTCTGGATCCCCGCGCGCGCGACGTCGTCGAGGGGGTGCTCGACGTCGGCGTGGGTGACGTACTCGACGTGGGGCGCGTCCGCGAGGCGTTCGAGGCCGCAGGGCGCGCGCTGCGTGCGCAGGGCTGGCTCGAGGCGAATCTGGGCGAGTGGCGTGTCCGCGAGGAGGCGTCGGTCGCGGTGCTCCGGGTCGAGGCACGGCTCGGACCGCGCTACGAGGTGCGCATCGCGGGCAGCGAGCCGCTGTCCCGTTCCCGCGTCCACGACGAGCTGGCCCTGCAGGAGGCGCCCTGGTCGATCGGCGCCGAGCGCGCGGTGGCCGCGCGCGTGGTCGATCTGTATCGGCGGATGGGATTCGACGCGGCGCGCTGTCACGTGCGCGTCGTCCGGGGACCTCGTCCGGACTATGCGATCCTCGACGTCCGCATCACTCCGGGACCGCACCGGCCGGTTCTCGACGTCGCGTTTCCCGGCGCGCGTCGTCTCGACGTCGAGACGTTGCGCGAGGCGGTCTGGGGCGTGCTCGCGGAGGAGCTGCCCGGTTCGACGGCCCTGCATCCGGTCGATTCGGCGGTCGTCGATGGGTTGTTCGGCGGCACCCCGCGGCGTGCCGCGTCGTCTCCCGCCATCGTCGACCCGCGACGCACGTGGTATCCGCCCGCATACGAGCGCGTCGTCGAGCACCTCACCGAGATGTATCGCGCCGAGGGCTTTCTGTCGGCGAGCGTCGGGCCCGCGCGTGCGGAGCCAGTCGCCCGCCGCGGCCTCGTCGTGGTGATCCCGGTCACCGAGGGTCCGCGCACGAGCCTGTGGTCCATCGACGTGCGCGGGAACCGCGCGGTTTCGGCGCACGAGCTGCTCGGGGCCAGTGGGCTGCGCTCGGGCGCGCCGTTCGGCCATCTCGCCCTCGAGCAGGCGCGCCGGCGCATGCTGGAGGTGTACCGTGAGCGCGGGTTTCTGTATGCGACGGTGACGCCGCAGGTTTGGGTGTCCAGCGACGGCACCCGCGCCGCGGTGCGCTTCGAGGTGCAGGAGCGCTGGCCGGTCACGGTGGGGCCCATCCGGCTCGAGGGACTGTCGCGCACGGACGAGCGGATCGTGCGCGACCGCATCGAGCTCGTGCCCGGAGAGGTCTATCGCCCCGAACTCGTGCGTCGCACGCGACAGCGTCTGTCGGAGCTCGGGGTGTTTCGGGCCGTCGCGATCGGTCCCGAGGACCCGGACGTGCCCGCTCGGCTCAAGCCCGTCGTCGTCGAACTGGCCGAACGCAGCGCTCAGTATCTCGACGTCGCCGCGGGCGTCTCGAGCGGCGAGGGGTTGCGCGGCGGCTTCGAGTACGGCCACCGCAACCTGTTCGGATGGGCCGTGGGCCTGACGCTGCACGTGCGCATGTCGTACCCCCTGCTGTTCACCGACACCGAGGTGGCGCGAGCTTATGAGCAGCTTCCGCTCGAGGACCGCCTGGAGCGCTCGGTCGGCGTCGGTCTCGGCGTGCCGCACATGCCACTGCGCGACGTGCGGCTCGGCCTCGATCTCGTGCACGGTCGGGACAACGAGCGGGACTTCGGTCTGGACGAGAACCGCGCGACGCTTTCGATCCAGTGGCGACCCATGCGACGCCTCACGCTGACGGCGTCCGAGGAGCTGGAGAACACCACCGTGCAGCTCTTCGACGCGGCGGCCATCGACGAGTACCTCGTGCGCCGCGCCGAGGATCCGGAAACGAGCCCGGCGGAGTTGCGCCGGCTCCGCGAGCTGCTCCGCGTACCGGACGGAACGTCGACGCTGCTCGGAACGCGCGTCACGGTGGGCTGGGATGGGCGCGACAGCCCCTTCACGCCGACGCGCGGCGTGGCCTTCAACGTCGGCGCGGAGTGGGCACGGACGCTCGCCGGGATCGTGGACGAGGGATCGGGCGAGCCGTTTCGCAGCCATTTCCTGAGGCTCATGCTCTCGACGAGCGGGTACCTGCCGCTCGCCGACGCGTGGGTGCTGGCGGGCCAGCTGCGCGTGGGACGGATCGTGCCCCTCGTCGAGCGGAGCGAGACGTATCCGAACCGTGCCTTCTTTCTGGGTGGGGTCGACACGATGCGCGGTTACCTGCAGGACGCGCTCGTTCCCGAGGACATCGCCGAGCAGGTCGTGCGCAGCCGCCGGGAGCACGAGCGCTGCGTGGCCGCGGGCGGCAGCGCGTGTCCCCGCCCGCTCGACGCGCGTCGGGTCGTGCGTGCCGCCGACGCGATGCTCCTCGTGCGCGGCGAGGTGCGGTTTCCCATCGCCGGCAATCTGCACGGGGGTCTGTTCGCCGACGTGGGCAACCTGTGGGCCGATGCATCGCGTCTCGATCCGTTCGACCTGAGGCTCAACGCAGGGCTCGGTCTGCGGTTGATGACCCCGATCGGGCCGCTCGCGTTCGACTACGGATTCGTCGTCACGCCGCGAACCGAGCTCGACGAGCCACCCGGCACGCTGCACTTTTCGATGGGGCTGTTCTGAGCGCGACGCGCGCCGATCGGCCCTGGCGGCGCCGACCCCGTCAAGTGACCGACGTTGCGAGTCCGACTCCGGCTCGAATCTGAGTTCGAGCCCGAGACCGAGACCGAGACTGAGCCCGAGACCGAGTCCGAATCGCGATCGAGCACCGTGGCCGCCGCTGCGAGACGCAGCCGCGCCCGTGGGACCCGCGGAACGAAGCCCCCGACCACCGCCGTCAGAGCATTTGTCGGCAGTCTCGCACGAAGCGTCCCTGCCCCCGCTGCACGCAGTTCTCGTACGCCTGTCGGGCGCCCGCGCGGTCTCCGAGCGCCTGCCGGGCCGCGCCGAGCGTAATCCACGCCTGGCTGCTGGTCGGATCGAGGCTCGAGGCGCGCTCCGCTAACTCGGCTGCTTCGCGGTTGCGTCCGGCATTGAGCAACAGAAACCCCAGCTCGGCGAGCGCCTCGACGCCGTCCGGGTTGGCCGCGAGCGCGGCCCGATAGGCCGCTTCCTGATCCCGGCGGCGAGCCCGTCGCGCCGTTTCGAGCAGCGCCGCGTAGTCGCCCGTCGCCTGGGCAGGTCCGCGCGATGGAGGCGTCGGCTCGGTGCTCGTCGTCTCGTGTGGCTCCATGGTCCCTGGCTCACCCGTCGGGGCCCGCGGCGGTGCCCCCGGATCGCTGCCGACAGCCGCCACCGGTTCGACGGGCGCTCCGGCCGTGTTCGAGCTCGGAGTGGGAGGCGTCGTCGGCTCCGCGACGTCCGGTTCGGCTCGCGGCTCGGGCGCTTCGAGTCCCGTCCCACCGGTCGCCGCGTGCGGCTCCGCATGCGGTGCGCTCGCCGCGCCCGCGGACTCGCCAGACGGTCGCACTCCCGTCCCCGCGGGTTCCGGCGCGATGGCCGACGGCGGGGGCGTCGGGCTGAAGTGAGGAAGCGTCGGCATGGCCGGAGCGGTGATGTCGACGGGCCTCGGCAACAGCACGTTCTGGTAGGCCCAGTAGGCGCCGATGGCGAGCAGCCCCACTGCCGCGAGCGCAAACGTCCAGCGCATCGCGCGTCGCGACTCGCGACTCATCGGCTCCTCGTCGCGCTTCAGATCCGACCAGTCTTCGGGCGAGGGCGGGTACGACTGCGTCCTGAAGAATTCCTCGCCGATGGCGGCGTGCTCGCCCGAGGGCGACGCGACGATGGCTCGGATCGACTGCGACGAGGTGGTGTGCGAGGTGCCTCGGCCGCGGCGCTGGTCGTGCGACTCGGCGTGGCTCGCGCCAACCGTCGTCGGCGGCTCGGCAGCCGGCGTCGGCGGCGTGGGTGTCGTCATCGACTTCGAGGTGAGCTCGACGGCTTGGCTCTGCTCTCCGGGCACGTCGGCCGGTACCAGCTCGTGCCGGGCAGACCCAGGGCTTGATTCGACGGCGAGTCCGGCGACCACGGGAACTCCGATCAGGGTCGAGGTCTTCGGCGCCGTCTCCGGCGTCGGTGATGCGTGCGACGGAGTCCCCACGCGCTCGGTGGGAAACGGGATCACGTTCGACTCGGCTCGGACGACGAGCCCTCGCGTCTCGCGCGCCGGACGTTCGTCGGTACCCGTCGGCGCCTCGGTACTCGCCAACTGCGAACGGTCACCCGTCCCGCGTACCTCGTCCGCGCTGTCGGCAGTCGCGCTCGCCGTGCGCTCGTCGCGTGACGTCGCTGCCGATTCGTCGCTCGCGGCGCCCGACTCGGGGGCCGGCGTGGCCTCCGGCGTCGGCGGCGGAGCCGCGACGGGAGACGGACCGCGAGCCTCTTGGGGACGATTCTTTCGTTTGCCCTTCTTCCCCATCCGGTCTCCGTCGTCCTCGTCGCTGCCCGGTTCGTCGTACCGCGCGCTCCCGATGGTAGCAGACACCGTGCCGTGCGCGTGGATTGGCGTATCGCCCCGAGCACGCGTCGAGACCGCCCGATCCGGACCGGGTGGTGCCCCGGTGGCGGGGTCGGATGTGGCACGAACGGGCACGCCGTCGGCGCCGAGCACGTCGCCGGCGTCAGAATCCGCACGCTCGGGGTCGGTCGGCAACGATGGCGACGGCACGGATGAGTCGGTCGCGGGTACGAGCTCGGCCTCCTCCGCCTCGTCCGGGGGCGGTAGCTCGGCTTCCGTGACGTCGTTCCGCGGGGCAGCGGACGTGGCGATGCGGCCCGTATCGTAGACGATTCCCTCGAAATAGAGCTTCGAGATCACCGTCAGGACCTCGAGGTCGTCGCCCCCGACGGCGTCGACGACCTGCATGACCGAGCGACGGCCGTCGAGCTGTCGAAGGATGGGATTGATTTCGTCGGGGATCTCGGCCAGACGCGCGGCCAGCTCCTCGCCGTGGATGTCGAACACGTGGTCGAGGGGGGGCAGCTGTTCGAGCAACCGGCCCCACTCGTCGAGTCGCCGCATTCCCTCCATGAGCACCGCCGGCGTGCTCGCCTCGATGCGGCGCTCCCGCTCGACGGGACCGAAGACGATCTCGAAGCTTCCCTCGTTCCAGACCAGCATCCGGTAGATGGCTGCCTCGCCGCGAAGCCGGCCCGTCTCCGCGTCGAGCAGCTGCCCGTCGCGGAACCAGAGCGTGCCGCGATCGGCGCCGCTCACCAGCCAAAGCGTTCCACTTTTGCGCGAGACGTCGATCGTCGTGAGCAGGTCGGGCAGGCTCATGTCCGCGAGCGTGCCGGTGAATCGAGCGGCGGACATCGAGGTGCGGGCTGCGCCGATGCCTTCACGCTGCTTTCGCCCCAGCTCGAGCTGGACGCGAGTGAGAATCTCCCGGATGTAGATGGGCTTGGTCAGATACTCGACGCCGAGCTGCAGCCCGCGCACCTTGCTCTCGAGTGAGGTGTCGCTCGACAGGAACATGAACGACGCCTCCGCCGCTTCCGTACGCCGCAGCCTGTCGACGAACGCGAATCCATCCATGCCGGGCAGGCGGGTTTCCGAGACGACCAGATCCGGGACGGACAAGTCCGCCAGTTCGAGTGCCTGCTCGGCGTCGGCTGCGGTCGTAACGCTGTAGCCGGCCTTGCGGAGGCTGACCTCCAGCACGCGCCGGCTGCGCGGGTCCGGATCGACGAGAAGAACCGTCTGCTTCGCCACGAGAAGACGGCCGCCCCCGAGACGGCGCCTCGCCCCCGAGTCTGGAAAGCCGCCGACGGTCGTGTCAACCGGCCAGCCGGCCCGACGTCGCCGCGTAGCGATCCGCGCCGGGCGGCGCGCTGCACCAGCGCGCGAGATCCCGCAGAGGTTTGGGCGACCGACGCGAACCGGTCTTGACGTGTTTCGCGGCCGATGCGTATCGTCCATCCCTCGTTCGGAGGCATGGCATGGATGCACGGACGTCGGTGCTGGCGCTCGCCCTCGTGACGGGATCGATGGCATCGAGCTGTGGGGGTGGGGGCGGCGAGATGGGCATCGTGGACATCCAGCCGCGAAGCGGATCGATCGCGGGAGAGCGGCCGATTCAGATCAAGGGATACGACCTGCGCACCGACATCGGCTACACGGTGTACTTCGGCAACAAGCGCGCACCGAGCGTCACGATCATCGACCCGGAGACGCTGCTCGTGGTCCTTCCATCGCGCGAGCAGCCGGGGCGCGTGGACGTGACCGTCCTCGCCGACAGCGGTCAGGGCTGGAAGATCCGGGGCGCCGATGGCCAGGGTGTCTTCGAATACCTGACGGAGGCACAGGCCGCGGGGGCGGAACGAACGAGCATGGGCAACCTCGCGTACTGAGGGACGGAGGGCCGCGGGGCGCGGGTCCGTCTGGCCTTTCCACGAGCGGGCCGTGCCGCCGAATGCGTGATCCTCGTGGTTTCGAGGGCCGCGCGTCGTCGCCGGCGAGGGGGACGTGATCTTCCGAGCCGTCCGTCGTGGCTCAGCGCGAGAACGGCATCTCGAGATCGACGGGGCCTCCGGGAGGCGCGGGTAGCCGCCACTGTCGGACGGCGCTCGCGAGACATCGGCCGAGCGGTTCGTTGCCCGTGGTGTTCGAGGCGACGCTCGCGGCGGTGACATGGCCGTCGGCGCCAATCGTGAACGCGATCACCACCGTGCCGCGAATGTCCAGGTCGTTGCGGCTCGCGCTCTCGAAGCAGCTCTGCGCGCGGACCGCGTAGTAGCGGCGAATGACGTAGCGCACGCGACCCGCATACATCTCGAGGACCAGGTCGCGATCGGGAGGCATCGCCTGGTCCGGGCTCGACGGGCCGTCGCCGGACTCGCCCGGCTCGTCGGTGGGCGTGGTCGGGGAAGCTTGCGCCGAAGCCGCTCCCGTCGCCGACGACTCCTCTTCGCGCGGGCCGTCCGTGGGCCCCGGGTCGGGCGTGGCACCCTCCCGCTCTCGCGACGCAGCCATCGAGCCGCGTTCCCGCCGGGAATCACCAGCTTGTCCCCGAGCTCGGTCGGTGCGCGCGGCCGAGCTCGGCGCGGTGCCCTCACGCGAGAGCGGTTCCATGCGACTGGCCGGTCGCGTCCTCGCTTCCTGGCCATCTCCGCCGGAGGCGACGGTTCGTGGGACGAGCCCACCCCCCACCGGACGGGGGCCTCCCGAGACGAAGTCGACGTCGGGCGTGTCGGCTCCCGTGGGCAGGGGCGTGCCGATGTCGAAGTCGGGCGGCGGCACGTCGTTGCGTGCAGCGACGGCCGTCTTTTCTCGATGCGACATCGCGAGGTAGGTGACCACCGCGCCCAGGGCGACCGACGCGATGGCCGCGCCCCCCAGAAGCAGCCAGACCCGACCGCGAGGCTGTACGCCGATCCCGCGGAGCGAGACGCTCGACATCGACGGCCCGCCGCCGAAGGGCGAGGCAGCTTCCTGCATCTCGAGCGTGCTTGGACGAGTGGACGCCGCGCTCGCTGCGTCGCCTTCGCTCCAGACGTTCACGGGTCGCACGTCGGATGTGCCGCTCGCGGCGCCGACGCGCAGCGGTCCGCCCGGTGTCCCGGGCGCCGCGATGCGCGTGCCGCACATGTTGCAGAAACGCGCCTCGTCGGCGTTGCGAGCCCCACAGGACTGACAGTACACGTCAGGTGGCCTCCGGCACCGCGGCGCGCGGTGCGTGCGAAGCATACGACGGATGACGCGGCGATTCGATTCGTCGGATTTTCGTCGACCCCGGCGGACCCAGAAAATGCCGAGGGGGCGCAATGGAAGCTCGGGGAACCTTCACGCGTTCTCGTACGTCGAAGGACGGCATGGGCGTGCCGAGGGACGAGCGGGGAGCAGGGAGCCGGATTTGGAGCGCCGTCGTTTCGGTCACGGCGGCGGTGGCGGCCGTCGGTCTGGCCGTCTGGAGCTGGACGCGGCCCATGGGCGAGTCGCTCGCTCGGGGTGAGGGCGCGGATGTCGAGGACACGAATGGCTCCGCGCGGAGTGCGCGGGTCCGCCGTCCCTGGATCGGAGACGGTTCCGGGCGCCGGGACCGGGCGGCGGCGAGCCGTCTCGCGGACGGGGGCATCGCATCGTCGATGGACGACACGCGGGCCTCGCACGACGCATGGGGTACGCGTTCCGACGGCACCGAGGACCCGCAGGTGCGCGCCTTCCATCGTTCGTACGCCTCCGTCGTCGCCGATGCCGGGGCCGCGCCGCCGTTCTGGCCCACCACCTTCGGCGCGCGCATCGACGTCGTCGAGGGCGACCTGCCGCTGCGTTCCGACGCGCGATGCGATCTGCGCGTGCTGCCCGTGCGATCCGGCCCGTACAATTGTCTCATCCGCGTGCAGTGCGACGGAATCGTGCTGTACCCGGACGACGCGCTCGAAGCGGGCTACGCGCCCTGCGACGTGATCGACGGGATGGCCGTGACCGGGGGCGAGGATGCGTTCACGCACGCGGACGGCGATCCGGCCGTGCGCTTCGATCTGACGCGGGGTCGCGTCCACGTCCGCGAGGAGGCGCCAGGACGTCCCCGTTATCGAGTCGAGCTGAGGCTCGAAGGGCGTCGGTTCAATCCGACGGGGTGAAGCGTTTTGTGCGCTGCTCGCGTACCGATCGGACGGATGGGTTCGGGAAGCGGCGGTGGGCGATCGTTGCGTGCGGGCGTAGGGGTGACCGGTGCTCGGTCGTGGGGGTATCCCGCGACGTGAGGGCAACCGTCGGATGTGACGAGCCGAGCCTCGGCCGGGAGCCGGGAGGAAAACTTGCGGTCGGAATCAGGCATGGACTCGGTCCTGGGCTGAAAGGGCGGCTACGACACCGGCGTCCGTCCCACGTGGGCGCGTCAGTGGGGCGTGCGGGGTTGCGTCGCGGACGGTTCACTGCCCAACTGCCGTTCGAGCCGGGCGCGGCAGACGGGCCCCAACGTGCCGGTGCTTTCGTCGACGGTCCGGATGGTGCCTTCGGCGTCGCGCATCACACAGCGCGGCTCATCGCAGTGGGGGAGGCCGAACGCGTGTCCGAGCTCGTGGATCGCCGTTGTCACGACGCGGAAGCGTAGGTGGGCCTCGTCGCGTGCGCGTCGGCGCAGCCGGTGCGTCGAGACCACGGCCGCGCGACCCCCGAGCTCGCCGAGCCCGAAGATGCCCCAATCGTGGATGCGGCCCTTGGTCGTCGAGATGTCGACGCTCGTCAATCCGAGGATCTTGGTCGTCGGGGGCGCGTCGGACGCGATGCGACCGAGAAAAACGAGGAGCCTCTCCGCGCGATAGCGACGGCGCGGTGGGTAATAGGCCTCCTCGGGCAACGGAACCGGGTCCGCCCGCCGCACCTCCGCACCAAACGTCGCGGCCGCCGCCTCCGCGATCGGGTCGAGCAACGCGCGCGGGAACGAACCCAGGGGTTGAAGCCAAATCACCCACGTCGAGACGACGTCGGGTCGCGCTTGGTTTTTTGCCTCGGTCGCCCATCCGACGGCGACCAACGCGCAAACGACGCTTGCGGCGGCCATCCACCTTCTTCGGGAGCGCCGCGCTCTCGGGCTCCACGCACCACGACCTTTTCGTAATCGACGATGCGTTTCCACACGCGCTCACCCTTGACAGCGGTTCCCCCTTCTTCCTCGAATTGCCGCTCGAATGGATCGTCAGCGTACCGTTCCTCTCGGCCGCGAGGAACTACCCGGCGACCGGAGCCCCTACGGCACGCACGCCGACTCCGAAAAGGACTCCGACCGCGATGACGGCTGTCCCATCGAGACCGATCTCGCCGAAGCGAGTTTTCGTGTCCTGCCCGCGCGCCGGAACCTTCGCGGGCCCCTGCTCACGGATTTTCAGGACCAGGCGGTGCGTGCCCTTCGAGAGGCATTCGCTCCGCCCTGGCCGACGAAGAGACGGGCCCCGGCGGGCATGCTCGTCCTACCCACCGGCGGCGGCAAGACACTGACCGCCCTGTACTACCTCGCCGTGGACTGGCTCTCGCGGGGCAAGCGGGTCCTGTGGATTGCGCACCGCGTGCATCTCCTTGACCAAGTCTACGAACATTTGAGCGCCGATCGATCCGTGCTCGCCTACGTCAGGAGAGACCTTTCGGTGTCGCTTTGTCATGGGCGCCATGACTCGCTCGACGGCGACTTCGTCCTCGCCTCCGCGCAGAAGCTTCATTCGATCTGGGGTGAATCCAAGGAACTGCCGAAAGACTTCGATTTCGTCGTCATCGACGAAGCCCATCGGGGGCAGGCCCTCCGAACCCGTGAGAAGCTCGCGAGCCTACGAGAGAAGGGAACTCCGCTTCTCGGCTTGACGGCGACACCGTTTCGCGCGACCGACGAAGAAACCGCCGCACTTCACGAGCTATTCGACCGACGCATCGTGTACCAAATCTCGATGCGGGAGCTGATCGCCAAGGGTTTTTTGGCCAAGCCCGTCTTTCATCGCCTGCTGTTGCACGAGGCCGCGCAGCTGAGCTCGGCGGACGTCTATGCCATTCGTGAGCAGGGCGAGTTCACCGGCCAAGCGTTGCGCAAGATCGCGGAAAGCAGGGCGCGCAATCGGGAAATCGTCGACTACTGGACACGACGCGCACGGGCGTTCGGCAAGACGCTGGTTTTCGCGTGCACAATCCGACACGCCGAGGAGCTCGCGAAGGCGTTCCATCGGCGGGGGTTCGAGGCCGCGGTGGTTCATTCGCGAATGAACATGGCGGAGCGCGAACGCATCGTGGGTGCGTTTCGTAGCAATCGGATCCAGGTGCTCACCAACGTCAACGTGTTCAGCGAGGGGACCGACGTACCGGACATCAAGACGGTGCTTCTCGCGCGACCCACGTTGAGTCCCGTATTGTATTGGCAAATGATCGGTCGGGGTGCGAGGGGAGGACCGGGGGCGCCGGAGAAAAAGGAGTTTCACGTCGTCGACTGCGTCGACAATTTCGAGCGGCACAATCTCACGCTTGCGTACACGACCGTCGAGCGTCAGCTGGTCGAGGGAGAAGGGTTGGGCGACGAGGTGGAGGTGATCGAGGAGAAGGCGTCGGGGCTGCGGCGGCGCCGGACGGTGCGGGGCGCCGTGCTCGGCGCCCC
>JANWZI010000028.1 GCA_025054695.1 Myxococcota bacterium | reverse complement strand
GCGCGCTCGATCGCGCTCGCACGGCCCTCGTCGATCGCGCTGACCTCGCGCACGCGGATGATGTACTGGCCGGGATGGCCCTCGACGTTGACGACGTCGGGAGCGGCGTAGCCGGACGCCTCGAGCGCGCTGCGCACCTGCGCCGCGGTCACCGAGGCATCGAAGCGCAGCTCCAGCTCGGTTCCTCCGCGGAAATCGATGCCGAAGTTGGCGCCCGGCCAGACGAAGCTCGCGAGTGACAGCACCACGGCGATGGCCGAGCCCGTGATGACGGGCCGGCGCACCCGCATGAAGTCGATGACGCGACCGGGTTTGAAGAACTCCATGGCTCAGCCCACCCGCAACCGCGCGACGCGCAGCCCACGCGTGATCCACTCCATCGCGACTTTCGAGCAGAACACGCCCGTGAAGAGGGAAGCCGCGATGCCGATGAGGAGCGTGACGGCGAACCCCTTGATGGGGCCCGTGCCGTATTGGAAGAGCACGACGCCGGCGATCGCGGTCGTCAGCTGGCTGTCGAGAATCGACCAGAACGCGCGTGCGAACCCCTGCTCGACGGCGACGCGCGGCACTTTACCCAAGCGCAGCTCCTCGCGGATGCGCTCGGTGGTCAGGACGTTGGCGTCGACCGCCATGCCCACGGTCAGCGCGATGCCCGCGATGCCCGGCAGCGTGAGCGTGCCACCGAGCGCGCCGAGCGTGCCGAGCACGAGCATGACGTTGAGCAGCACCATGAAGGCCGCGACGAGGCCGGCGATCTCGTAGTAGACGATCATGAACAGCAGCACGAGCGAGACGCCGACCAGCGCGCCCGTGACGCCCTGTTGCACCGAGTCCTGGCCGAGCGTGGGGCCGATGAGCTGGCTGTTGAGCTTGCGGATGGGCGCGGGCAGCGCGCCGGCGCGCAGCACGACGACGAGGTCGTTGGCCTCGCGCAGGGTGGTGTCGAAATCGCGCTCGCCGAGCGTGATGCGGCATGTCCCGCCGCCGATGCGTTCCTGGATGACGGGCGCGCTCTCGACGCGGTTGTCGAGCACGATCGCCATGCGCCGCTTGACGTTGGCGCCCGTCAGCTCGCCGAAGGCGTCGGCGCCGCGTGCGCCGAAGCGAACGATGACGACCGGCCGACCGGCCGACTCGCTGTCGTAGCTGACGTAGGCGTCCTGGATGTCCTCGCCGGTGACCTCGACGCTCGAGAACAGGTACCACGTGCGCCACGCCGTCTCTTCCGCGGTCGAGTGCTCGTCGTCGCGGCCGATGAGAAGGACGTGATCGTCGGGGACCTGCGCCCGAGAGACGACCTGCTCGAGCTTGCGCTTGCCCTCGTCGCCCCGCGCCCACAGGTATGCGCTCGCGACGTCCGGGCGCGTCTCGCCGGCGCTCGTGCGCTCCTCGGCGCGCTGGACGCCCTCGGGTAGCTCGCCGAGGCCGGCGTGGAAGGCGCTGCTGCCTTCGTCGTCGACGATGCGGAACTCCAGGCGCGCGGTGCGGCTGACGATCTCCTCGACGCGCGCGCGCTCGGCCTCGCCGCGGCCGGGCACCTCGATGATGATGTCGGTCTCGCGCCCGACCACGGTCATTTCGCGGATCTGCAGCTCGTCGATGCGATTGGTGATCGTCCGCACCGCTTCCTGGACGGCCGATTCGCGCAGCTGCCGCAACCCGTCCTCGCGCAGCGCGAACGTGACGATTCCGCCCTCGCGGTCCACCTCGCGCAGCTCCGGGAAGCGCTCCTCGAGCCACGACCCCGTCAGCCGTTCGGCGTCCTCGGGGCGCGAGAACGTGGCCCGGATGCGTGTCTCGCCGAGCCGTTCGACGCGCACGCGCTCGCGCACCCGTCCGAGCGCCTCGCGATCCGGCCGCTGCCCGCGCTCGAGCACGCCGAGCAACTCGCCCAGGCTCGCGAGCATCTGATCCGCCATGCGATCCCGACGGTCCGAGATCGCCTGGTCGACTTCGACCTCGTACATAAGGCGGAAGCCGCCCTGGATGTCCAGACCGCGTGCGATGCGCGGCGCCTGCTCCCAGCCTCCGGGATAGATGCGTTTGACGAAGTCGGGCGCCGGCACGATGGCGCCCGCGCCCGTCACCGGATCGCCGCCGAGCGTCGGCCACAACGCGCCCCACCCGAACAGCGCGACCAGCACGACGATCGCGAATCGAATCCACCAGCTCCGGTCCATCGCTCAGCCCTCGTCGGACTTCTTGCGGCCCTCGTCGCCTTTCTTGGGCTCGTCGCCCTTTTTCGGTTCCTCCTTCTTGGCTGCCGCGGCGGGTGCGGCGGGCGCGTCGAGGCCGGCGATGTGCGAGCGCAGCACGTGGATCTTGACGCGATCGGCGACGAGCAGCACCGCGTCGCGCTCGTCGAGCGAGACGATCTCGCCGCGGATGCCGCCGCTGGTCCGCACGACGTGACCGGGGCGCAGCGACCGCAGCATCTCGTCGTGCTCTTTTTGCCTCTTCTGCTGCGGCCGGATGAGCAGGAAGTAGAAGATGGCGACCATGACGAGCAGCATGCCCGCCTGCATCGCGCAGCCCCCGCCCAAGTCCGGAGGCGGCGCGGCCGCACCGGCGGGCGGCGCCGGATCGGTCGCCTCGGGCTGCCAGAACCAGAGCCATTCGGCGAGGGCGAAAAGCACGTTGCGACGGTCCCGCGATGGTGCGCCGTGAAGCCAACGACGAGAACGACCGGCGTCGAGCCGGCGGAAAGGTCGGCGTCACATAGCCCGCGTCGTCCGGGGCGTCAACCGCGGCGGGCGGCTGCGGGCACGGCTCGACGACGCCGTCGCGCGGCGAGACGATGCGGGCTGGGGCGCGCCCGATGACGGCGACGGGACGAGACGATGCCAGCCCGGGGGACCTCGGCGCGGTGCGTGCCCGCCTCGAGCGCGATGCGCCGGCCGTGGCCGCGCTGGAACGTATCGACCCCGGCCTGTTGCGCGCGGTGATGTCGCGGCCGCTCTCGCTCGACGAGAGCGAGACCTTCTTGCGTGCGTCGTTCGCCGCGGTCGACGACGCCCCCGACGAACGCGACGCGATGCGTGCGCTGCGACGGGCGCGACATCGGGCCGTCACGCGCATCGTGCTGCGCGAGCTGTACGGTCTGGCCGACATCGACCGGACGGCGCGCGAGATGGCGCTCGTCGCGGAGGTGGCCATCGACGCGGCGCTTCGCACCGCGCGGCGGATCGTCTCCTCGCGCATCGGCGAGCCGCTTCTCGGCACGGGGCGCCCCGTCGGCCTCGTCGCGCTGGGGATGGGCAAGCTCGGCGGAGGCGAGCTCAATCTCGGCAGCGACGTCGACCTCGTCTTCTTCTTCGACGCCGAGGAGGGCGGGCGTCCGACGTACGAGCCGGAGGTCGCGCCATGGGCGAGCCGCGTCGTGCAGACGGCCGTGCGTTTGCTCGAGGAGCCGACCGAGGACGGCATCTGCCTGCGCGTGGACCTGCGACTGCGCCCGGAAGGCAGCCGCGGCCCGCTCGTCGGCTCGCTCGCGGCCGCCGAGCGCTACTACGAGACGTTCGGCCGCACCTGGGAACGCGCCGCGATGGCCAGGGCCCGGCCGATCGCCGGCGATCGCGACGTGGGCCGGCGCCTGCTCGCGGCGCTCGAGCCGTTCGTCTGGCGGCGGAGCGTCGATCCGACGATCGCGCGCGAGATGGTGCTGCTACTGCAACGGGCCCGGCGCGAATCGGGCGCGACCGGCGACGACGTGAAGCTGGGCCCAGGCGGCATCCGCGCGATCGAGTTCTTCGTGCAGACCCTCCAGCTCGTCTGGGGCGGCCTGCATCCGGAGCTGCGCGTGCCGGGCACCGTCGAGGCGCTTCGACGGTTGACGGCCCTGGGCCTGGTCAGCGCGCGCGAGTCGGAGACGCTTCAGACGGCCTGGGCGCTGCTGCGTCGCGTCGAGCACCGCATCCACGCGCGCACGGGGGTGCAGACGCACCGACTTCCCTCCGATCCGCTCGAGCGGGATGCGCTCGCGCGCTCGCTCGGCTTCGCCGACGGCGCCGCGCTCGACCAAGAGCTGCAAGCGCATCGCGGTCGCGTCGAGGCCTGCCTCGCGTCGTTGCTCGAGCACGAGCCCGTGCCCGACGCCGAGATCGACACGCTCGCCGAGCTCGTCGCGAGCGGTGCGTCGGCCGCCGAGCTCGGCCCGCTCGCCGTCCAGACCCTCGGCGTGTGCGACGAGGATGCGGCGGGCAGTCACCTCGTGCGGCTCGCGCGTCGCGGGGCCGCGCCACTGGGGCCGGCGGCACGCGTGCGGCAACCGGAGCTCGGGCGTTGCTTGTTGCGCGAAGTGCGCGAGAGCGCCGACGCGGACGACGCGCTCGCGGCGCTCGCGGACTTCTTCGGCGCGGTGCCCGCCGCGGCGGGCTACGACCGGCTGCTGAACGAGCGACCGCGGCTGTTGCGTCGTCTGGTCGGATTGTTCGGCGCGAGTCCGACGCTCGCGGCGGCCCTGGTGGCGCACCCGGAGGACGTCGACCTGCTCTTCGCCGACGAGGGGGAGCTCGGCGCGTGGACGGTGCGGGACGCGCACGCGGCGGTGCACGAGGCCGGCGACGATCCGCAGCGGTTCGTCGCGGCGCTGCGCCGCGCGCGTCGCGAGGTCGTGCTGCGTGCGGGGATGCTCGCGATGGCCGAGGGCATCGACCCGGAGCCGATCGCGGCGCGGCTGACCGAGCTCGCCGAGCACCAGGTCGCGCTCTGCCTCGACTTCGCTCTGCGCGAGGAGGCGCGTCGGATCGGGCAGCCGCCCGTCTCGCTCGTCGTCGTCGGCCTCGGCTCGCTCGGGGGCGGCGAGATGGGCTTCGGGTCGGACCTCGACGTGTTGTTCCTGCACGACGCGCCGCCGCAGTCCGAGGCGGCCGAGCGCGCGGTGCGCGTCGCGCAGCGCACGTTGTGGTTGTTGGGACAGCCGGACGCGGAAGGATCGGGCTGGGACGTCGATGCGCGGCTGCGGCCCGGGGGCTCGCGAGGCTGGCTCGTCACGTCGCTCTCCGCGCTCGTCCGTTACCATGCGGGCTCGGCGGCCGGTCCGACTGCCGCGAGCTGGGAGCGGATGACGCTGTTGCGCGCGCGCCCCATCGCGGGCGATCCCGCGCTCGCGTCTCGGGTGCGACAGACGCTCGAGTCGCTCGCCTACGACGGTCCGCCGCCCGATCCCGAGCCCATCGCGGCGCTGCGCGCGCGCATGGAGCGCGAGCTTGCTCGCGAAGGGCCGCATCGATACCATGCCAAAGTCGGCTGGGGCGCGCTCGCGGACGTCGAATTCATCGTGCAGACGCTGCAGATGAAATGGGGCGGCGAGCGTGCCGTTCGCGTGGCGCGAACGGAGGCGGCGATGCACGCGCTGTGCGAGGTGGGCGCGCTCGACCCGACGCAGACCGACGTGCTGCTCGCCGCGCGGGCCTTCTTCCGCAGGGTGCGGGACGCGATCGGCCTCGCCGATGCCTCCCGCGAGCCGTGGCTGGGGCCGGGACCGTTCGCCCGCCGGGTCGCGCGACTGCTCGGGATGCGCGCACGCGACCGCATCGAGCCGTGGCGCGCGCTGTTCGAGACGTGGCGAGGGCACGCCGTGCAGACGCGCGGCCTGTTCGAGCGCCTGGTCGCGCCGACGGGAACGCCGCCTCCTTGGAGGCCTACGTGAACGGCTCGGGTCGCGCCCTGGTCGTCCACCCCGATCCCGACGTCGCGGGCCGGCTCGCCGCCGCGGTCGGCAGGCGGTACGCGGTGGTCGAGATCGCCCGCGACGGAGAGCGCGCCATCGACCGTTTCCTGCAGGCGCCCTACGACCTCGTCGTACTCGAGATGCGTCTGCCGGGGCGCGACGGCGCGACGACGGCCCGAACGCTGCGCGGCGTGCCCGGCGGGGAACGCGTCCCGATCCTCTTCGTGGCGACACGCGGAAGCGTCGAGGGCCTCGAGGCCACGGCGCAGAGCTGCGGCGCGATCGCGGCGCTGGCGGGCGACGTCGACGAATCGCGCCTGCTCGGCGTGATCGCGTCGCTCGGTACGCTCGGGCCCTCGGCCGAGGGCGCGGACGAGGCGACGCGCATCGCGCATCTGGACGAATCGATGCCGACGCTGCGCGACGCGGATCCCGATTCCGAGACGGTCCGGCGCCGCGCGGGGGCGTCGCCGGTGCCGGTGCCGATTCCGATTCCGATACGGCTCCCCGAGCTCGATCTCGACGACCAGCGAACCCTCGCGGTGCCGGCGCGGTCGGTCGCTCGGCTCCCGCGCTTCCCGTCCGAACGCCTCGGTCAGCCGAGCCCGTTCGACGCGCCCGCTACCGATTCGCCGGCACCGCGTCGACCCGCGACGCTCCCTCCGCCGCCGGCACCGACGAGCATGCCGGAAAGGCCGCATGCTCCCGCGGCGCAGCCAGCCCCCCGCGCCCCGGCCGTCGGTGCGCGCGCCTCTCCGACGGACCCGGGCGCGGCCGTTGAGAGCCAGGACGTGGCCGCGCTGCGCCTGCTCGCTCAGTCAGCACCGGGCGCGCGGGGTGGCACGCTGCTGACCGTCTCGTTCGCACGGCTGCTCGCGCAGATGCGGGACGAACGGGCGAGCGGAGCGCTCGTGCTGACGAGCGTGACGGATGAGCGACGCACGATCGACGGCGGGCCGGCGACCAAGGTCGTCTATCTCAAGGAGGGGCGGCCGCGGTACGTGCGCAGCAATCTCGTGCAGGAGTGCCTCGGGCAGATTCTCGCGCGCGACGGCCGCATCGACGGGGCGACGCTCGACGAGTCGCTCGCGCGCGTGCGGGCGGGCGAGGGGCGTCAGGGCGCGGTGCTCGTCGCGATGGGCGCGCTCTCGCCGCACGAGCTGCGCGACGTGCTCGAGGAGCAGTTGAAGACGAAGCTCGCCGACCTGTTCGCCTGGACGAGCGGCGAATGGCGCCTGCTCGAGGGAATCGAGGTGCCGCCGGAGGCGGTCACCCTGGATCGGAGCCTCGCGGAGCTGGTGTTCGCGGGCGTCGCGCGCCGCCTCACGCCGCAGCGGCTCGTCACGCTGCTCGGACCTCATCTCGACGGCTACGTCGTTCCCGAGCCCACGCGTTCGGCCGAGCTGGCGACCGTTCCCATGGAAACGGAGACGCGGCGGCTGCTGGCCTCGCTCGATGGCACGCAGACCGTGCGCGATGTCCTCGCCCGCGCCCCGCGTGGCGTCAACCTGCCCGCCATCGTGTACGCGCTCGACGCGCTCGGCATCGCTCCGATCCGGACCGAACCCGCGCCGGGGCACCGGCTCGCCCTCGAAACGGGGGCGCCGCTGCCCGACGACCCGGAACGAGTTCGCACGGAGCTGCTGCGGATCGTGCGCGCCCTGCGTGCGAATCGGATCGAGGAGGCGCTCGGCGTGGATCCGTCGGATCGCGAACGTGTCCTCGCCGCGGTCGACCGGATGCGCGCGCGGTTCGCCGGATGGCTCGAACCGGGCCCGGCCGGGCGCGAGCTGCGGTCGCTGGCCTCCGAGGTGTGCGGGCGGCTGCTGCAGGTGCGCGACGAGCTGGAACGGCGAGGGGCACCCGAGCCTCCGCCGGTCGATCGTCCGACGTCCGTGATCGAGGCGCCCGGCGCGAGCTTGCCGCCCACCGCGCCGCAGGAGCGTCGGCTGCGCGAGACCGACGACCGCGCGCGGCCGACCCCGCGGACCGGGCCGCGCTCGGAGCCCGTGCCGGAGGGCGCGCACGACCTCGACGAGTCCGCTCGCCCGACGCTCCCGGAGCGCGAGCGCGCGACGCTACCCGAATCGCCCTCGGCGCGCCCGGCTCCGATCCCTTCGTCCGCGACGACCCCCGCGACCGGTGTCGGGTCGCGCGCGGACCCCTCGCTCGACGAGCGTGTCGCGCGGACGCTCCGCGCCGAGCGTCATGCACGGAGCGGCGAGCGAGCGCTGCGTCGCGGGGCGTTCGACGAGGCGCGACGGGCGTTCGAGCGCGCGGTCGAGCTGTGTCCCGACGAACCGGAGTTCCTCGCGTGGCTCGCGTACCTGCGGCACCGGTCGGCCGCCGAGGACCGGGCGGCCTCCGACGCCGCCGTCGCGGAGCTGCAACGCGTGGCGGCAGTGGCTCCGCGCGCGCATCTGCCGCACCTGCTGCTCGGCCGCGCGCGGTGGGAGCGTGGAGAGCGCTCCGAGGCCAGGGTCGCCTACGAACGAGCGCTGGCGGCGCGACCGGACTGCACGGAAGCACTCGAAGCGTTGCGTGCGCGCGACTGACCGCTGCGTTCCGGCGGGACGCTCGTCGCGCTCGTCCGTCGGCCCGGTATCGGTCTCGAGGGCCGTCCGGGGCTCCGGCTCGGGTTCCGGCGCGATCCGGGTCTCGGTCTCGCGCTTGCGCTTCGATCTCATCCTGTGCCGCCTCGGCGCCGCGATCCGCTCGTTCGCGTCGCGTCGTACCGGCGACGCGCGTGCTCGATCCGTCGCAGCGCGGTCAGCGACTCGCGTGTCCAGGGCGCCTCGCGATGGATCTCGACGCGCGCGCCCGTGCGCGGATGCTCGAAGGCGAGCGCGCGCGCGTGCAACAGGGGTCGATGGATGGCGCGCGCCGCGACGCCGTACTTGGGGTCGCCGACGATGGGCAGGCCGGCCGCGGCGAGCTGGGCGCGGATCTGATGCGACCGCCCGGTGCGCGGCTGCACGCGCAGCAGCGCGCATCGACCCAGGGGCGCGACGAATCGCTCGAGCACCTCGACGTCCGTGTGCGCCGTGCGCCAGCCTGCACGCGCACGCTCCGGCAGCGCCTCGAAGGCTGCCTCGTCGAGCAGTTCAACGCGACGGCTGTCCGCGTCCTTGCGCAACGCCCCGCGCAGCGCGAAGCGCTCGCTCGCCGGCGTTCCGCGCACCACCGCGACGTACTCGCGCTCCAGCTGCCCGCGCGCGACGAGAGCATGCATCGCGCGCGCCACCTCGACGTCGAGCGCGAGCAGCACGAGCCCCGAGACGTTGCGGTCGAGCCGGTGCAGCACCGAGACGTGCGCGCATGGCCAGCGCGCGCGCGCCCAGCTCACCAGGTCGAGCGGCGCGCCGCGAGGCCCCGGCTGGGAGAGCACCCCCGCCGGCTTGTCCACCGCGACGAGCCCCTCGTGGGCCCAGACGACGACGGGCTGCGCGGGTCGCCCCTCGCCACGCGCTCGTCCCGGCTGCCGCACGCCGCCCGGTTGCCCCGCGCGGCGCGCACGGTCAAGCTCGCCGTCGCGCATGGGCCTCGAAGAGCGATTGCGCGCCGTCGTCGATCCGCTGCTCGGCCAGCCGCTGGGCGAGATCGACGCGTTGCGATCCGTCGAGCGGGACGGCACGCGCGCGCGGCTGACGGTGCAGCTTCCGGCGCCGGGCGAGCGGCTGCGTCACGAGACGCTCGGACGCCTGCTCGAGGCGGCCCGGGGCGAGGGGGTCGAGCAGCTCGAGGTGAGCTGGCTTACGAAGATGCCCTCGCGACCCATCGGGCCGGACGACCCCGTTCCGTCCGTTCGCAACTTGCTGCTCGTGATGGCCGGCAAGGGCGGCGTAGGCAAGAGCACCGTCGCGTGCAACCTCGCCGTCGCGTTCGCCGCCATGGGCCTGCGCACGGGGCTGCTCGACGCGGACGTCTACGGTCCGTCGATCCCGACCATGATGGGCATCGAGGGGCCGCTCAGCGCCGACGAGCAGCGCAAGATCCGGCCGCACGAGCGCCTCGGCATCGCCCTGATGAGCCTCGGGTTCATGCTCGAGAACCCCACGCAGGCGGTGATCTGGCGCGGACCGATGCTCAGCTCGGCGCTGCGGCAGATGCTGGGCGACGTGGGCTGGGGCGACCGCGACGTGCTCGTGATCGACGCGCCGCCGGGGACGGGCGATGTCGCCATCACGCTCTCGCAGTCGGCCAAGGGCGCGAGCGTGTTGCTGGTGACCACGCCGCAGGAGGTAGCGCTGTCCGACGTGTACAAGTGCGTGACGATGTGCCGCAAGCTCGAGCTGCCCATCGTCGGTGTCGTCGAGAACATGAGCTGGTTCGTCGACAGCGCGGGGGTGCGGCACACTCCGTTCGGCCAGGGGGGCGGCGCGCGCATCGCCGAGATGGCTGGCGCCCCTCTGCTCGGGCAGATTCCGCTCGAGCCCGCGGTCTGCGAGCAGGGCGACGCGGGCGACCCCATCGTGCACGCGCGTCCGGACTCGGCGGCGGCCCGCGCCTTCGTCGAGCTCGCCGAGCGCGTCGCCGAGCAGCTCGCCCGACTGCAGTTCGAGCGCGGCGGCGTGCGCGCCATCACGGGCAGCGCGCCGCGCCGGCTGCGCATCGTGCGGTGAGCGACGGCCGGCACCGCTGGGCGCGCGCGCCGGTCGGTTCCGCACAGCGTCCACGACCCGCGCCGCGGCCCCACAAGCCCCCGATTCGCCTCCACCCCACGACGCTCTGGGACTACCCGTCGCGCACCTACGGCAGCGGTCGGCAGGGCGACGATACGTTCGAGGCCGCCACGCCGGCGCACGTGATCTGGAACCTCGTGCAACGCTACAGCCGGCCTGGGGATCTCGTCGTCGATCCGATGTGCGGTTCGGGCACGACGCTCGACGTGTGCCGCGAGACGGGCCGCGTGGGCCGCGGGTTCGATCTGGCCCCGCGCCATCCCGGCGTCGAGCGCGCCGACGCGCGTAGACTCCCGCTCGAGCGGGGCGTCGCGACGCTCTGGTTTTGTGATCCACCTTACGGAAATCACCTGCGCTATTCGGACGATCCCGATTGCATCGGCCGCCTCTCGCCCTTCGAGCCCGCCTATTACGAGGCGATGGCGCGCGTGTTGCGGGAGGCGCGTCGCGTGGTGCGTCCGGGCGGCACCGTCGCGCTGTACGTGTGCGACTTCTGGCGGCGTCATCGCTTCGCGCCCGTGGGCTTTCGACTCTTTTCGATCGTCGAGCGGCTCTTCGAGCCCGTCGACGTCGTCGCCGTCGTCCGCCATCACGAGCGGCTCGAGCGCCCCGCGTTCCGCAAGGCGGCCGAGGAGCACAACTTCTTCCTGCGCGGGTTCAACTATCTTTTCATCGCGCGCCGCCCCTGAACGGTCGCGTGAGCCGCCGTGCGCCATCCGCCCCCTGCGGGCACCGGACCCCGGCCAGCGTGGTAGGTTTTGCGCGTGAACATGCATCGCAGCGCGAGGATATGGCTTGCGACGCTGGCGGTGGCGGCGCTGCTCCTCGGCGAGCCCGGCTCCGCCGTCGCGTTTGCGTCGCCCAGCGAGGGCGCTGGGCGCGAGCAGCGAAACGGTTCCGGGGGACGACGCTCCGACGGTGTCACCCATGGGGTCGCGGGGGTCGTGCATCGAGCGCTGATCGCCGCCGTCATCGAGACAGTGCAGGCACGGTCGTGCCCACACACGTGGGGGTTCGAGCGCGTCTCGGAACGGCGCTGGCGCGCGCGACGCGATTCGAGCGCCTTCGTGGTGGGCGCGGGAGGTATCGAATGGCGACGCGTGCCCGCGGCGCACGGCGAACCGACCCCGATGCTGCGTTTGCGCACCATCGCGTGGGGGCGGGCGGGGCGAATGGGTCGTGTCCCGACGCGAGCCATCGATGTCGAGGCGCAGACCGCGTGGTTCGAGGCGCATCGGGGCTTGCGCGAACGTTGGGTCCACGGACCGTTCGGATTGGAACAACTCTTCGTTCTCGATCGAAGGCCGCCCGGGCGCGGACCGCTGCGGATTCGCACGGCTGTCGGCGGGACGCTGCGCGCCACGTCGCGTGGCGAGCGCCACGTCGAATTCTGCGACGCCGCCGGCACGGTGCACGCGCGCTGGGTGCATCCGTTCGTGCGCGACGCGCGTGGGCGGCCGCTGGACGTCGTGTTCCACCTCCGTCGTGACGGGTTCGAGCTGGATCTCGTCATCGACGACACGAAGGCGGTCTATCCGCTCCATGTCGATCCCTTGCTCGTCGTCGAGGACGGGTCCCTCCAAGCGGACGATGCGTCTCGCGACGATGGGTTCGGTCTCGCCATCGCGTTGTCGGCGGATGGAGCCGTCGCGCTCGTCGGTGCGCCGCGACATTCGACTCCGGGACTTGGCCCGACGGGTGCCGCGTACGTGTTTCGCCGGACCGCAACGGGCTGGGACGGACCCGAGGAACTGCGACCCGCCGTAATGTACCCCGCGGCAGGGTTCGGCCGGAGCGTCGCGCTGTCGGCCGATGGTCAGCTCGCGGTCGTCGGCGCCCCGGGCATCTCGGGCGGTTCGACCGCGGAGGCCTACGCAGGATACGTATACACGTTCCGCCGCACGAGCGCCGGTTGGACACGAGAGACGCCGCTCGAAGCCGGCGATCCACCTTCGCTCCAGTTCGGACACTCGATCGCGTTGACGCCCGACGGGCGTATTTTGGTCGTCGGTGCACCGGCGGCGCATTCCGGCGAACCGTGGTGCGGGAAGGTTCAAGTCTTCGAACGCTCGACGGAGGGTTGGTCTCGTCGCGCGTCCTTCGACGGCTCGTTGGTCGGCGTGTGCGGGCGCTTCGGGTATGCGGTCGCGGTGAGCCACGACGCGGGCTGGGTCTTCGTGGGAGCTCCCTTTGCGCTGGAGAGTCGCGGCGTGGTGGCCGCATGGAGGCGGGAGGCCGACACGTGGAGGGCCCTGGGTCCCATCGCGTCGGGAAGTGATGGGCGTCAGTATCTGGGCATTGCGCTCGCTGCTGCGGCGGAAGGCACCCCGCTCGTCGTCGGGTCGGTTGCGGCGGACGAGGTCGCGGTCCTCGACTGGACTGGAAGCGCGTGGGAACGGCAGGCAGACATCGTCGCGCACGACGGAAGCTCGGGAGACCGCTTCGGCGAGGCGGTCGCCGTGTCGGCGGATGGAGGACGGCTCTTCGTCGGCGCGCCGGGGCTGAGTAGCTCGACACGACGCGAGACGGGGGCCGTATATCCATTCGTACGTCAGGCCGGGATGTGGCAACCCCTTCCGCCGCTGCGCTCGGCGTCGTCGATCGATGGGGCCCAGTTGGGCTCCGCGCTTGGCCTCTCGAGCGGGGGTGATTTCGGTCTGGCCGGTGCGCCGTGCGGCTACGCGGACTCCGCGTCGAGAGCGTGCGACCAGGGCCGGGTCTACGGGTTTCGCTTGGTACGCACGGACGGCGAACCGTGCACCGCGCGCACCGACTGCGCGAGCGGCTTTTGCGTCGACGGCGTCTGCTGCAACGAGGCGTGCGGCGGCGGCGCGTCCGACGATTGCCAGGCGTGCTCCGTCGCGGCCGGCGCGAGGACGGACGGCGTGTGCGCTCCGCGACCCGCGTCGCACGTCTGCCGTCCTGCGAGGGCCAGTTGCGATGTCGCCGAATCCTGCGACGGAACGAACGCCGACTGCCCGCCCGACCGGAACACGTGCGAGCCGCAGGACGATGCGGGCAGCGGTTTGGGTGACGGATCCGTCGGCGATGCCGGAGCTCGCGCCAGGCCGGTGTCGGGCTGCGCGTGTCGCCTCGTGCGCCCCGCTCTTCGCGGGACGACGATGCCGGCTTCGCCCGCGCTCTTCCTCGCCGGTCTACTCGTCCTCTGCCGTGTGCGGCTCGAGCGGCGTGGGCGAGGCGTGCGCGCGCCCCGGTGACTTGAAGCCGACCTCGGTATTCTACGCCCAAGGTCGCCGAGTCGTTCTCGCCGCCGATGGCGCCACCGCTGCGCGTCGGCACGCGGCGCGACGAACCGGTTCGGCGCACGGCGCGGGGAGCGGGCAAGGGGATTCGAACCCCCGACCTGCAGCTTGGGAAGCTGCCACTCTACCACTGAGTTATGCCCGCGAATGGACCGGCCAGTGCCTCTACCGCGCACGTGCGTGGGCGTCAAGCGCGTGGGATGGCTCGGTGCAGGAGAGGATTTTCCTGGCGGCGGCGTTGAGCACTTCGATCGTCGTGACGAATTCAGGCGCGGGCCCGGATTTCGAGTCGGACTCCGTTTCGGACTCGGCATCAGCCTCGGTCTCGAGGTCGGCCTCGGTTTGGGACTCGGACTCGGTCCCGGATTCCCACTCGAGCTCGGTCTCGGCCTCGGTCTCGAACGGCGACTCCGTCGCGAGTCCGCTTCGCTGTCTCCTCGCTGGAATGATTCGGGCACGAATGCGGTTGACCTCGCACGAGCTCCGAGGTAGCTTGTGCCGGCTCAACGAATACGCGCGTGCCGGCCGGGCGGGACCCCGGCCAGTCCGGGGCCCGCACCAGGGCTCGACCGGGCCGCCGGCGCGAAGGACGAACTCACGACAAGGAGTAACCTGATGCAGGCGCGAGATCACCAGTTCAAGGTGGGCGATAAGGCCGTCTACCCGGCCCAGGGCGTCGCGGAGGTCGTCTCCATCGACGAGAAGGACATCGCCGGGAGCCGCCAGAAGTTCTACGTGCTGCGCATCCTCGACACCGACCGCAAGATCATGGTGCCCGTCAACAACGCCAAGTCGGTGGGGCTGCGTCCGCCCATCTCCGAGGCCGAGATTCGCGAGATCTTCGCCATCCTCAAGGAACGGACCATCGCGTTCGACAATCAGACGTGGAACCGCCGCTACCGCGGGTTCATGGACAAGATCAAGACGGGCTCCGTCTTCGACGTCGCCGAGGTCATGCGCGACCTGTACCGGCTCAAGGCCGAGAAGGCGCTCAGCTTCGGCGAGCGGCGCATGCTCGAGACCGCGCGTGCGCTCATCGTCAAGGAGATCGCGGTCGCGCGCCGAAAGAGCGAGGAGCAGGTCCAGGCGGAGATCGAGAAGATCTTCGCCGCCAACTGATCGCGCTCGGGCGTGCGGTCGGCGGACCTGATCCGGGCGGTGCGCTCCGTCGCCGGCCCGTGCGGGCTGTGGCGTGCCCGCAGCCCGGTGCGCACCGATGCAGCGGCGTCGGCGTCGGTTGCGCCGGGCGAGGCATCGGTCGCGCTCGCGACGCTCGTCGCGGCGACGCTCGCGGTGGTGACGCTCGGGATGCGAATCGCCGACGTCGCCGGGCCGGTCGCGCGCGCACCCGTCGGAGCGCTCGCGTTCGTGGGCCTCGTCGTGGTCGCTGCGGGGCTCGGCTCCGCTTCGGTCGTCGCGTGGGCCGCGCGGCGCGCGACGCGGACGGGGACGGGGTCGGCGCCGGCATGCGACGAGGCCTCGCTGGTCGCGATGCCGGTCGTCCTCGCCACGGCGGGCGCCACACTGCCTCCCGCGGTCGGGTGGTTCGCCTGGGCCGCGGGCGCGATGCTGGCCGCTCGTTCGGCGGCTTGTTTCACGCGTCACGTTCTCGACCGCACGGGCGCCGACGCGCTCGGGCGCACGGTTCTGCTCACGCTGGGCGCGGTCCTGCCCGGCACGGTCGCCATCGCGTTCGTGCACGCCACCACCCTTCGCTGAGTCGGCTCGTTCGGTTGCATCGCGAGCCCCGAGGCCGACGAGGTTGCGCCCCATGACCACGGGCCAGAGTCAGATTCTCATCAACGTATCGATCGGCGAGACGCGCGTCGCGCTCGTCGAGAACGGCCTGCTGGCCGAGCTGTACGTGGAGCGCCCCCGCGAGCGCAGTCCCGTGGGCAACGTCTACCTGGGGCGCGTCACGCGCGTGCTCCCGGGCATGCAGGCTGCGTTCGTCGATATCGGCCTCGACCGCGCGGCGTTCCTGCACGTCGAGGACGTCGTTCCACCCGAGTCGGCCGAGCGCCTCGTCGAGCGCGTCGATGCGGACGCACCGTCGACCGACGACGAGGACGACGGCGCCGAAGAGCCGCCGGTCGCGCCGAAGCGCCTGACGCGCGCGACGCCCATTCGCGAGGTCCTCAAGGAGGGCCAGCCGCTGCTCGTCCAGGTCAGCAAGGGACCCATCGGCACCAAGGGCGCGCGCGTCACGAGCCACGTCGCGCTGCCAGGCCGCTACGTCCTGTACATGCCGACCCTGAGCGAGTGCGGCGTCAGCCGGCGCATCGGCAGCGAGGCGGAACGACGACGGCTGCGCGAGGTCCTTGAGACGCTGCGTCCGCCGACGGGCGGCATCCTCGTGCGCACGATCGCGTCGGGGATGACGAAGAAGCAGCTCAAGGCGGACATCGGCTACCTCGTCACGCAGTGGCAGGAGACGCTCGCGCGCAAGGAGCGCGCGACCAAGATTCCGGCGCTGCTGTACGAGGAGCCCGACATCGTTCTGCGGACCGCGCGCGACTTGTTCGACGAGAACGTCGCGAAGATCGTCGTCGACGACGAGCGCGAATACCGTCGGCTCCGTGACTTCGTGGAGCTGTTCTTTCCCGAGCGCGTCGGCGACGTGGAGCTGTACCGCGGCCGCGAGCCGTTCTTCGACGAGCACGGCATCGAGGACGAGATCGCGCGTGCCCTCTCGCGCAAGGTGCCCCTGCCGTCGGGGGGCTACCTCGTCATCGACCAGGCCGAGGCGCTGACGGCGATCGACGTGAACACGGGTCGGTTCACCGGCAAGGGCAAGGATCACGACGAGACGATCCTGCAGACGAATCTGGAGGCCGTGCGCGAGATCGGTCACCAGCTCCGGTTCCGCAACATCGGTGGTCTCATCGTGCTGGACTTCATCGACATGGAAAAACCGGCCCACCGCGACCGCGTCTACCGGGCGCTGCTCGACGTGCTCAAGGCCGATCGGGCCAAGACGACGGTGATCCGCATCAGCGAGCTGGGACTCGTCGAGATGACGCGCAAGCGCACGCGCGAGTCGCTCGGCCGCACGCTGTTCGAGCCGTGCTTCTACTGCGACGGCACGGGGCAACTGCACGCCAAGACGACGCTGTGCTGCGAGATCTTCCGGCAGATGCAGCGCGAATGCGACACGCTGCCCGGCTACCAGATCGTCGTGCAGGCGCATCCGGCCATCATCGACGTCCTGGAGCGGGAAGAGCGGGCGAGCGTCGAGGAAGCGGCGCGCCGCCTTCAGCGGCGCATCGTGTTGCGGCCGCGTCGCGACTACCACCTCGAGCAGTTCGATCTGAGCGGCACGTGAGGGTCCCGGGCGGGGCGCGCGGCGCGGCCGCCGGCGCTCGATGCCCGCGATGGCTCGCGCGGGTCCGCATGGGCGCCCCCGGGTCGGAGGGTCGGAGTCGCATGCCGCGACGGAGCCCGATTGCGTGCCGGCTCCGAGCGGGCGAGCACGATCCGGTCAGCCGCGGCCGCCTTGCAGGTAGCGCACGAGCGTCTCGTACGCCTCGGTCAGCGACCGCAGCAGCTCCGTCGCCGCGCGGTGCCGCTCTGGGTCGCCGGCATGGCGGTCCGGGTGGTAACGGCCGACGAGCTCGCGGTAGGCTGCCTGGACACGCTCGAGCGGTGCTCCCTGCGGCAGCTCGAGATTCGCGTAACACTGCGCGATGCGACGGCGTTCGGCGCTCGCTTCGTCGGTGCCCGCCGGTCCCTCGACGGTGCCCGCCGACTCGGCTCGACGCGCCGCGCGAGCCGCGCGACGGCGCTGCAGCTCGGCCGCCAGTTCGGCGTCGGTCCACTCGGCGAGCGGACGCCCGCTTGCGGAACCGGTGTCGCGTGCGGTCACGGCGTCGGGTCGCGGCTCCCCGACGACGGCTGGGCCGTCAGCAGCCGCTCGATCAGGTGCTTGGAGTACTGCGACAGCTCGCGAAAGACGACGCCCATCCCCGGCGGATCGGTCTCGACCCGTACCACCTCGCCGATGCCCTCAATCGTCTCGATGTCGTCCATGATGACCGTGAAGCGCAGGTTGACGCGGGTGCCGACCGGCAACGGCTGCTTGCTCTTCACGAACGCTCCCGAGCGCGAGATGTTCGTGACGTACTCGTGGATGAATGCGTCGAACGACTCGAACTCCTTGTTGATCGTCACGCGCTCCTGCTCGCGCCGCGAGCCTGTCCCCCGCTCCTCTCTCGACCCGGCCATGCGACACAGACTACCACGAGCTGCGCGCAGGGCCCGCAGGGCTCACGGTGCCGACTCCGGCGCGCGGCCCAGAAGCGCGCGCATCGCGCGGGGCCGCGGTCATTCCACGCGCAGGTAGCCCGCGCGCAAGAGCTTGACGACGATCTCGCTCGTTTCGAGGTCGGTCGCCAGGCTCTTGTTGAGGATCGTTTCGACGTGCCCGTAGTTGAACGCGAGCTGGAGCACGTCGAGTTCCTCGGGCGACAGATCGCGTAGCGGCGGCACGAGCGGCGAGGCCACCGCGAGGTGCGCCGTCATCGGCGGCATGTCCGGGCCCAGACGGCGCACCTCGTCGATCTGGCGCATCGCCTCCATGAGCAGCGCCTCGGTGCCCATCGTCAGCGGCTCGTCGAACTCGCGCGCCTCCGGGGGCTCCATCTCGAACGTGCCCTGTTCCCAAGTCAGAATCCGCACGAACGCCTTGAGTGGGGGCACGTCGATGTTCTCGTTGATCGTCGCGTAGACCACGACCCCGCGGTCGAGATAGATGCGACCGACGTCGCGGTCGGTGCGAACGGCCAGTACGCCGCTTTTCTTCGACGCCGAAAAGAGCTGCAGCAGGTCCGGGATCGGAACCTCGGCGATGCTGCCCGTCATCGTCCGCACCTGCGAGGTGCGGCGCTCGGCGGCGACGTCCGAGAGCCTCGCGCGCGCTTCGCCGACGTCGGTGGACGCGACCTCCGTCGCCACGAGCTTGATGATGCTCGTGCCCACGAGGATCCGGTCCCCTTCGTTGAGACGAACGCGCTTGATCTTCTCGCCGTTCACGAAGCTGCCGTTCGTCGAGTCGAGGTCCTGAATGTAGATCTCGTCGGGGCCGACCACCGTGATCTTGGCGTGCCGACGGCTGACCATGTCCTCGACGAGCACCATGTCGAGCTCGCTCGAGCGCCCGATGAGGATTTCGCCCTGCGACGGCAACGGAAACTCGCCGCCCTGATACTTCCCGGAAATGAAGCGCAGCGCGTACGCCTTGGCCGGTCGCGGGGGCGAAGGGGGATTCATCCTGGACGCGCGGGGATCCATCGCCACACGCCGCGCTGCGCGCAGCGCTTACAACAAGGGTAAGTTCCCGTCTCCGGGGCGGTCAAGGACGGATCCCCGACGGCAACGGCGATCGCGCGTGCGGGTTCGGGTCGAAGTCCGGTCCGAGCTGGCTTCTGCGCCCGCGTCCGAACCGCGGGCCCACACCGAGCCCGCCAGATCACCCGACCGGCTCGCCTGGGTCGGCCCGGGACGGCTCGTCGCCGCCCGAATCCGCCGTACGCACGGCGCTCGTCCCCCGTGGGGGCTGCCGTCGCAGAGCGCGCTCGGCCGCCTCGGCCCCCCGTCCGAGCAGCAGTCCTTGCAGGTGCTCGGCGGGGTCGAGCAGGCCCGAGGCGTCTTGCAGTTCGAAGTGCAGGTGCGCGGCCGAGTCCTGCATGCCCGTGCGGCCCACCGTGCCCAACCGGTCGCCCGCTCGCACGCGCTGTCCCCACTCGACCTCGACCGCCTCCAGATGCATGGAACAGCTACGCAGCCATCGGCCGTCCTCGGTCTCGTGCTGCACGCAGACGTAGCGTCCTCCAGGGCCGAGTCGCGATCGGGACACGAGGTCGTACTCGTCGCGACGCAGGTTGCGGTGCTCGCCGCCCGGCAGGTCCACGCCGGCGAACGTGACGCGCCCGTCGGCGATCGCGCGCACCGGCTCGCCGGGCAGCGAATCGAGATCGACGCCCCGATGGCGGCGCGCGCCGTCCTGGCGGCCCTCGCCGAGACCGCTGAGCACGACGCGCGGTGCCCCGTCGAGAGGGGCGCGCAGCGCGAGCCCGAATCGGTGCAAGACGGGAGGGCGGTGGACTCCGTAGGCCTCGAGCAGGCGCCTGCGGTCGGTGAGGATCTGGCTTTCCTGCCAGTGGCTGCGTACGCGGTCGCCCCACACGAAGTGCGAGACGAAGTGCCGGTGCGCGGCTTGAGCGGGAAGCCGCCTGTGAACGGACGCTTCCTGGGCGCGCCACATCGCGAGCACCGCTCCGGCGAAGTAGAGGTTTTCCTGGGCGCGCAGCAGGCGCGGCTCGGCGAACGGGAACCGATCGACGCGCAGGATCCGTTCGACCCAGCGCCCGTTCCGTTCGACGTGGAAACGAAGTTGTCCGCCCCGCAGGTGGTCGGCGTACATCTCGCGCCGCAGCGACGTCAGCCCGAGCCCGCCCGACTCCCGGGCGTCCGGACGGCAACGCCCCATCCGGTAGGCGAGCGCGCCGAGCAGGAACGGATCGATGTCCCAGGCGTGCGCCGCCTCGAGGATCCACGCCGCGTAGCGCTGCTCCCGCGCTCCGGGCATCGGACCGCACACCTCCTCCAGGGCGCGCGCGAGCCGCTCGGTGCCGACGGCCGAGAGTGCCGGGGAGGGCGGCTCAGGGGGCCACGCGGACGGCTCGACGATGGCCGCGAGCAGGTGGTTGGCCACGAGGCCCGGTCGGCGACGCAGGGACCAGAGGGGCGAATCGGCGAGCACGGACGCCGGCGCGACGCAGAGCGCGCACGTCGCGACGACGAGGACGACGCGTACCCGCGTGCCCATCGAACGGTGCGACGCGCGGACGATCGACACGCGCCCACCGTCTCGTCTCGACGGGCTCCCCGTCAACTTACGGATGCAGCCGAGGGTCGGCACCCGGTGCAATCGCGCCGGCGGGAGCTCGAGAAGCGGCGGGTGGGTCGCTCGATGGCGGGTCGGCTCGTCGGAGTCCGTCGAAGGCTCACGCTCGGGGTTCGACTCGGCTCGGACTCGAAGGTTTCGCTTCCGCCATCGAGTCACGTGTCGTGCGGTTTCGGACGCGGCCTCGGGGTCGGGGCGGGGCGCGATCGAACGTGAGATAGCTCTCAGAAGCCCCGCCGACGCCGCTTCCGGGGCCACTCACACGCACCGTACCCTCGTCCGCTCGAGGAGTCGTGCCATGCAGTACCGCGTCGTCGTTGGTTCTCGGTTCGCGCTTCGGTTCCTCTTGCTGGTCGCGTTGCCGCTCACCGCGTGCAGCGGTCGGCGTGGCGAGGATCGACGGACGACCATGCGCGATGCGGACGTAGGTTACGACGCGTCCGATGCGCCGGCTCCCAGCGGGGATCTGCGCATCGAGCCGGCCGATCACGTCGTCCGCTTGACCGAGGGTGTGACGCTCGAAATCGAATATCGAGCGTTCCTGGGCGAGCGCGAAGTCACCACCGAATCGACGTGGTCGCTGTCCAACCCGGCCCTCGGCACATTCACAGGCAACCGCTTCATCGCCTCGGGATTGGCCGGCCGGACGGTGGTCATCGCACAGATGGGCGCCCTGCGCGGGCAGACGAGCCTCACGCTCCAGATGGATCGGGTGATCGTCGATCCGAGCGCGCCGCCGGGGGCGCCGGACATGTTCGGTGGGACGGAGGACCCGAGCCGTGCCCCGCAACTCGTCTATCCGGACGACGGCGTGGTGGTTCCGCCCAACATGCGCGAGCTGGAGTTCCATTACCGCACGGGCGGCGCGAGCGTCTTCGAGCTCGATTTCGAGATTCCGACGGGGCGCATTCGCGTCTACTTCGGCTGTCCGGAGTCCGTCGGAGGGGGGTGCATCTACACGCCGAACGAAGAGACGTGGGACGCGCTCGCGGCCGCGGCGCGAGGGCAGGGCCCCATCCGAGTGCGTCTGTCGGGCTCCGATGGGAGCCGCGTAGGGCGCGCTCCGGCACGCGAGATGACGTTCGCCGAGGAGGACATCACGGGCGGCCTGTATTACTGGGCGGCCACCAGCGGCACGATCAAGCGTTACGAGTGGGGGCGGCGTGGACGCAGCGCCGAGACGTTCATCGACCGAGCGCGAACGGGCGCGTTCATGTGCGTCGGCTGCCACGCGCTGTCCCGCGACGGCACGCGCATCGGCGTCGGCACCGACATCCCGACGACGACCTTCCAGGTCTTCGACGTCGCATCTCGCGGGCGCATCTTCGCACTCGGAGCGGGCGGGGTCGGCTTCCCGAGCCAGCGGAATTTCAGCTCATTCAGCCCCGACACGCGGCAAATCGTGCAGAGCGGTCTCGCCGGCCTGCAGATCCTCGACGCGACGAGCGGGGTCGTGGTGGTCGACCGCCTGGGCGGCGGCCCGGCCTCCATGCCGGACTGGTCACCGAATGGACGGCACATCGTCTTCGCGCGGCACGACTCACCGTCGTTCGGTCCCGTCGCGGACATGCCGGGCATCGTCGGCGGACGCCTCGTGCGCCTCGACGCCGACGGCGCGGGCGGCTGGACCGTGGGGCCCACCCTCGTCGAGACGCCGGGGCAAAACAACTACTATCCGGCGTATTCCCCGGACGGCGAATGGATCGTGTTCAATCGTTCGCCGTCGAACACGAACTCCATGGGGGGATCGGACTCGATGAGCGCGGGCGTGCCGGACGCGCAGCTCTGGCTCGTCTCCAACGACGGCTCCATCGTGCTGCGGCTCGACCGTGCCGACGGACTCGCCGATAGCTGGCCCAAGTGGGATCCGACGGCCTACGTGGATCGCGGCCAACCCCTGTTCTGGCTGTCGTGGTCGAGTCGCCGCGCATTCGGTCTGCGGTACGGCGACAATCAGATCACGCAGCTCTGGATGGCCGCGATCCGGCCCGAGGAAGCCCGCGCGGGCCGCGATCCGTCGGCGGCCGCGTTCCGATTGCCGTTCCAGGAGATCGACACCGGCAACCACATTCCGCAGTGGGCGACCCGCATCGAGCGGATGACGTGCACGACGAATGCCGACTGCGGGGGCGAGTTCTGTATCGACGGTCGCTGTTATCCCAATCTGTACTGATAGGGGACTCGCTCCGCGTCGGTCGAAGGGACTCGCGCGAAGCAGGCCGCACGCGCGGCTCGATCGTAGGGCCCGGGCCCGACTTCGGACTCGGACTCGGGCTCGGAGTCGGACTCGCCACTTCGGTCCGTACGATCCACCGACCGGAACGGCGCTGTCAGAGGGCCGGTGGAACGTAGCGGTCCTTGGCCGCGCGCAACGCCGCGAACGTCGCGATGGGGTCGCGGCCAGCGGCCAGCTCGGGCGCGTCGAAGCGCAGGAACGGATTGTACGCGCGCTCGAAGGCGAGCGTCGACGGAACGGTGGGCTGCCCGGCGGCGCGCGCCCGAAGAGCGCATTGCAGCGCGTCGCGCAATGCGGCGCGCGAAGGCTCCAAACTCGTCGCGAACGACAGATTGGCCACGGTGTACTCGTGGCCGCACCACACGCGGGTCTCGTCGGGTAGCGCGCGCAGACGTCGCAGGGAGTCGACCATCTGCGCGGCGGTTCCCTCGAACAGACGCCCGCATCCGGCGACAAAGAGGGTGTCGCCGGTGAACAGGTCGTCTGCGACGTGATAGGCGACCGCACCGAGCGTGTGCCCGGGCACCTCGAGGGCGCGCACCGCGTGGGAGCCGAAGCGGAACGGACGGTCAGGTCGGGCGATTTCGTTTTGCAAGGAAATGCGTCGTCGTTCGGCGTCGTAGGCACTGCCGATCACGCGTTCGATGCGTGCCCGTTCGCACAAATCCGGGATGCCTGCGGTGTGGTCGGCGTGGTGGTGCGTGACCCAGATCTCGGTGATGCGGACGTTTTCGCGTGACGCCGCGACGAGGACTGGCTCCGCGTCCGACGGATCGACGACGGCGGCGCATCGACGCGCCTCGTCGATCACGAGGTAGACGTAGTTGTCCACGAGCGCCGGGACGACGACGACGCGCAGGTCGTTCAACGAATCGCTCCGGCGCGCGCGACGCGACCGCTCACTGGAGCCGGCGGTAGCGGATGTCGCCGTTGGGGCCGCCTCGGTGGTCGACCCAGACGACGTGCACGGCGCCGGGCGCGACGTACAGGTCGGGATCCTGACTGTCGCTGCTTCCGGGCATGGCCGTCGAGTCGAGACGCACGTCGGAGGGTTGCCAGGTTGCGCCGCCGTCGAGCGAGTAGTTGGCGTAGATGTCGAGCAGCCCGCTGCGGTCGTCCGACCAGGCGGCCGCCACCAGCTCGCCGGCGGCGCCCAGCACGAGCTCGTAGCTGCCGGCTCGACCCGCCATGCTGCCCGTGTCCAGACGCGCCGGCGTCGACCACGTACCGCCGGCGTCGGTCGTTCGAGATGCGTACACGTCGGGCAGGCCGTCGCGATAGTCGAGCCACGCGACCACGGCCGCGCCGGGCACCGTGGTCACGATGCGCGGCTCGATCGAGTCGTGCGGGAGCGGATCGCGGTCGATCCGGATCGCGTCGGCGCTCAGCCACGTGGCGCCCGAATCGCTCGAGCGATTGAGGTAGATGTCGAACGTCCCGCCGTTGCGGTCGTCGACCCATGCGACGTACACGTTGCTACCTTCGGCGGCGATCACGGGTGCAAAGCTACTCGATGCGCCCGGCGCGGTTCCAACGTCGAGACGCACGTCGCTCATGCCGAACGTCGCGCCGCCGTCCGTCGATCGATTGAACCGAACGTCGAGGGCACCACTGCGGTTGTCGCGCCAGGTCACGTAGACGCGGCTGCCCACCATCGCCACGCGCGGCGCGGCCGCGACGAACGTCGCCCCTGTTCCGCGGTCCACCTGCACGGGGCCGGCCCACGTCGCGCCGCCGTCGGCCGAGCGCACGCAGAAAATGTGTCGCGAGCGCGTCGTCGTGAACGTTTCGTAGACGGCGACCACGTTCGAGCCCGACACGGCGACGTCGACCCCGAACGAATCGAGATTCTGACCGGGATTGAGGCGCAGATCCGCGCTGCCCCAACTCGCTCCGGAATCGGCCGAATGACGCCGGAAGATCTCGCGATAGGAGCTTCCGCCCCGGAAATCGGCCCAGACCGTGGTGACGAGATGTCGGCTCGAGCCCGTCACGCCGAAGCGCGGACCGATGGCCGGTCCGTTCGCACCATCGAGGAGGATCGGAGTGGCCCCGAACGCGTTGCCTCCGTCGGTCGAGCGATTGAACAGCACGTGCGCGCGTCCGCCACCACGCAGGTCCATCCACGCGGCGTAGACGATGGAGCCCGCGTTGCCCGAGACGACCGGATTCGTTGAGTGCGAGGCGCCCTCAGCGTCTCCAAGGTCCACGCGGACGTCCCCCGTCGGGGGCAGGACGCGCAGGCATCCCTCGTCGGTGCTCCCGTCGCAGTCGTTGTCGAGACCGTCGCAGATCGTTTCCGTCGGCTGGTACGTCGGAGGGAACGCGCATTGCCATCCTCCAGCCCCCGTGCAGCTCGGCGCGCGGCCCGCGCATACTCCGCGCGTGAGCGCGCAGGAGGGTGGCGTCGAACCGGGTGGCATGGGGGAGTCGTCGACCGCTCCGTCGCAGTCGTCGTCGACACCGTTGCAGAGCTCGGCCGTGGCGCCGACGTAGGTGCCGCCACAGCGAATCGAGCCCGCCACGCACTGCGTCGTCCCGTACTCGCAGGCGCCTTCGTCGGTCTCGCCGCAACGCACGCCGACGCCCGGCATCGGTCCGTCGTCGACCGCACCGTTGCAGTCGTCGTCGCGGCCGTTGCAGACCTCGGGCGTCGGCTCACGGTCGCCGACGCACACGAGGGCACCGAGCTGACAGACCGTCACGCCCGGACGGCATTCGCCGATGGCGCGACCGCACGGCATACCCGCGGCGGGATCCTCGTCGTCGCGGTCGCCGTCGCAGTCGTCGTCGCGACCGTTGCACGCGTCGACGTCCCCGGCGGGTACGCACGCGTACTCGCATCCCGTCAGCGGGTTGCCGTCGAGGTCCACGAACCCGTCCTCACAGCCCGCGAGGCCGCACACGCCGTCCGTGCACCGCCCGACCGCGCGTGCGAACGCGCAGCGCTGGTTGCAGCGACCGCAGTGTTCCGGGTCCGACGACAAATCGTATCCCTCGTCGACGTCCCCGTCGCAATCGTCGTCGACTCCATTGCAGCGCTCGGCACCCATGGGGGTGCAGGCGTACTCGCAGCCCGTCTCGGGGTTGCCGTCGAGGTCCAGGAAACCCGCGCGGCACTCGCCCAGGACGCACCGGCCGGCCTCGCAGCGCGCGGTCGCATTGGGAAATGCACAGAATTGGCCGCAGCGCCCGCAGTGCTCGAGGTTCGTGGCCAGATCGAATCCCTCGTCGACCTGACCGTTGCAGTCGTTGTCGACTTCGTCGCAGATCTCGGCCCCGGAGGGGACGCAGGGGTACTCGCAGCCGTCGGCGGCGCCGTTGCGCAAGTCGTGGAAACCGACCTCGCAGGACGCGATGACGCATTCGCCGGCCTCGCACGCGGGGAACGCGTTGGGAAGGACGCAGGGGCGATCGCAGGCGCCGCAGTGACGCGGGTCGCGCTGCAGATCGAAGCCGTCGTCGACGACGCCGTTGCAGTCGTCGTCGACGCCGTTGCAGACCTCGTCGCCGGCCGGCACGCACCCCTCCGGCGCGGCGTCGGCGTCTCGGGCGGCGTCTCCCGCGTCGGTCCCGGCGTCCCGGGTCTCGGGATCGCAGTTCTCGAAACAGTAGGGATCGACGCTGCAGCCCGTCGTGGATGAGCCGAGCAGGGCGAGGCACGTCGCGATCGTCAGGAGGCCGTGGCGAGGCCGCGCGCGCGTGGAGGTGACCGCGCGGGGGCCGTGTCGCCCGCCGCGGAGGGCGAGCAAGCCGAGCACGCAGGCGAGCCCGAGGAGGGTGATTGGGGCGGGGCGCGAAGGGGACGCGATCGCACAGGACAGCCCTCCGCCGCCCGTGGCGAGTCCCCGACGCGGCGTGGCAGCGGGTGGAGGGGGCGGCGGCTCCGACCCCGGGATCCCGCAGCTGCCCTCGACGCAGCGCGTGCCGGCGGGGCAGCGGATGTCGGCGCAGGGGTCGTCGACGCACGATCCGCCCCGGCAGACCCGGCCCGAGCCACACGGGGGGCTGCACGTGTCGCGGACGCAGCGCCCGTCGACGCACCGCTCGGAGGCGGCGCATCGACCATCGCACGGATCGTCGACGCACGAGCCGTCGCGGCAGACCGTTCCCGTGGGACACCGGACGGGGCACGCATCGATGCAGGCGCCGTCTCGACAGAACTGCGTGGGCGCGCACGCGACGGCTGCGCACGGATCGGGCTCGCAGAGGCCCGCTCGGCAGCGCTGCCCCGGAGGGCAGCCGCGCCCGTAGCAGTTGTCCTCGACGCAGCGGCCGCGCAAACACGCGAATCCGGCGTCGCAGCTCACCCCGGTGCACAGGTCGACGCAGCTGCCCGTCGTCGGATCGCAGACCTGGTCGCCCTCGCACGTCACGCCCGCGCACCGCCCCGGTACGCAGTAGCCGACGATGCCGCGGGACGGGTCCGCGAGCGTCCGGTCGCACGTCCGGCCCGGCGGGCAGGCCTCGCCGAACTCGCTTTCGATGCACGGCGACGCGCATCCGCACGCGATGCAGCGGCCGCCCGGGCACAGGCCCGTTTCGCTGTCCTCGTCGACCTCTCCGTCGCAGTCGTCGTCGACGCAGTTGCACAGCTCCCGGCCGGGGCGCGTCGCGCCGCGACACTCGAGTCGTCCTCCGACGCAGACGAGGCGGCCGGGCGCACAGCGCGGATCGCCGGGCTCGTCACCCGCGGGCATCCAGCCGCCGTCCTCGGACGGCAAGCAGGCGGCGCCGCCCTCGGGATTTCCGTCGTCGATGACTCCGTCGCAGTCGTCGTCGACGTTGTTGCACCGCTCCGGCTGCGGAGTCGGCGCGTCGCAATCGCCCCACCGACCCGAGGTGCATCGCTCCGTTCCGGGGCCGCACGCGCTCGAGCACGGGCGCACAAGGTCCTCGTCGATTTCGCCGTCGCAGTCGTCGTCCGCGCCGTTGCAGGCCTCGAGGCCCGGTGCAGGTGCCGTGCAGCCGACCCACTCGCCGGCGATGCACGTCTCGACGCCGTCGCCGCACGCGGATCGGCACGCGCGCGTCAGCCCGTCGTCGACGCGGCCGTTGCAGTCGTCGTCGAGCCCGTTGCACGATTCGGCCATCGGCGCGGGCGCCGTGCAGCCGGTGAAGGTGCCGAGCACGCACATCTCGACGCCGGAACCGCACGCGGAGGCGCAGGCTCGACGCAGATCCTCGTCGATCTCGCCGTCGCAGTCGTCGTCGACGCCATTGCACACTTCGAGGCCCGGCCGCGGCGCGGTGCAGTCCACCCAGGCCCCCGCGCGGCACACTTCGCTTCCGGCGCCACACGCGGAGCTGCATGCGCGCGACAATCCCTCGTCCACGGCCCCGTCACAGTCGTCGTCGAGCGCATTGCACACTTCGGTCGCCGGCATGGGCGCGCTGCACGCGCCGAAGCTGCCTCCGACGCAACGGCGCACGCCCGGGCCACAGACGCTCGAGCAGGGCAACGTGAGGTCCTCGTCGATGGCACCATCGCAGTCGTCGTCCACGCCGTTGCAGGCTTCGGGACGCGGGTCGCAGAGCGGAACGAGCCCTTCGACGCGCACGAGCATGTCTTCGAAATCGTTGTCGCCGCCGCGGAACAGATCCTCGAAGCCGAAATAGAACGTGTTCGTGCGCGTCGCACTACGATAGACGAGGTAGTGCACGTAATCGCCGTCGTCGTTCAGGGCTCTGCTCGTGAAGTAGATGCGGTTGGCGGCGTCGGCGGCGCTGCCGCAATTGTCGGGGTCGCCGCCGGAACCGTCGACGCGTTCCGGGGTGCGGATCCAGAACGAGATTGCGCGACCGGGCCGGAAGCCGGGTACCGTCGCAAAGTCGATGGTGACGGTGCTGCTCATCGGACGACCGAGCCCGTCGGGATTGCAGGGGCAGGAGCAGCTGCTGCCCGGGCGGCAGTCGAAGACGGTGCGCAGATTGGCGACCACCGTGGGGTCTTCGTCGATCCAGAACCAGCCGAAGCTGTTGCGATAGCCCGCGCCCTCGCCGATGACCTGGAACGTGACGGGATAGCGTCCGGAGCCGCGTGGGTTCTCCACGGGCCGGAATGCCTCGGGCGATACGGCGGCATCGGCCAAGGCGCTCACGGCACCGGCCATCGTCTCGCCCGTGCCGGGTCGGTCCAGGCAAGCCTGCATGCGCCCGGTCTGCGGCACGAGCACGCCGTCGGCTTGACTGACGTACGCGCGGGTCGAGGCCGGGCCGAGGACCATGGCGGCGACGAGGACGAGGGAAACGAACGACGACGAAGCGAGGATGGTCCGATTCATCGGGACGGTACTCCGAGCACGCAGCGGGATGCTTGAGGGTAGCGAGGCGCATCGGGCACGTCGAGCGCGCACGAGTTGAGACGCGCGATGCGTGCGGGAAGCGAGGGGAGGATTCGGCGCCATCGGTGCACGCTGCCGATGCGCCTGGGGGACATGCGGGTCGCGTGAGGGTTCCGAGGGCGAGGGTGAGGTTGCTCAATCGCGGCCGGAGCTCCGGCTCGCGCTCGGACTCGGCGTTCGACGCGTTTGCTGCCTCGACGCACCTGGGGGCGATCGAACCGCCGAATCGATGCCGGGATGGGGTGGCGATGGCGCGGCGTGCCGATCGGGAACGTTTCGGATACCTGATCGCGTTCATGTCGCTCTCGCTCGTTCCGGTGGTCGCGGCTCTGGGTTTGCTCGCCGGTGTGCTCACCACGATCGCCGGGCTCGGCGGCGGAATGCTCCTCGTCGTCTCGCTGGGCCTGCTCGAACGGCCCGCCGTGGCGCTCGCGGCCACCGCGCCGGCGCTGCTCGTCGGCAACGTGCATCGCTTGTGGGCGGACCGCGCGAGCATCGACCGCACCATCGGTCGCGCCGTGGCGGCCGGGGCGCTGCCGGGTGCGTTCCTCGGCGGTTGGCTCGCCGTCAGCGTTCCCGAACAAGTGCTCGGCTGGGTCTTCCTCGCCGCGGTGGGGCTCGCGTTGCTGCGCGAGATTGGCTGGCTCGTCTGGAAGCCTCGCACGACGAGGCTCGCGCTGCTCGCGGCGCTGGGAGGCGCGCTCACCGCCACGTCGGGCGCCGGTCAGCTCGTCCTCACGCCGCTGCTGCTCGCCTGCGGACTGCGCGGCGCGCGGCTGGTCGCCACGAGCGCCCTGACCGCCGCCGCCACGCACGTCGGTCGCATCGTGGCGTACGGACTCGGCGGATGGCTTACGCGCGAAACGCTCGCCGCGAGCGCGCTGCTCGCCGCGAGCATCCTCACCGGCAACGTTCTCGGCAGGCGCGTGCGCGACCGGATCGACGAGCGCATGACGCACCGCGTCACGTGGGCGACGCTGCTCGTCGCGCTCGTTCTCGCGATGGCTGGTCTCGCCCGCTGACTCAGGGCCGCAGGAGCACCGCGCGTGCGCGGGCGACGCGCGCGAGCAGAAGCTCGAGGCGGGCCGCCGCGAGTTGCGCGTCGGCCTCGACGAGTTGCTCGATGCGTCCCGCGCCGAGCTCGAAGCGCTGCTCGGCCTCGCGACGCACCGCCTCGGCGGCCTCGACGAGCTCGGTGGCGACCGCGATGCGCTCCTCGGCCTGGGCCCGCTCGACGCGGGCACGCTCGCGGCCGAATTGCCGGGACTCGCTCGCGGCGCGGGCCATCGCCGCGGCCTCCCGCGCCTGGGCTCGCGCTTCCTCGGCGCGTGCCGCCGATTCGCCCCCGTCGGCGAAGGGCCAGCTCAGGATCAGCTCCGCGCGATACGCCGGAAAGACGTGCTGCATCTGGCCGCGCAGGCCCAGTTCGCCGCTCACGGAGAGGAGCGGTCCGCTGGCGCGTTCGTGCGCGTCGGCCATCGCGGACGCAGCCTCCGCGCGCCGTTCGTGCTCACGCCCCGCATCGGCGCCCGTCGATTCCGCATCGCCGCTCGCGTCCAGAACCGAAAGGTCGGGCACGCTCGCTTCGTCCAGCGTGACGCCGGCCGCCTCCGCGACCGCGAGACGAGCGAAGGCGACCTCGCCCCGGGAGCGCACGAGCTCGAGTCGCGCGCGCGTCTCGTCGGCGCGCGCCGGCGCGAGGTCCGCTGGCGGTCGTACGCCGGATTGGACGAGTCCCTCGAGCCGCATGAGGCGCTCGCGCGCCGCTCGAGCACGCTGCTCGGCCAGACGCTCCGAGGCGGTCGCCGCGACCCAGGCGAGATAGGCCGCTCGAACGCCGCGTACGACCCGATCCCGCTCGATGGCCGTGGCCGCCTCGCGCGCCTCGATCGCCGCGCGCGCTGCGCGGGTCGCCGCCGCGGACCGCCCAAAATCGAGCACGTCCCAACGCAGCCCGACGCCGGCCATCCAGCGCGCTTGCGGCAGGAGGCTCTCGGGATCCTGGATGCCGCGAGTGCCCTGCACGAGCCACGTTTCTCCAACCTCTTCGAACCGTACGAGCTCGCCTCCGGGAGACGCCGTCAATCCTGCGCTCAGCGCGACGCGCGGGCGGCGACTCGCGCCTGCCCGTTCGAGCACGGCCCGCGCCGCCCGTTCGCCGGCCTCGAGCGCCTCGAGCCCCGCGCGTTCGAGCGCGGCCCGCTCGAGCGTCGAGAGCGGGACCACGTCCGCCTGGGCCTTCGGCGTCCAGCCCGTCGCCACGACGAGTAGAGCGCCACGCACGATCGCGAAGTGTCCTCGGGCCGATCCCCGTTCTGATGCTCGTTCCATGGGGCCGGGAGCCTACCAACGAGCGTTCTCGTTCGCTGTCCACGGCGCGCCGCGCATGGCATGATCCGTCGCGAGTGCCGTGACGCTCGATCCGCAGCCCGCGCGCTCCGGTGGCGCAAGCGGTTTCCCGATGGCCCCGAGCCAGCAGGAGTGGGACGCGATGAGCGAAGCGGAGCGGGAACGTGTGCTTGCGGAGCTCCCGCTGGCGATCACGGACGCCGAGATGTCGCCTCCGGAGGGGGACGAGCACTACGAGGCCAAGAACGAAGTGCGCGAGACGCTGCGCGCCTGGTTCGCGCGGCGGGGCGAGCGCGTGTACGTCGCCGCCGAGCTGACGGTTTACTACCCCGCCGAGCCGCGTTTCGCGCCCGACGTGCTCGCCGTGCGCGACGTCGAGGTTCGCAATCGCACCCGGTGGGTCGTCAGCGCCGAGGGCAAGGGGCTCGACTGGGTCATGGAGGTGCACTGCGGCGGCGACCGCAAGAAAGACGCCGAGACCAACGTCATCCGCTATGCGCGCCTCGGTATCCGCGAATATTTCATCTACGACCGCGCACGGCAGCGCGTGCACGGTTACCGGCTTCCGGCTCCTGGCGCGCGCGCCTACGAGCCAATCGTGCCGCAGCAAGGGCGTTACCCGAGCGCGGTGCTCGACCTCGAGCTCGCCGTCGAGGACGGCCGGCTGCGCTTCTACCACGCCAACGCACAGCTGCTGACGGCGCGCGAGTGGGTGGAGAAACTAGGCGAGCTCGTGGCGCAGGTCAGCGCCGAACGCGACGCGGAAGCCGAGCGGGCCCGGCAGGAAGCCGAGCGGGCAGCCGCAGCCGAGGCGCAGCTCGAGCGGCTTCGCGCCGAGCTCGAGGCGCTCCGCAAGCGTTAGCGGGCCCCGCGATGGACGGACGACGCGCCGGACCGCGGCTCGAGGCGACGCCGTGCTGCACGCGCGCGAGCCCGCCGCGGAATCACTCCCGTCGGAGCGCGACGATCGGATCGAGCCGGGCTGCGCGGCGAGCCGGCACGTAACCGAACAGCACGCCCACGACGGTGCCGAATCCGGCCGAGAGCGCAACGACGCGCCACGACACGCTCGGAGGCCACTGCATCGCGTGGGCGACGATCCACGAGCTGCCGACTCCAAGCAGCACGCCCGCCGTCGCTCCGACCAGCGCGAGCAGGAGCGCCTCGGCGAGGAACTGCCGCAGGATCTGCGCCGGCGAGCCTCCGATGGCCGCGCGGATGCCGATCTCGTGGGTGCGCTCGGAGACCGAGACGAGCTGGATGTTCATGATGCCGATGCCGCCCACGAGCAGCGAGATGGCCGCGATGGCGGCGAGCAGCGCGCCCAGGATGCGCGAGGTTTCCTCGGCGGCGCGGATCGTGTCCTCGGGCGACCAGAGGGTGAAGTCGTCCGGCTCGGCGGGACCCAGTCCGTGCGACCGACGCAGCAGCGTCGTCAGCTCGTGCCGGGCGGCCTCGAAGAGTGCCGCGGAACGAGGCCGCACCTCCAGCGACGAGTAACCCTCGGTGGCTCCGAGGAACAGCGCGAAGGTCGTGCGCGGCACGAGGACGAAATCGTCGAGATCGCTGCCGGTCGTCGTCCGCCCCTGCGCGGCGACGACGCCGACGACGCGAGCCGGTAGCGCCGGACCGATCCGCACGCGCTCGCCGAGCGGGTCGCGCTCACCGAAGAGCGCGCGTGCCACGGTGACGCCGAGCACGCAGACCCGGTTCGAGGTGCCCAGATCGGTCGCGTCGAACATGCCGCCGGCCGCGAAGCGCAGCCCTGCGATGCGCGCGTAGTCGGGCTCGGTCCCGTCGACGCGTGTCCGGTGCACGCGACCGGCCTCGGTCGTCACGGCGAGCGTGCGCCGCGCGACGGGTACGACGAGCGCGAGCGTCGTCGCCTCCCGGCGCAGCAGTCGAACGTCCGCGTCCGACAGCGGCATCGCCGGGCGGACGCCCTCGGCACGCGCCCTCGAGCCGGGTCGCACGCGCAGCAGATTGGTTCCGAGCGTTTCGAACTGGCGCACGACCGAGCGACGGGCGCCCTCGGCGAACGACACCATCGCGATGAACGCGCCGACTCCGATGGCCAGTCCGAGCACGGTGAGCAGCGTGCGGCCCGGATGCCGGCGCAGCACGCGTGCTGCCATTGCGATCTCCTCAAGCGCGCGCATCGTCCTCGATGCGACCGTCGCGCATGAAGATGCGGCGCGAAGCGGCCTCCGCGACGCCGGGATCGTGCGTCACGAGCACGATGGTTAGGCGTTCTCGTCGATGCAGATCGAGAAGCAGCTCGAGGATGGATGCGCCGGTGCGCGAATCGAGCGCTCCGGTCGGCTCGTCGGCGAGCAGCAGCCGCGGCCGGCACGCGAGCGCGCGCGCAATTGCGACGCGCTGGCGCTCGCCGCCCGAGAGGCGACTGGGCACGTGGTCGAAGCGATGCGCCAGCCCCACCCGTTCGAGTAGCTCGCGCGCGCGCCGTTCGCGCTCGGCGCGTCGGACCCCCGCGTAGAACAGGGGAAGCACGACGTTCTCCGCGGCCGTCGCGTCCGGCAACAGGTGAAACGACTGGAACACGAACCCGATGTGGTGCAGGCGGACCCACGCCTGCTCCTCGCGCGTCAGCGCGCTCACGTCCGTGCCGCCCAGCACGTACCGTCCCGCCGTCGGACGATCCAGGCAGCCCAAAATGTTCAGAAGCGTCGACTTGCCCGAGCCCGACGGACCGCGCAGCGAGACGAATTCGCCGGGTTCGATGCACAGGTCGATACCGCGAAGCACCGGCACGGAGAGCTCGCCTTCGTCGTAGGTCTTGACGAGTCCGCGCAACTCGACGGCGGGGACCAATGCGGTCGAGGGTGCCCGATAGGAACGAGGCGCCGGCTCTCTCAACGCGTGCCTCCGAGCCGGATGCCCGCGCGCGCAGCTTCGCGCCCACCGGTCGGATCGAGGAGCCCGACGGCGACGCGCATCCCCTCTCGAAGGGCATCGGACTCGAGCGGATCGACCTGCGTGAAGGCCCCGTCCGAGAGCCCCGCGCGCACGGCCACCGGGCGCAGCCGCGAGACGGCCTCGTGCACGAAGAGCCGGCTGCGCTCCGGCGCGGGCTCCGCGTCGTCCGGGACGAAACGCAGCGCCGCCTCGCGCACGGCGAGCACGTCGACGGCGCGCGCCACCTCGAGTCGCACGCTCGCCGTCATGCCGGGCAGAAGCAACCCCTCGGCGTTGGGCGCGTGCAGCGTCACCGCGTACAGCACGACGCCGTCGGTTCGCTCGGGCTCGATGGAGACGGCGCGCACCTCGGCCTCGAACGTGCGGCCGGGATACGCGGGCACGGTGAACGTCGCGTGCTGGCCGGGCTGCACGACGCCGATGTCGGCCTCGGCGACGCGTGCGACGAGCTGCATCGGATCGAGCGTCTCGGCCACGACGAACAGCGGGCCGCGCTCGGGGGAGACGGCCGCGCCGAGCGTGCGGGGAGCCGCGAGCACCACCCCGTCCGCTGGCGCGACGATCTGGGCGAGCCCGGCGCCGTGCCGCGCCGCCGACAGGTTCTCGGCGGCGACGCGCTGCGAGGCGAGCGCCGCCTGCAACCCCGCCTGCGCGCGCTCGACGGCCATGCGCGCGGCTCCGAGCTCCGCCTGCGAGGCTTGCCCCGCCTGCGCGAGCCGCTCGACGCGACTCAGCTCCTCGCGGGCGGCCCGGAGCACTGCCCGCGCCTCGGCCACGTGCCCGGCTGCGGCCTGGACCCCGGCCTGTGCGCCGCGCACCGCGAACTCCGCGGACTGCACGTCGAGCCGCGCGAGCACCTGTCCCCGATGCACGCGGGCGCGTTCGGCGACGAGCACTTCGCGCAGCAGGCCTGCGATGGGCGCGGGCACCTCGTGTCGGCGTGCGACGTCGATGCGACCCGAGGCCTCGACGAGCCGCACGATGGTCCGGCGTTCGACGGGTTCGGAGCGGTACAGCTCGACGGGCGGCTCGGGTCGGCGCCACCACCAAAGCGCCGTCGCGCAGGCCGCGAGCACGACGATCGCGGCGACGACGGCTCGGCGTCGCGAGCGACGACGCAACGGCGGAATCCTCAGGCGGCCGTCGTCGTGAGCGCCGGAGCCGATCGCGGCGTCGTTCACGTCCTCTCTATATCCGGCTCGCGCGGGGTCGGGCCAGCACGAGGCCGTCGTGTGCGCGTGCGCTCGACCTTGGCCTCGGTCTCGGTCTCCTGCTCCGGCTCCGGGTCCGGCGCTCGCACCCGCCCCCCGCCGCCCTGGAACCGTCCGGACGGGGGCGCTACAAGCGCCCGCGATGCGCGAGCTCGTCGAGAAGGCCGCCGTGCTGCATGAGGCGTTGCCGTACATCCGCCGCTTCCACGGTCAGGTCTTCGTCGTCAAGTACGGCGGCCATGCCATGCTCGAGCCCGCCCTGCGGGCGAGCTTCGCGCGCGACGTCGTGCTCATGAAGCTCATCGGGCTGCACCCGATCGTCGTGCACGGCGGCGGCCCGCAGATCGACGAGCGGCTCGAACAGCTCGGCGTGCGATCCGAGCGGCTCGACGGCCTGCGCGTCACCGACGCGCGGACGATGCAGGTCGTGGAGATGGTGCTGGGGGGCACGCTCAATCAGGAGATCGTCTCGCTCGTGTGCGCGCACGGAGGGCGCGCCGTGGGATTGACGGGCCGCGACGACGGGTTTGTGCGCGCCGAGCGCATCGAGCGGATGCGCACGCGAAGCGGACGCGAGGTCGATCCGGGCCGCGTCGGGCGCGTGCGCGAGGTCCGGCCGGAATTGCTGCGCCGGCTCGTCGAGGCGGGCTTCATCCCCGTGGTCGCCCCCATCGCCGTCGACGACGCCGGGGAATCGCTCAACGTCAACGCCGACACGGTCGCCGGCAAGGTCGCCGAGGCGCTCGGCGCCGCCAAGCTCCTGCTGCTGACGGATGCGCCCGGCATCCGGGGACGCGACGGATCGGTGCTCTCGTCGCTGTCGGCGGCCGACGCGGCACGATTGCAGGCCGACGGTGTGATCGACGGCGGCATGATTCCCAAGGTGGCCTGCGCCCTCGAGGCCCTCGAGGGTGGTGTCGGCAAGGTCCACGTCATCGACGGTCGTCTGCAGCACGCCGTGCTGCTCGAGCTGTTCACCGACCGGGGCGTGGGCACGGAGATCGTGCGCGGACCGGCGACGGCGACGGTCGGCTCGTGAGACCAAGGCGTCGGAGGCGAGAGCGGCTCGCTGCGATCGAGCGACGCGATCGGCACGAGGCGTGGCGACGGATCCGTCGTTCGGGCCGTGCCGTGCAGAAACGTGCCCGACGCGACTCGGTCGTTGCCGTCGACCAATCGGCACGACCGGTCGGTTTCTCTCCGTGTCACCGGCACTCGGGGCTACGGGCAGCCGTATCCTTCGTAGCAGATGCCCGAACAACAGGTCGACGGCACGCGTGTGCATCGCTGCCCGCAACGACCGCAGTGGTGCGGGTCGGTCGACACGTCGACGCAGTTGCCCGAGCAGCAGGTCTCGTGCGCAGCACAGACCCTGTCACACGTGCCACAGTGGCTTAGGTGCGACCGCGTATCCACACAGGTGCCCCGGCAACACGTGAGCCCGGTCGCGCACGCTCTGCCGCACATGCCACAGTGCGCTTCGTCCGAGCTCCGGTCGACGCATGCTCCGGAGCAACACCACGTTCCGCCGGAACAAACCGGTCCGCTCGGTCCCCCGCACCGACAGGTGCCGCCGAAACAGCTCATTCCCCGCTCACACGTCACGACGCGGCCGCCCCCGCACACACCGGCGGTGCACGTTTCGCCGATCGTGCATGGATTGCCGTCGTCGCAGGAGGAGCCGTTTGAGCGAGGCGTGTGGACGCACCCGGTTGCCGGGTGGCACGAGTCGTCGGTGCACGGGTTGCCGTCGTCACACGAGCGGGTGGCTCCTCCACGGCACGTGTCGCCGACACACGCGTCGCCCACGGTGCACGCGTTGCCGTCGTCGCACGAGCCGCCACTGGCCAGGTACGTACAACCCGAGGCGCTGCAACCATCGACCGTGCATGGATTCGCGTCGTCGCACCGCCTGCCACACATCCGGCAGTGGTGCAGCGTGTCCCCCCGGGTCTCGCACCCCGCCGTGGCGTCGCAGTCCAGCCATGGCGCGACGCATACGCATCGGCCGTCGAGGCACACCGCGTTCGCACCACACGCGCCCCCGCATCGACCACAGTGGTCGCGCGATGCGAGCAGGTCGGTCTCGCAACCGTCGATGTCCAGTCCGTTGCAGTTTCCGAAACCGGGCGCGCACGACGCAATCGTGCACATCTCCGACTCGCAACTCGCCGTCGCGTTCGCCCGCATGCATCGAACCCCGCAGCCCCCGCAGTTCGACAGGGTCGTCAGGCTCGTTTCACAAACGGTCTCGGACCGGCCGTCGCACTCTCCCGTCCCCGGCGGGCACGTGTCGGCGATGCAAGTCCCCCCCTCGCATCGCATGGGGGGCGTCCCCGCCGGACACCTCCGGCCGCACACCCCGCAATGATCGCGATTCACACGGGGATCGACCTCGCACCCGGTCAACGGATCGCCGTCGCAATCGAGCCACGGCGTGAGGCACGCGCAGCGTCCTTCGACGCATGCCGCATGGGCCCCGCATGGCCGTCCGCATCCGCCGCAGTGGTGTAGCGCGATTCGCAGATCCGTCTCACAGCCGTCGGCGTCGTGACCGTTGCAATCTCCAAACCCCGACCGGCATTCGGCGATCCGACATTCCCCCGAAACACACCGCGCCGTCGCGTTCGCCAGGACGCACGCGAGGCCGCATCCGCCACAGTTCGCGGGTGTCTCGAGCGACGTTTCGCACCCCGTTTCGGGCCGACCGTCGCAGTCGTCCATGCCGGGTGGGCAGGTGTCGGCCACACACGTCCCTTCCCGACACCGCATTCCCGCGGGCTCGCAGCGCCGTTCGCACGCTCCGCAATGCTCCCCGTCAACGCGTGAGTCCACTTCGCAGCCGTCCGTCGGATCGCGGTTGCAGTCGAGCCAGGGCGCGACGCAGACGCATCGCCCCGCCTCGCATCGCATGTTGGGCCCGCACGGCGGGCCGTCTCCACACCGACATCGCCCGTCGACGCATCGGTCGGTCGTGGTCCCGCAGCTCGTGCCGCACGCTCCACAATGATTCGGGTCCGCTCGCAGATTCCGGCATCCAGCGAGGCCGCAACACGAGCGCCCTTCCTCGCACTCGGGGCTGTCCGGGCCGCCGCACGGTTCCAGGCAGCGCTCGTCGAGCTCGTCGCACAGTTCGGGCCGACACGGGACTGCGGAAGGCTTGCAGGCTCCCTCGACGCACTGCTCGGCGCCCGTGCAGAAGTAGCCGTCGTCGCAGTCTTCGTCAGTCTCGCAGCCGCCGTCCCTGGCGTCGAGGTTTGCATCCGAGGCGGCATCCCTTCCGACGTCAGTGCCGCTTGCACATCCGAGGCAACCGAGCAGGAACAGCAGCAAGGTGAGTCGAACGCTCGGTCGCACCTGCACATGATCTCACGGTGCGTCGCGACGATTCAAGTCGCCGTCTCGACTCCGTGTGGCTGCGACGGTCGGGCGCGATGCGGACGGGTCGCGGCCCCGGCTCGCAGCGCGGTTCGGGCGGACGTGGACAGCTCGGGGCCGGCGTATTAACCGTTTGGGCCTGAATCTCGCGGCCATGGAACCCGTCCGTCCCGGAAAGAGTCGACCCATGCGTGCGTGGAAGTACCGCAGAGGGGGATTGGCGCTCGCGGCACTCGCGCTCGTGGCCCCGGTGCGGGTCCTCGCGCAGGACCGGGCCGTGGTCTCGCGGCTGGTCGAGTACGGCCGCGTCCCGGAGCGGGTGGCGCGCGACCTGGTGCGCGGAG
>JANWZI010000027.1 GCA_025054695.1 Myxococcota bacterium | reverse complement strand
GGGCCCGCCACCCCGGGGGGGGGCGGCGCCCCCCCCCCCGCGGGGGGCGGGCCCGGGGCGGTGCCGGCGGGGGGCCCCCCCCCCGGGGGCCCGGGGGCCGCCGGCCCAGTGCCACAGGTTCCACGCCCCCCGCGTCGCGGCTCCGAGCCCGAGCGCGACCGCGTGGCGAAGCGTGCTGCGCGGCGCGACCGGCAGCGCCGCTCCGAGTCCGACTCGCCAGCGCAGCGCGCTCGCACTCGCCGGCGCCAGCAGGTCTGCCATCACGACGGGATTGCCGACCACGGCGCCCAGGCCCGAGACGTCGCGGCCGTCGGCGACGAGCTCGGCCGACGCGAGCCACGCCGATGCGACGGGGAGCTGCGCGCCGAGCCTGACGCGACGCGACGGCGCATAGGCAATGGTACCGACGGCGGAGACGGCGACGACGGTCGCACGCACGGCGCCGCCCGCATCGTGCGGGCCGACGTAGCTCGCCAGTTCGAGCGCCGTGACGATGCGCCCCCCCTCGCCCGCGAGCGCGTCCGAGAGGCGAAGGAAGTCTCCTTCGTCGCTCGACGCCGGCGTCGTCCGTTCGGGCCGTTCGTCCTCCGCGGCCGGCCTCGCTTCAAGGCGCGCGGGTGGCAACGCGTCGCCTTCGGTGACCTCTCCCTCGGCTGGCTGGGCCTCGGCGGCCTCCCAGTCCGCGTACTGCGCACGTCCCAAGGACACGCCGCCGAGCGTCGGAGCGAACGACAGGACGACGAAAGCCACGTGCATCGAGCCGAGGATGCCTTCGACGCACTGTGAAATCCACGGGGCCGTGACGGGTCGCGGTCGGCCGACACGTCGCCGCCACGGCGTCGCCGCGGGGGCGCGCATCAAGCGCCCGAAGGGAAGGCCGACGATGCCGTCATGGGGGCGCGAGCGAAAAGAGCAGATACGTGTACTGAAGCTCTCCCTTGTTGTACGCGTAGTAAAAGTTTCCGTGTGAACTGTCGAACCTCGAATCCACGAAATGGTGCACGATGCCCTCCGCGACGGCGCGCCGCCGTGGTTCCCCGTACAGCCCGCCGTTGCCCCGTTCGAAGTGGAGGCGAGCACGGCGCAAGAACGTTTCGTCGCAAGAGTACAGATATCCCCGCACGAGCAGGTTGACGAGAGACGTCGTGTAGACCGGATCCCAGAACGTCACCGGTTCCCGCGCCGAATAGTTGTGCCATGTGCGGCCGTCGACGACGCCGAATCGCGACCCCGTGTATTGGTATTCGGGATCGAGCCCGTGGGTGGCGACGAACTGCGCCATTCGGATCATTCGACGTCGCAGTTCTTCGTTCCCGGTCACCCGGTAGGCGTGGTCCATGCCCTCGGAAAGCACCCCGAGCTCGAACGCGGAGACGATCCGCGCACCTCGAGCATAGTAATCGTCCTCCCGGTCGTACGTGTCGGAGAGAAGGGTGTTGGTCGACCAGTCGCCGAGCACATAGGTCCCCAGCGCTTCGTCCCAATCAGGCGAGCGCACGAGCAGACGGTCGAGAATGCGATCGCGCAGCGCCACCCAGCGCGCTTGCCCGGTCACCTCGGCCAGGCGCGTCGCGAAGAGCAGATGCCTTCCGATCGCACGGACGCCGTACCACGTGCAGCCCCCACGCGGCAGACAGCCGTACGGGCTGGCGTCGGACCAGAGCCGCTCGAGCTCCTCACCGAGACGTTCGGCCTCCGCGAGGGCCTCCATGTCGCCCATCGCTCGAGACCAGGCGATGAGGCCCGCTCCCCAGAAGTGGCAGCCTCCGAAGGAATCGCGGTCGTAGCAAAACGTCGCGCCCGACGTGCCCACGCAGGAGCGATAGTCGTGCAGGAAGTAACGTCGCCACGCGCGTGCGCGGTCCCAATAACCGGGCTGTCCCGTGCGCAGCGCCATGGCGAGGCTCGTCCACAAATCGTCGCCCTCGGTATCGCCGTGGATGTCCGGATCGCGCACCTCGAAATCCGGGTCCGCCGGGACGCTGGGTTCTGCGTCCATGCTCCAGGTGAGCCCCCACGCGCGGTAGGTCCGGCGCTCGTCGTCGAGATTGGGCATCGGGAAACCGAAGGGCGCCGAGCTCGGCGGCCGCTCCGTCTCGCGGTAGCATCGTGCCGGCGGAACGGGCGGCAGCACGACGTCCGCCGGGGCGTCGTCGGGCGCGCCGTCTCGGGAATCACGACCGTCGGCGGGCACCGCGTCCGCTTCGTCGTCACGATCGATCGACGCATCGGGCGGACTGGAGGCGTCCCCGGTGCGCGGCCCGGCGCCACAGGCGGGCATGCAGGCGACGAGAAGCGTCAAACAGGAACGTAAAGTCATGAAGAGACTTTCGTTGCGCAAACAACGGATGTCAAGGGCGGGAAGCTTGGCAAATCCCGAATTGGGAGACCGTGCGAAGTCGCGTCGTGCCGACGGCGAACGACCGAGGCGTGCGGCACGGCCCGCCCTTCGATGCGTGCCGACTTGACGTGGGTCGCGCGGCGGCGCTAGGCATGTCGCATGACGCCGCAACTCGTCGCATGCCGTGACGCGCGCGTAGCGCGTCTCGGGGGCCGTCCGGGGTCGCGAGCCGCAGGTTGGGTGATGATTGCAATTGGAGCCTCGTGGCTCGCTCCGGTCCAGGGTGCTTCGCAACCGGATTGGGACGACCTCGTGCCGGGGCGCTGGACCGTCGTTTCGCGCAACACGATCCGCGACGTCGATCCGTGCCCGATGCGTCGATGTTCGTACAGTGCCGTCGAGGGGATTTCAGGTGTCATCGACGATTGGAATGGGGGTGCATTCGCGAGTCGACATGGCGAGCTGGGGACGCTGTTGGTGTGGGGCGGAGGCCACAACGGCTATTTCGGCAGTGAGGTCTATGGCTTCGATCTGGCGACGGGACTCTGGCGACGCCTGTCGGAGCCGTACGACAACGGGAGGGATTCCGTCGCGGGAGACTGCAACGACGACGGGGTGTACCCGGACGGCTCGGCATGCCCGACGCACACGTACGACCAGGTCGAATACGATCCGGAGTCGAACCGATTCGTCGTCGTCGGTGGCACACCGGACCCCGTTTGCGGTGGCTGCGTCGACGACCGCGTTCACCTGTTCGAGCTGCACACCGGCCGGTGGATTCTGGGCGCGCGGCATCCCAGTGGGCGGTTGTCGTACGGAGGCACGACGGGGTACGACCCGCGGCGAGCGGCGATCTGGCTTCTGTCGGGTTATACGTACGCTTGGGCGCGGTACGATTTGCGCAGGGACGCGTGGGAGGAATTCCGCAGTCCGGGCGTCTTCGAGATCGACGGCGCCGGTCTCGTGGATCCGGAGCGCGACATCTTTTTGTTCATCGAATCGCGTGCCACGCGACGGTTGTACGCGGTCGATCTGACGCACCCGAATGAGCCCTTCGTCGTGTTGCGAACGGAGGGGGATACCGAGATCCAGGGCAGGTCGGCGCTCGGCTTCGACCGAGAGGAGCCGACGGGGCGCTTCGTGGCGTGGGACAACGGAGCGGACGTGTACGTGTTGCAGCCGCCGGAGGGGGATTGGCGAACCGGGGCGTGGAGGTGGACGCGCGTGCCGCCGGATCCGGGAAACACCGTCGTGCCGGAACGCAATGGAAATGGGACGTACAGCAGGTTCCGATACGCCTCGACGGTCAATGCATTCATCGTGGTCAGCTCGGTGAACGGGCCGGTGTGGGCATACCGACTCAGTCCCGGGGCGGGGACGGGCCCCATGCCGTCGGGGGACGGCGGGGTATCGAGTCGGGACGGAGGTGTGGATCCAGGCGAGCGAGACGGAGGTGGCGTGGAAGACGGTGGTGAGCCTGGAGGGAGGATGGACGGGAGCGCTTCGACGGATGCGGGGACGGATGCGGCGAGCCGGCGTCGCGACGGGATGGCGGATGGGTCGTGTGTGTGTCGGGCGAGTGGGAGATGGCGGCTCGGGTCGGATGGAGTCGTGCCGGGAGGCGTGGCGGCGGGGCTCTTGGGGGTCACGCGCCGGCGGCGACGAGGTCGCCGAGGGCGGAGCCGAGGGCACGTCGGCGGTCCCGCAGACGTGGTTGCAAGCGGCGGCGTCGGGGGCACGCGGGGAAACGCGGGAGGCCGCGTGCGGGTCCGAAGGGATGTCGTGACGGCGGTCCGCTCCCTTCAGTCGGGCAGAGCGAAATGACCCCGTAGCGTCACGAGCTCCAGTCGGGCCTCGGGCGAGTCGAGGTTGTCAATCGTCCCGGTATCCCACGCTTGACGGATGGCCGCGACGATGAATTGCCGTCCATGGGTCGACGGGACGAACGACGGACGGACGAAGCCTTCGAGCGGCCTCGGCATCGCGGCCTGCCCGCGCTGCTCGGTCAGTTGCGCGATTCGCCAGCCGCCCTGCGCGCGGGTCGCGAGGCGAAGCTGCCCCGTGACCGCATTGGCGCCGTCGGCGGTGTGCCATGCGGCGATGTCGAGGAAGAGGACGTGGAGCCGACCGGCCGTGCCCGCCGCGATGACCGGAGAAGCTCCCGTGAACTGCATCCCGTCGGTGCCCGCATACATGTCGCTCGTGCTGGTCACGGTTTCCATGCAGACGTCCATGTCGTCGGGGGCGACATAGACGCGTAGCTCGCTCGAGGACAGCGAGCCGGTAACGACGCTCTCGCGCCATTGTGCGGCGACGTAGGCCGTCCCGTCGCGGACGAGTAGGCTCACGCTGCCGATGAACGAGTCGTTCGGGGCGCCCCAGGTTCCGCGCTGCGGCAGGCGCTCGCGCCACGACATCGTGCCCGGCTCGAGCACGCCGAGGTACGTGTCGACGTCGCACGGATCGCAGGGCCCCGTGGTCTTCTGAAAAACGGCCATCAGACGGCCCCCAATTGCGGCGGCCCACGCGAGCACGGGCCCCGGGCCCGGGTCATCGACGAGGCGCACGGTCCATGCCGAATCGGGTGCCGATGGACGCGAGGCGTGGACGACGCGTCCGGGGGGACCTCCACTTTCCCAGCCGATCCGATGGTGAGCTTCGTCCACGCCCGTCGCGCTCTGCAGGAGGACCCCTGCGGCAGGCAGCATGAACTCGCGCATCGACCAGGTTCCTTCGGAACGGGTGTGCTCCCGGAGCGATCGCGGCTGGACCACGACCACCACCGGACGGCAATCGGCGTCCTGGAAGAAGACCACGGAAGGCGTTCGGCGGGTGTGCGGCCAATCGGGCAAGCGCCGGGCCGCTCGATGGCGCGGAGTGCGCAGTCGCGCGCAGAGGGACCGACACCGGGGGCTGCAGCCGCGCATGCAACCGGTCTCCGACGCGGGTGGAGAATCAGGCTTGGCTTCGGTCTCGGACTCGGACTCGGTCTCCGACTCGGACTCGGGCTCGGCCTCGGCCTCGGCCTCGGACTCGGACTCGGAGTCGGACTCGGGTTCGGGCTCGGCCTCGGACTCGGACTCGGTCTCAGCCTCGGACACGGTCTCGGGCTCGTTCGCGGCCTCGGGTCCGAGTTCTCACCATCGCCGTCGAGCACTGTGTCGCGCGCGGTCAGCCCAATACGCCTTCCAGCAGGCGGCCGACCTCGTCGAGCACGATCGGCGGGATCTCATGCACACCGTGAAAGGGCACGAAGCGGACGTCAAGCCCGGCGTCGTGCAGCGCGTCGCGCAGTCGCTCCGCGAGCGCGAACGGGAGCAGAGGATCCTGCCTGCCGTGGGACAGAACGACGGGCAGGCCGGCGCGAGCGGGCATGCGCGGGCGCCACTCGTGCTCGCACAAGAACGTGCCCGACATGAGGCACAGGCCCGCCATCGGGATCGCGGTCCGCAGCGCAACGTCGAGCGAGAGCATCGCGCCTTGCGAAAAGCCGCCCAGGACGAGTCGCCCGACCGGCACCTGCAGCGCGGCCAGCATGGCATCGAGGGCCGCGATCAACGCGCGACGCGCCTCGGCGAGCCCCTCGGGCTCGCTGCGCGACAGATCGCGCAGCTCACCGCGTTGCAGCGCCCGTTCGAGGGCAGCGACGTCGATGCGCCACCACGCGCGTCCGCCGGCGTACGCGGGGCCGAGGTCGATCGGTGCTTCCGGAAAGGCGAAACGGACCCCGCGCGGCGCGCGCAACACGCGCCACAGTCCCACCAGATCGGTGCCCGGCGCTCCGAAGCCATGGAGCAACACGACCAGGGGCCCCGATCCGCCGCCCTCGCGGTCGGTTCCGCCGGTCAGGTGGACGCGCAGGGGACCGAACGACTCGGTTCGCATGACGGCTCCGCTCGGAGGGGGCTCGGTCGGGCGCTCAGTAGTGCCATGGAAAACGCTGGAATCGAGGTGCCCGTTTCTCGAGGAACGCGTCGCGCCCCTCGCGCGCCTCGTCGGTCCCGTACGCCAACCGCGTCGCCTCCCCCGCGAATAGCTGCTGGCCGACCAGGCCGTCGTCGACGAGGTTCATCGCGAACTTCAGCATGCGGATGGCCGTGGGGCTCTTCGCGCAGATGCGTTGGCCCCACGCGTACGCCGTGCGCTCGAGCTCGGCGTGCGGGACGACCGCGTTGACCATGCCCATCGCCGCGGCCTGCTCCGCGTCGTACTCGAGACCCACGAAGAAGATCTCGCGTGCCCGCTTCTGGCCGACGAGCCGCGCGAGGTAGGCCGAACCGTATCCCGCGTCGAAGCTCGCGACGTCGGCGTCGGTCTGCAGGAAGCGCGCGTGCTCGCGGCTGGCGATCGTCAGATCGCAGACGACGTGCAGGGAATGGCCGCCACCGACCGCCCAGCCGGGCACGACGGCGATGACGACCTTCGGCATGAAGCGGATGAGCCGTTGCACCTCGAGGATGTGCAGCCGCCCCAGCCGCACCGCATCCGAAGTGCCCGACCCCTCGTAGCGATAGCCGTCGGGGCCACGCACGCGCTGGTCGCCGCCCGCGCAGAAGGCCCATCCCCCGTCTCGCGGCGACGGCCCGTTGCCCGTGAGCAGCACGCAGCCGACGTCGGGGCTCGTGCGCGCGTGATCGAGCACCCGGAACAGCTCGTCGACCGTGTGGGGCCGGAACGCGTTGCGTACCTCGGGTCGTGCGAACGCGACGCGCACGATCCCGTCGCGCCGCGCTCGGTGATAGGTGACGTCGGTCAAGTCCTCGAAGCCGGGCACGGGGCTCCACAGCTCCGGGTCGAACAGGGCGGAAACCATGGGGCGCCGAGCATGGCACGTCGCGCGTCCTTGCGCCGCGTCGCCCGGGCCGCGCCGCGTGCGCGGCCCCCACGGGCTTCGCCCCTTCCGGCACGACGCCGCGCCTGCCGCCCCCGGCGTTGACAGCCGCGATGCGGCTGCTATCGTCCGCGTGCTCGACCGCGGGGTGGAGCAGCCAGGTAGCTCGTCGGGCTCATAACCCGAAGGTCGCAGGTTCAAATCCTGCCCCCGCAACCAACGATACGCGTCGCAGGTCCCGCTGACGTCGCGTGCCGAGATCCGGGGCCGCGAAAGGCCCGCGCGCATTCCGCGCGCGCCGTCGGTTGCGTAGGTGGCCCGCTTTCCGGCAACCTGTTCGCGTCGATGCGGAAGACCAAGCGCGTCGGGCGCTACCACCTGCTCGAGCGGATCGCGTACGGCGGGATGGCGGAGATCTTCCGCGGATTCACGTACGAGGACGAGCAGTTTCGGCGCGACGTCGCCATCAAGAAGCTCCTGCCGCACTTCGTCGAGGACAAGCAGTTCATCGACATGCTGACCGACGAGTTCAAGCTCGTCAGTCACCTCAAGCATCCCAACATCGCGGAGGTCTACGAGCTGGCGCGGATCGACGGCGAGCTGCTCATCGTCATGGAGTACGTCGACGGCAAGGACCTGCGCAGCACCGTCGAGAAGGCGCGGCTGCAGGGCGTGCCCCTCGCGCTCGACGACATCGCCTTCGTGATGGCCCGCGCGCTGGACGGGCTGCACCACGCGCACGTCGCGCGCGACGCCCGCGGCGAGCCGCTGCGCATCGTGCATCGTGATTTCAGCCCGTCGAATGTGCTCGTGGCCTACGATGGGACGGTCAAGATCTGCGATTTCGGCATCGCGAAGGCGACGCACAGCCGGGTGCAGACCAAGACGGGGATCATCAAGGGCAAGGTCAAGTACATGTCGCCCGAGCAGGCCTTCGGCCGCAAGCTCGACTGGCGCAGCGACATCTTTAGCGCCGGTTCGGTGCTCTACGAGCTCGCCACGGGGGCGGCGCCCTTCCAGGCGGCCAATGAGGTGGATCTCATCTTCGCCGTGCGCGACGCGGCGCCCCGCCCGGCGCGCGAGGTCAATCCGGCCATTCCGCCGCGCCTGGCGGCGATCATCGAGAAGGCGATGGCCCGATCGCGGTCGGCTCGGTTTCAGACCGCGAAGGATTTTCGCGATGCCCTCATCGAGTTCATCCGCGAGCACAACCCCGCCTATCGCAGAACGCGCCTCGCGCGTTTCATGAAGCGCGTCTGGGCCGTCGAGATCGAGAACGAGCTGCGCGCGCTGGAGAACGTCGTGCTCGACGAGGCGCCGCGCCGCGACTACGGGCAGAATCTGATCGCCGATGCGCTCGGGCCCGACGCGGCATTTAGCCGGTTCAGTCCGAATCCGACCCGTTCGACCGGCAGGCAGACGGAGGTGGGCGCCGACGTGCACGAGGCGCGCACCGAGCTGGTCGAGCCACGCGTGTCGCGGACGAGCTCGGGGCGTACGGCTTCGGAACGTCACGGTGCGCGGCGCACGCTGCCGCTGCACGCCCCTGCGGAGCTTCACGACGAGAAGACGCTCGTGGTGCCGCCGCGCGAGCGCTAGGCGCGGCCATGGCACCCGCCGCCCCGTTCTCGCAGGAAACGCTAGCGAGCCCGGAGCCTGCGGCGTGCGCCACGGTGCCGCGAATCGATCTCGAGCGCGCGCTGCCAGCTCGCGCGCGCCTCCTCGGCACGGCCGGCGGCCTGCAGCGCGTCGCCGAGCAGAACGTGGAGGTCGGGCTCGCGAGGCGCAAGCGCGGTCGCCCGTCGGGCCCACGCCACGGCCTCGGTCGGGCGCTCGAGCGCCAGGGAGGTGCGAGCCATTCCCGCCACCGTCTGCGCGTGGCGCGGGTCATAGACGAGCGCCTGACGGTAGAGCTGCATCGCCTGCTCGGTTCTCTCGCGCCGCTCGAGGCGACTGGCACGCATGCGGAGCGCCCGCGCCCGGCTCGCGCGTGCCGCGGACGACATGCGCGCCACGCGTGGGGGGACGGGCGGGAGCTCGACCCGCTCCTCCGTGTCCGGCGCGGCGCTCCGCTCGTTCGCTCGGTCCGGTGCTTCGGCTGGCTCCGGTGCCGCCGCGTTCGACGTGTCGTGCGCCGCGGTGGGGCTCGTCGAAGCCGGCGCGGTCGACGACGGCGACTCCGCACCGAGCGGTGGCGGAATGCCACGCGCGCGCGGATCGCCTCCGGCTGCCGTCGAACCATGGGCGCGATCGTGCGGTGGGCTCGTCAGACGAGCGGGACCTCCGGCGGGATGCGTTTCCGTGCGTTTTCCCCACACGAACCATCCGAGGCCGATGCCCGCGGCCACCACGACAAGGGCACCCCCGACGACGAACGCCTTGAACGCCCAGCCGCTGCGCACGCGCGGCCCACGGACCACGTGGGTGGGCTCGGCGCGCATGAAGCCGGGGTATCGCGGCACGTCACCTGCAGGTTCGTGCTCGCCTTCGGACGGAACGGTCGTCACGTTTGGCGCGGGCGCGGTGGCGTCCAGGGCGGACGCGGTGTCGGGCAACGCGGGAGTTTGCCGCCGAGGGCGAGCCTCGGGTGCGGCTTCGCGCCGAGAGGGATCGGGGGTCGGCCGTCGTTCACGCGTGGGCTGACTCGCGGAAACGTCCGGCAACGGGGGAGTCGGACGCCTGGGGCGTGCCTCGAGTAGCGCGTCCGGGCGTGGAGGCCCCGGGGTCGACCGCCGCTCGCGTGACGGCCGTGCCGTGGGCGTCGGCGGCGGAACGATGAGCTGTTCGTTCTCGACGGGCTGCGTCGGCTCTCGAGCCGCACCGGGTGCCGCCGCCGTTCCGAACGTGGCGGGGGATCGCTCCCCATCGTCGGTCACCGCGGAGCGCGACGTCGAATCGTCTCCCTGCTTCGTGCCGTGGCTCGACGCTTCGGCGGCTCTTCTCTGAAGCTCCGCCGGCAGGGCGATGATGTCGGTCGCCGAGTCTTCGGAGCCCGGCGTCGCGTGGACCGGACGCGTGACTGCGTCGTGAGGCGATACGCGGGCTGGACCGAACGCGCTCGATCCACCAGGACCGGCGCGTGCCGTTCGCGCCGCCTCCGGGCGTGAGCCGTCGGGAGCTCCGCGCGAGGCGTGCTCCGGCATCGGCATGCCGATGAGCGTCGGCTCGCGCCGACGTGGCTGAGGACCGGGCGTGGTGACGACCCGCGGATTTACCGGCGAGGCCGGCGAGGCGATGCCGGGGAGCGTGACGTCGCGCGCCGCTACTCTGGACGCGCGAGCCGCTGCAGACGGCGGTGGCGGAAACGACGACGGCGGCCTTCGCGCGGCATGGGCTACCGTCGGCCCGGAGCGCGACGGCGACTGCGCCGTTGCTCCGGCCGACGGCGCGTCGGGTGTGTTGGGCTTCCCCGCGTTCGGGGGCGAGGCGTCCTTCCGCGGGGGCTCACGCGCGTCGGTCACGACAACAATATCTCACAGCGGCGGTCCGGTCGCTCGATCGCGTCCTCGGGCCTCGTCTAGGCCCCGCACTCCGACTCGACCTGGGGATCTCGCGCACGGGTCGTGCTCAGTCAGGGACGAAAGGTCGCGCCGGTCGCGTCGTGTCCGCCCTGCGTCGTGTCCACCAGACGGGCTCCGAGCGCCTGCACGGCCGCCCGGCCGAAGCGCGATGCGAAGACGTGGGGTAGCTCGATTCGAGGGACGCCGTCGAGCGCGGCGGCCAGGCGTGCGATGGCCGCGCGTTGCACGCGCTCGCGGCTCGCGCGCCAGCGGCCCGCGGCTGCGAGGCCCGACAGGGGCCCGGCCGACCGGGCGGCCGCGTCGAGAGACGCCGGGTCGACGTCGTGCAGCAGCGGGGGCAGCACCGCGTTGATCACGACGGTGCCGACCGGGATGCGGGGGCCGCTCGGTCCCCGCGCGAGCGCGCGGTACAGCTCGACCGTCTCGGTCACGGGCATTTCCTCGGGAAGCGTGACGAGCACCGCGGCCGATCGTCGCGAATCCCGCAGCATGTCGAGCGCTCGTTCCGCTTCGCGGCGCAGCAAGCCCGGCGGTGCGACCTCCCGGATTACTTCGGGAACGCGCAGCATGTCGAGCGCGTGTCCCGTCGCGGGAGCGTCGAAGACGACGAGATCGTAACGCGGCCGCCCGTCCGCAAGTCGCTCGTGCACGTGGAAGTAGGCCTTGCCCAGCATCGTCCACGCCTCGACGCCCGGCGTGCCCCGAACGAACGCCGAGATGACGCGGTTCTCGAGGACCGCGCGGTAGACCGCGCGGACGCGGAGCACCATCATTCCGTACTCCTCGAGCGCGACGTCGGGCCGCATGTTGACCGCCTCGATGCCCGGCAGCACGGGGGTGTTGCGCGGCCCGATCGGGTCGACCTCGAGGAGCGTCGAGAGGCGCTCGCGGGCATTGCACATCGCCACGAGCACGCGCTTGCCGTGGCGCGCCGCGGCGAGCGCGAGCGCAGCACTCACGGTCGTCTTGCCGGCGCCCCCCTTGCCCGCGACGAACAGGAACTCGCGCTCGAGCAGGGCGCGCATCGAAGGCCGGCAATCTTGACCCGGACCTCGCGCGCTGTCGAACGGACCGTCGAGGGCCTTCCTTCGCCTTCGGTGCCTGCGAACCCGACGTCCGATGGGTGCGGTCGGTTGGTGGGATTGCCACGTCCGGCTCGAGCTCGGTCTTCGGTTTGGCCTGGGTCGCGACCTATGTTCTCCGCGTCGGGACCGCCCTTGACGACGCTCCCGGCACGCTTTTGAGCACCGCGTCGACGCCGTCAGCGCGCGCGCCGCCGTAGCAATCCGAACAGGGTGAGCACCCACGCCCAGCCAAGCAGGCTCGCGCCGGTTGGGCCCGCAGCGGCCGCGCACAGGCCCTCGCCCCGTCCGTCCGCGCCGAAGGCGACGCCGGAAGGACCGCCCCGTCCTGCGGCGAGAGGTCCGGCCCCGGGCACGGTGCACTCGGTGGGACACGGCGGGAGCGTCGGTCGATTCAGCTCCCGCACGACGTTGATGGTCGTGTCGATCCGGTCGTCCGTCTCGGCGGCCTGCAGGACGAGATCCTCGTCGAGATGCCGCGCGGCGAGCCGCGTCCGGAGCTTGGTCAGGAACGGCGCGTCGAGGCCCGTGCGCGCGACTGCGAGATCGTCGGTCGGCGTCCGGCGCCTTCCACCTTCGTCGAGACTCCAGTACGAGGCGACCATCGGATACCACGCGTCGAAGGGCAACGCCGCCTCGGCCACCCACCCACGTCCGCCGACGCGTGCGAGCGCGGCGTCGAATTGCTGCTCGTAGGTGAATCGCCCCGTGTTCCAGTCGTACGCGATCTGATCCCGCGCTACCTCGACGGTCGCGAAGTTCTGCGCGCTCCAGCGTCCCTCGGCGAGGACGTACAGCTCGAGCTCGACCGAGTCGGCCACGCCCGCGCCCACCATGCGCAGGGGGAAGACCGGCATCATGCCCGGTGTGGTCACGCGCACCGGCTGCATCTGGTTGACGCCCGCGTTGGGCGCCAGGCGCAGAACGGCGAAGTTCATCCGTAGGCGAACGTAATGCTCGATGATGGGCAGGATCGCGTCGGGCACGGCGTAACCGTTGTCCTGAAGCCAATCGACGAGGGCTTCGGGATTTTCCGACCCGATCGTCACGGTCTGGTAGGGGCCGATGGTGGCCTCGCCGTAGACCGTGACGGGCGGGCCGCCCGCGTCGGCTCCGGTGCGGGGCGCCTCGCCGGCCGTGGATCCGAAGACGAAGCTCCCACACGGATCGGGGCATGTCGGCGGCGGTGCGAACACGCCGCGAAGCTCGATGCGCGTGCGCCGCTCGAGCGCCTCGAAGAATGCGTTGTCCGCGAGCTCGACGAGTGTGGTGCCCGCGACGGGAAGCACCCAGACGAAGTCGCTCGGATTGCCCGCGTACTGGATCTGATCCCACAACGTCGTCTGCGTCGGGGAGATGGCCACGGCCATGCGGTGCGCGGTGACGACGGTCACCTCTTCCGTCTGCACGAAACAGCCACCGCAGGCCCTCGCACGCGTCGGGCTGATCGCGGCCGCGGCGGCGAGAGAGATGCCCACGAAGACGAGCGAGCCGATGTCTCGGATGCTTCCGCCGTTCATGCTCGAAGCGTCGCAGCAATCGCCATGCCTGCGCAAGCACTGGTAGATTCGGCTGAGGACATGTGTCTGGGTGTGCCGTGTCGAGCCACAATCGATCGCTTGTACCGCGTTCGCTCCTGCGTGTGTGCGTGCCATGCGCGATAACCGTCCGAGCCTGACCGCGCGGGTCGTCGCATTCGGTCGGGGCGTGGGGCTCGACGAACGGCGTCGCGATCCTCTCGCCTCCGCGCTGTTGTGGCCGTCGGCGGGGGCCGCCTTCGAGCGTGTGCTCGCATCGGCGTGGGGCGGGCTGCTGCGCGCGACGCTTCGCTTCGCCTCCGTCGGTTTGGTCGACCATGCGACCTGGCGCATGCTCGCGGTCGACGAGGTCGTCCAGACCGCCGCGCCCGCGCAGGTGGTCGTGCTCGGTGCGGGGCTCGACACGCGTGCGTGGCGGCTCGACGCGCTTCGCGGGCGTCGCGTCATCGAGGTGGACCACCCGGCGACCCAGGCCTGGAAACGAGATCGGGCCGCGAGCCACGCGACGGTCGCGGAGGAACTGGTTTGGGCCGCGGCCGATTTTTCACGCCAATCCCTCGACGAGGTTCTTGCGGCGGCAGGCCACCGTCTGGACGCGCCGACGTTGTGGATCTGGGAGGGCGTCACGATGTATCTGCCTGCGGACGTCACCGCGGACGTGCTTCACCGGATTGCGCGGCGCTCCGCGCCGGGCAGCGTGCTCGTGATGTCGTACGCGGAGCCCTTGCCCGCGGTTTTTTCCGCCCTCGTTTCGGTAGCGTTTCGCCTCATCGGAGAGCCGCTGCAGGGCACGATGACGTCCGAGCGAGCGCGACGGCTCGTTCGTGAGGCCGGATTCGAGGTCGTCGAGGAGCACGGCCCACCGTCCGACTCGGACGCACGGCGTGGCTACCTGCTCGCGCCTGCGTTCGGCGTCGAGAGATTGCTCGTCGCCCTGCGTCGTCGCCAATGACGATGGGCGGAAGCGTCCTGAACCTCGGCGCGTGCGTCGCGGCCGCGTCCGAGCCCGGGCCGCCGCGGCCGAACGGAGCGGAATCGGGACGGATCCGCGAGGCACGTGTTAGCCTGCTCCGACCCCGGTGGATCCGCTGGCCGAGCAGCTCATCGCGCGACTGCGGCGCGATCCGGACGACGCGGAGGCGTTCGCGGCGCTGCGCGCGCATTACCACCGTCTCGGCGACTACGCCTCGCTCGCCAACCTGCTCGAAGGCTGGGCGGCGCGTTCGCCCGACGTGACGGCGGCTGGCCGTGCGTTCTACGAGGCCGCGGAGCTGGTTCTCGGTGCGCTCGGCGATCGGCCGCGCGCCTTGCTGCTCTACCAGCGGGCCATCGAGCGCGATCCGCTGCACGAGGAGGCCGTCGCGCGGCTCCGGCAGCTTTTCGAGGAGAGCGGCGATGTCCGACGCGTCGTCGAGCTGCTCGAGCGCAGGGCCGACGCGCTCGCGGCGGCCGGCGCCGACCCGCGGGTGCAGGCGACCATCCAGCACGAGCTCGGCGAGTTGTGGGAGCGGCGCATGCAGCGGGCCGACCGCGCCATCGGTCACTACCGCAGAGCCTTCGAGCTGGATCCGAGCCTCGTCCCGGCGATCTACGCCGCGCGTGAGATCTATCGCAACGCGGGCAACTACAAGGCGGCCGCGTCGCTCTACGACCTCGAGATCGCCGCGGAGCCCGATCCGGGTCGCAGGCTCGCGTTGCTACGCGAGCTTGCGTACGTGCGTGCGGACCGGCTGGGCGATCTCGAGGGCGCCATCGCGGCGCTTCGTCGGGCCTTGTCGATGGCGCCGGGGGACCTCGCCGTGATGCACGAGATGGCGACGATGCTGCTGCGACGCGCGGAGCGGTCCGTCGACGCCGCGGCGGCGACGGAGGATCGACGTCGAGCGGCCGACTTGCTGCATCAGATGGCGGAGGTCGTGCCGCTCGATCACGCGCTCGCCTACGCCGAGGCGGCGCTCGACGCGGCGCCGGATCACGAGGCGGCTCTCGCGTTGCTCGAGCGACTCGCTCCGCAGTGCGGGCGGCAGGACTTGCTTCCGTTGCGCTGGGTCGCCTACCTGCATGCGGCACCGGACGGACCTGTCGCCGACGAGGTCCGGCGGCGCCTGGGGCAGGCGTACGTCGACGTCGATCAGATCGAGGACGCGGTCGCGTGCTGGGAGCCCTTGCTCGAACGGGGCGATGTCGCGATTGCCGAAGCGCTGCTGCCGCTGTACCGGAGGCTCGGACGCGGAGCGGACACGGCACGCGCGCTGTCGGTCGCACTGGCCGCGCTGCCTCCGGAGGAGCGCGTGGGGCGGCTGTGGGAGCTGGTGACCCTGCACGTCGCGGAGGGCGAGCACGATCTCGCCGAGGCGCGGGCCCGCGAGCTGCTCGCAATCGACCCGACGCACGGCGAGGCGCTCGGTCATCTCGAGGCGCGTTTGCGCGCCCGCGGAGCGTGGTCCGAGCTGCGCGAGCTGTGGCTCGCGGCGGCGCGCGTGGCCGGCCAGACCGTCGAGGCTCGCAAGCTGCGTCTGCGCGAGGTGGCGGAGATCAGCGAACGTCGGCTCGGCGATCCCGACGGGGCCATCGGTGCGTGGCGGGCCGTGGCCGCGCTCGATCCGACCGACGAGGAGGCGCGTGCCGCGCTCGAACGGTTGCTCGAGCAGGTGGGTCGCTGGGACGAGCTCGTGCAGGTACTCGAGCGACGCGTGCTCGGCGTTGTGGAACCGGACGAGAAGGCCGCGCTGCTCGCCCGCATCGCCGACATCCACCGCGAACGTCGCGGGGACCTGCACGAAGCGCTCGTCGCACTGCGGTCGCTGTACGAGCTGCGCCCGGCCGATCCGTCCGCACGGGAGCGTCTGTGCGACGTCTTGCTCGAGGCCGGGGCCTACCTCGAAGCGGTCCCCCTGCTGCGGTTGCGCCTTGAGACGGCCACGGGAGCGGAGCGCGTACGACTGCTGCGCCTGCTGGCGGACGTGCTCGAGACCCGTGTCGGCGACGAGGAGGGGGCGTTCGAGACCGCGGCGCGTCTGCTCGACGAGGAGCCCGGCGATCGGGACGCGATCGCACGCATGCGGCGGATCGACGAGACGGCGGGCAACTGGTCTCGGCTGCTCGAGACGCTCTCGTACGAGGTCGAGGTCGCCGCGCAGGCGGAGCGCGCCTCGCTCTACGCGCAGATGGGTCGAATCGCGGACGAACGTCTCGGCGACCTCGAACGAGCCGCGGAGTACTACGGCAAGGCGGTCGACCTCGATCCGGCCTCGACGGCGCTGCTCGACGCGCTGTGCGACGTGTACGACCGCGCGGGGCGCTATCGGGATCTGGTCGTCCTGCTGAGGCAGCGCGCCTCGAGGGAGCCCGAAGCGGCCGCGCGGGCCGAGGTGTACCGGCGCATCGCGCGAGTGCTCGCCGAGCGGGTACGCAACGAGGACGCGGCGGCCGAGGCGTGGGGCGAGGTGCTGGCCGCGGGCGAGGACGAGGAGGCCCTACGCTATCTGCTTGCGCTCGCGCGTAAGCGCGACGATCCGGCCGGCCGCGCGGATCTGGCGGGACGCCTAGCCCGGCGCGTGGAGCATCCCGAAGAGCGCCGGGATCTCCTGTTCGAGCGCGCGGAACAGCTCGCGACGCGTCTCGGAGACGACGAGGCGGCCGTCGAGGCGTTGCGGGAGGTGCTCGACGTGCTCGATCCGCAGTACCTGCCCGCGCTCGCGCTGCTCGCGGACGTCCACGAACGTCGCGGGCAGCTCGCCGCGCTCGCCGAGGTCCTGGAGCGCCGGCTCGCGATCACGGAGGACGAGGGCCTGCGGGTGCCGCTCGCGGCGCGTCTGGCCGACCTGTACGAGGGACCGCTCGCCGACCCCGCACGTGCGATCGCCGTCCTGCAGATCTGGGCAGACGCCGATCTGACCGATCCGGTGCCGCAGCGGCGCCTGGTCCCGTTGCTCGAGCGCACCGGCCGCCACGCGGACGTGGTGGCGGTGCTCGATGCGCTCGCCGGCATCGAGCAGGATCCCGCCGAGGTGGGGCGGCTGGTGCGGCGGGCGGCCGCCATCGCGCTCGAACGGCTCGGGGACGTCGATGGCGCGTGGAACCGTCTCGAGGCGCGCGTCGTCGAGGGCGACGAGGGTGCCGAGGAGGACCTTCGCGCGCTGGCGCGGACGGCCGCGCGCGGGGAGGCGCTCGCCGCGCTGTACGCGCGGCTGGCCGCGGAGGCCACGGAGAAGGCCGAACGGGTCCGGCGGTGGATGGACGCGGCCCATGCGCTCGACGAGATGGTCGGAGCGCCCGAGCGGGCGCTCGAGGCGTCGTTGCAGGCGCTGGCCGCCGACCTAGACCGGCTGGAGCTGCTCGAGGATGTCGATCGCTTCGCCGCGGCCGCGGGGGCGTGGGATCGGCTCGCGCAGGTCTACGACACGCTGCTGCGCCGGCTCGACGACGACGAGGTCCGCGTGGGCCTGCTGCGTCGCCACGCGCGGCTGCTGGACGAGCGCGCGGGTGACCCGTCGGCGGCGCTCGACCGGATCCTGCGCGCGGCCGCGATGCGTCCGGACGATGACGAACTGCTGGCCGAAGCGGAGCGACTGGCGGCTCGTTCCGGTCGAGCCGACGAGCTGTTCGTCGTCTACGAGCGCAGACAGCGGCGCGCTGCAGACGACGCCGGTCGGGTCGATGCCCTGCTGCGCGCCGTTCGGCTGGCCGACGGGGTGCTCGGGGACCGCGCGCGGGCGATGGAGCTCGCCGCGCAGGCGGTGGCGCTCTCGGTTCGTAGCCCCGAGCTCGCCGAGCCGATCGAACGCGCGATCCTCGCGCTCGACGAGGAGCGGGGCGAGCCCGCGGGCGAGTCGGCCGCGCGTGCGCTGGTCGAGCTGTACCGGCAACTGGCCGATCGCTCCTCGGACGAGTCGCCCGACGAGGCGGCCCTGCTGCTCGAGCGCGCAGCGCGTTTGCAGCGCGAAGTGCTCGACGACGAACCGGGTGCGTTCGCGACGCTCGTCGCGGGGCTCTCGTTCGCGCCGCGATCGGCGAGCCTGCACGAGGCCCTCGAGTCGGTCGCGGAGCGGCTGGGACGGTTCGCCGATCTGGAGCGCTGGCTCGCGCGCGTCGCGGCCGAGGCGGTGGACGCCGAAACGACGCTCGAGCTGATGCGGCGGAGGGGCCGAATTCTCGAGGTGGAGCTGGAGCGCTACGCCGAGGCGGCGGACGTGTACGCGAGCGCGCTCGCGCTGCGCCCGCACGACGTCGAGCTGCAGCGCGCACTCCAGGGTGCGCTGCGGCGTTCGGGCCGGTTGCAGGAGCTGGTGGTTGTGCTCGAGCGGGACGTCGAGCGGACCTCGGAGGCGGCGCGCCGCGTGGCCCTGCTCGAGGAGATCGCGCTCGTGTGGGAGCGCGACCTGCACAACCGCTGGGAGGCGCTCGACGCGTGGAAGCGGCTGCTGACGATCGCGCCCGATCACGAGGCGGCCCGCGCGGCTCTCGGGCGGCTCGGTGCCTCCACGCGACGGCTGTCGCCCGATGAGCTGGAGGATGAGCTCGCGCAGCCGCCCGCAAGGCCCCCGCGAGCAGCCACGATCGCGGATGACGATGCTTTGCAGCCGGCCGAGGACTCGGCCGTCACTGCGCTTCCCCCGGCTCGATCGACGCCGCCGTCCCGGTCCCTGCCGGGCAACGTCGCCTCGGAATGGCTGCGCGAAGCGCCCGACGCTTCCGCGCGCTTCGAAGAAGACTCGACCGAGTCGCCTGTCCCCCGGGTCCCCGACGAGGGGTTGGCTCATGCGGAGGTCGGGGACTTTACGGATCCCGGGTTGCCGTCGCCGGACTCCTTCGTCGCGCGACTCGACGAGGCCTTGCGGCAGGACGGCGAGCCCGCGATCCACGCACCGTCTCGGGCGACGCGCGACCCGTTCGGGTCCGAGCCGACGACCCTCCCGGGTCGCTTCGGTTCGCGCGAGCCGAGGGTCGAAGCTGACGGTGTGCGCGCCCCGGAGCAGCAGGCTGGGGTGCTCGCGGCCGAGGTGAGTGAGGGCACCGGCGAGATCGACCTTGCCGAGATGCAACCGGTCGAGAGCGGGGCCCCGGCGCAACCGCGCGGTTTCGATCCGATTTTCGACGACGAAACATCCCTGACGGGGGACGAAACGCAGGACGCGATGATGGCGTCGCTGCGGGGCGCAAGGCTGCCTTCGTCGGCCGGCGCCGGATCGGCCGAGGAGGTCGTTCTCGAGGAGATCGAGCCCGAGGAAGACGTCGAGGGACTCCCGGTCTCGGGGCCACCTCCGAAGCCGGGGCCGCCGCCACCGCCCTCCTCGGTTCGACCCCCCGTACTCGGCCAGCGTTCGACGCCGCCTCCTGCTCCGACTTCCGTTCGACCCGGGGCGGCGCCCCGATCGGTCCCGCCTCCGGTGCCTCCGCCTCGCGGCTCGCCATCTGCGCCTCCGCCGGTTCCATCCCGGCGTAGGTGACCGCCGCGACGCACCGCTTCGGCACGTGCGGCGCTGCGAACGGAGGCACAGCCGCGATCGAACGCCGGAGCGTGGGCCGGTGCTCGCGGTCGAGTCCGAGTCGGAGATCGAGTTCTGGGGCCGAGACCGAGTCGGAGACCGAGTCTGAGTCCGAGACCAAGACCGCATCCGAGCCCGAGTCCGAGCCCGAGTCCGAGCCCGAGTCGGAGACCGAGCCCGAGACCGAGCCCGAGACCGAGGCCGAGACCGAGACCGAGCCCGAGTCCGAGTCCGAGTCGGAAGCGGAACCCGCGTCCACGAGATGGGCGACGCGGTCACCGCCTGCATTCGATCAGCGCCCTCCGAGGGCTTCCGTGAGGGGCGTGTACGGCACGCCGACTCCCTGCGCGACGGCCTCGTAGGTGCAGGCTCCGTCCCAGCAGTTGACGCCCAGCGCGAGCGCGGGGTTTTCGCGCACGGCCGCCTCGACGCCCCGCGACGCGATGATCTCCGCGTACCGAAGCGTCACGTTGGTCAGGGCGAACGTGCTCGTCTGCGCGACGGCGCCGGGCATGTTGGGAACGCAGTAGTGCACGACGCCGGAGACGACGTACGTCGGCGCATCGTGCGTCGTCGGCCGGCACGTCTCGATGCAGCCACCCTGATCGACCGCGACGTCGACGACGACCGAGCCGGGCTCCATCTTCTCGAGCATCGCGCGGTCGACGAGCACCGGCGCCTTGGCACCGGGGACCAGCACCGCGCCGATGACCAGATCCGCCTGCGTGACGGCCTCCTCGACGTTCGCTGGGTTGCTGTACAGCGTCTCGATCGCGCCCTGGAAGATGTCCTCGAGGTACGCCATGCGGTCGTGGTGGATGTCGAGCACGGTGACCAGCGCGCCCATCCCCACCGCGATGCGTGCGGCGTGGCTGCCGACGATTCCGCCGCCGAGGATCACGACGCGTCCTCGACGCGTGCCCGGCACGCCGCCGAGCAACAGCCCCTTGCCCCCGTGCTCCTTTTGCAGGCAGGCCGCGCCCACCTGGACGGCCATGCGGCCCGCCACCTCGCTCATGGGGCGCAGCAGCGGCAGCGAGCCGTCCGGGTTCTGGATCGTCTCGTAGGCGATGGCGCGGACGCCGCGCGCCATCAGCTCGCGCGTCAGCTCGGGCAACGGCGCAAGATGCAGGTACGTGTACAGGACGAGGCCGGGCCGGAAATAGGCGTATTCGGAGGGCAGAGGCTCCTTGACCTTCATGACGAGGTCGGCTTCCCAGGCATCGGCCGCGCTCGGCACGATCCGCGCGCCGGCCGCGACGAAGTCGGCATCGCGAATCCCGGCGCCCTCGCCCGCGCCCTTCTCGATGCGCACCTCGTGTCCGGCGCGGACCAGGGCGCGCACGCCGCCCGGGTTGATGCCCACGCGGTACTCGCGCGTCTTGATCTCCTTCGGAACCCCGACGATCACCGCCCTGCCTCCTGCTTCGACGCGCCGCGAGGGTAACCGGGCACGAAGCAGGGTCAACCTCGGCCGACGTCATGGCCCGCAGGCGAGTGGCGCGGGCTCGTGTATGCTCGTCGTGGCGTGCAGTCGGGCGCCCCGCACGAGCCTGCGACGGGTCGTCAGAAGGTCCTGGCGCGCGAAGAGGCTGCGCACGAGAAGCGCAACTGGGTCCGCCTGACGTTCGACTGCAACGACCGTTGCGTGTTCTGCCTGGACTCGGACGCGCACGATGGGCGCATTCGAGATCGGGCCGAGGTGCGGGCCCAGATCCTCGAGGGCCGCCGCAAGGGCGCCGAGCGGCTCATTCTCTCCGGCGGTGAGCCCACCATCCATCCGAACTTCGTGGACTTCATCCGGCTCGGTCGGCTCGCCGGCTATCGCTGGATTCAGACCGTCACCAACGGCCGGATGTTCCGTTACGAGGAGTTCCTGCGGCGGTGCATCGAGGCCGGCCTCGACGAGGTCACGTTCTCCGTGCACGGCCCCAACGCGCGCGTGCACGACGCGCTGGTCGGCGTGCGCGGGGCGTTCGACGAGGAGATGGCCGGGCTTCGGGCGGCCGTGCGCAGTGGCCGGCTCGTGGTCAACGCCGACATCTGCGTCAACCGGGGCAACGTGCGGTTGCTCGCCGAGACGATCGAGATGCTGTACCGCGAGGGAATTCGCGAGTTCGACCTGCTCCAGATCGTACCTTTCGGCCGCGCCTGGTCCGAAGGACGCGCGCATCTGTTCTACGACCTCGCGGAAATGCGGCCGCACCTCGTGCGGGCCTTCGCGTGGTCACGCCGTCCCGACGTGCAGATCTGGCTCAATCGTTTCCCGCCCGAGCACTGCGAGGGGTTCGAACATCTCATCCAGGACCCGTACAAGCTCCACGACGAGATCCGCGGCCGACGCGAGGAATTCGAGCGGCTGCTCGAGGACGGCACCCCCCTGGATTGCCGTACGCCCGAGCGTTGTGCGCGCTGTTACCTGCAACGACTGTGCGACGGCCTCGACGCGCTGCGCACGCGTGTGCGCGAGGGCACCTTCGAGGAAGCGCGCCTCGACGTGACCTGGGAGGCGCGTCAGCCGCCGATCTTCGGCGGGGATCCGGCCAGCGCGCGCAAGCTCGACGGGCGTGCGCGTCTGCCGTTGTGGCGGGCGGCGGAATCGGAGCCGGTGCTCGACCCGCCCTCGTTGTTGCGCCGGGCGGGTTGCCGGCGCCTGCACGTGATTGCCCCGGACCTACCGGCGGCCTTGGAGGCGGTGCGCCCGTTCGATTCGGTCGACGAGCTGTGCCTGCAGCTCGACGATTGGAGCGGTTTGCCGCAGCGGATCGAAGAAGGTCCGTGCGATGCATTGGCCGGCCGACGTCTACGGGCCGTCGTGGCGACGGGTCCCGAACAGGCGGCTGCGCTGCACGGCCGCACGGGCTGCTTCGAGCTCGTCGTTCACGTCACTCGCTCGACGGTTCCTTGGATCCTGTCCCACGCCGAGCGCGAGCCGCGCCTGGTGCTGCGACTGCCGACGTTCGAGCGCCTTTCGGAGGCCGACGCGGCGCTGCCCGATCTGCATGCGCTGTTTGCCGCGCTTCCCGCGACGATTCCGGTCGAGGACGTTCCGCGATGCATCCTCGGCAGGCCTCCGCGTCCGCGCCCGCCGCGATTGGACCTCGGTGCGCTGCGGCCGGATGGCCGCATCGAGATTTTCCGTTACGGCCGGCGCTTCGTGCAGGACGAGTACTACGTCCGCTCGATGGGATGCGCGCAGTGCGTCGAGTCGCCGCGCTGTCGCGGTCTGCACGTCAATCACGTGCGTGCGCGCGGATTCTCGGCGATGCGGCCCGTGCGCGACGCGGCCGCTGCAGCGACGGAGGAGGCGGTGGCGAGGGCCGATTGGCCGGTGCCTCGCACCGCTGCGGGCGCCCGAGGCTGACCTCGTCGATCGCGTCGCTCGACGGCACCGACGGCCGTATTCCGATCATCGGCCCGGCTCGGCCTCGGGCTCGGATTCGGACTCGGACTCCGTCTCGGACTCGGACGCAGGCTCGGTCTCGTCCTCGAGTTCGGCCTCGGTCTCGATCTCGCTCTCGAAAGGCGCACTGGCGTCGTCGATCCACGCGGTCGACGCGTTCAGGTGCGGTAGACGCCGTTGGTCAGCTCGAGGACGTAGCCGTCGCAGGCGAGGGGCGTGCCGGGCCGGCGCCGTACGCGCACGAAGAAATCGGCGGAATTGTCGCGACAGAAGTTGTTGCCGGGAGAGGCGGGCTCCGGTCGACAGGGACACTCGCCCGTTCCGGAGGCAGCGTTGCGGAAATCGGTCGCCCAGTCGTACTGCGTGTAGAGCATCGCGCCGTCGCACGCGGCCATGTCGCAGCTCCCGCGAAATACCGTGAACGCGTACGCGTCGCTCGGATTGACGCGGAACTGCACGCGCACGTGGAAGCGGTCGCAGTCGGAGTCGGGCGCGTCGGTGGCGCGGAAGCGGTACCAGACCTCGCGCTCGGGCGGCAGGACGTTGCCGCTCACGGTCGCGGTCTGTCCCACGTCCGAAAGCGTTCCGACATCGATGGCGCCGGCGCAACTCGTGCCCGTGTCCACCGCGGGGCTGGCCATGCACTCGCAGCCGTTGGTCGGATTGCGGTCGAGATCGAACAGTCCCGTCGGACAGCCGCAACGCCCCGAAATGCAGATGCCGCCTGCCGGATCACCCGCGCATAGCAGCCCCGGATCGCCATCGTCGGCCCTTCCGTCGCAGTCGTCGTCCGTGCCGTTGCACACTTCCGTCGCGGACGGCGAGATCGCCGGATTGGTCTCGTCGCAGTCGGTGGCGGCCGTCACTCCGTCGCCGTCGGGATCCGCGCCCGACGGCAAGCAGAAACGGTGGCGACAGACCTCGCCCGGGCCGCAATCGGTCGGCGCGAGGCACTCGGGGTACGGCTCGCAGATCCGGAGCATCCGGTTGCAACGCTCGAACGGGCCACAGCGCACGTCCCCGCATGGATCGCCGGCATCAGTCATCACCATGACGTCCATTCGCATCGCGTCGGCGGGGCTCGCGTCGGTCCGGCCGTCCGTCGCGGGTCCGTCGCGCAACGGGCCGTCCACGGTGCCGTCGCTTCCCGAGCGGCCTGCATCCCGTGAGCCGCTTCCGCCCGACGCGCAGCCTGCGAGCAGCGGCAGCGCCGCCAACGTCGTGGCCAGCCGCATGCACCATCAGCATATCTCTTCTTCGCACCGCCGCGCTACGGCACCCGGGACGGGGCGGGCGCGGGGGCATCGACGAGCAGCGGTTGCTTCCATCGCGAGACGCAAGCGGAAACTTGACGGGAACACGGTCCGTTCCGAGCCTGCGGGCATGCGCGCTCGTCGCGTGCTCGTGCTCGGTGGCCTCGCGGTCTGCGGGGCCGTGGGGATCGCCCTCGCGCATGACGCATGGCGAGGCGTCTCCATCCGAAGGGCGCTCGACGAAGCCGAGGCACGGCTTCGGGCTCCGCTCGCGGAGGCGCCACGAATCGATCGGCTTCGCGCGTCCAGCGCGGCGGACCGACTCGAGTCGCTCGTCTCGTCCGGGGTAGGGGGGCGTCGAGCCCGGGCGCTATGGAACGAGGCGCTCGCCATCGAGGCCCTTCAGCGCGGCGATCTCGTTCACGCGGGCCGTCGTCTCGAGGTCGCGCGGCGTGAGGCGGGTGGCTGGACGGCCCCGCTTCGCGTGCTCGCGGCCGAGATCGCGCGCCGGCAGACCGACCTCGAGTCAGCGCTCGATCACGCTCGGGCCGCGTTGCGACTCGACCCCGATTCGCCCCGTGCGTTGTTGCTCGCCGCGGACATCGCGCTCGACCTGCGGCGAGCCCCTCAGGCCCTCGAATGGCTCGAGCGGCTCGCGCGGATCGAGCCGTCGGTCGCGGCGGTCCACAACGCGCTCGGCATCGCGCGCGAGGGGGTGGGGAACGTGCAGGGGGCCATCGCGGCCTACGAGCGTGCTCGAGAGCTCGCGCCGGTCGACCCCGTTCCGCTGGTCAATCTTGGCCGCCTGCACCGGCTCGCGAATCGGCACGAGCAGGCGCTGCGCGCGTTCGAGGCGGCACTGGCGCTGGCTCCATCGCGCGCCGATGCGTGGCTCGGACGTGGACTCGCCCTCGCGGCGCTCGACCGGTCGGAGGCGGCGGTCCACGCCCTGCGGCGTGCAGCCGAACTGGCGCCCGGGGACGCCGAGCCGTTGCTCGGACTGGGTGACCTGTACCGCGATGCGGGCCGCATCCAGGAGGCGCTGGCCGCCTATCGCGAGGCGCTCGCGCGCGAAGACGCCGACGCCGCGAGCTGGCTCAAGCTCGGCCATGCGTTGCTGCTCGACGGGCAGTCCGTGGCGGCCGAGGCGGCCTACCGCCAGGCCATCGCGCGCGCTCCGGCGCTCGCCGCCGCGCACAACGGGCTCGGAGCCGCGCTGCTCGCGCTCGGCGCCCGCGAGGAGGCGCGTCGTGCGTTCGAACGCGCGCGCGATCTCGATCCCGGCGATCCGGCCCCCCGTCTGAACCTTGCGCGTATGGACCGGGCGGCGACGAGCATGGGGAGCCGCGGCGGCTCGCCGAGGCGCGGGTAGGAACGCTTCGAGCTCGGGTTCCGGATCGGCTGCACATTGCGCTCGTGTCCTGGCTTTCGCTTGGGCGCCCGCGGGACGCGACGACTCTCACAGCGGGAGTCAGGTTGGTTCATGGCGGTTCAAACTCGGACTCGGTTTCTGTCTCGGGCTCGGACTCGGGCTCGGCCCCGGACTCCGACTCGGCCTCGGGCCCGAGCTCGCTTCAGCCGTCGGCAACGTCGAGCAACGTGACCGCCGCCGTCAGTCCACGCCGTCGAGGGTATCGATCACGGCGAGCGTGCGCGGGTCGATCATCCAACGAAAGGAACCGGTCCCGTCTCGCCAGCCGATCGCACAGACGGCGCCGGGACGGAGGCCAGGAAAATGATCGAAGCCCGTCAGGCGTGCCGCCATCGCCCGCAACAGGGGCTCGTGTCCGACGAGGACGACGGTCTCGCCGTCCTGCGCGCGCTCGACCGGCGCCAGCGCCCCCGCCGTCGTCCCGCCGGCGAGCGGCGGATGCACGACCACGGCTTCGGGCTCGAGCGCCGCTGCGAGGATCTCCGCCGTCTGCACGGCGCGTACAAGCGGGCTCGTGTACAGGTGCGTGGCGCCGACGCCTCGAGCGGCAAGCACGCGAGCCACTTCGCGCACGCGGCGCCGTCCGTCGGGTAGGAGCCAGCGCTCGGCGTCCGACGGAGCCGCCGCCCCGTCGATGGCCGCGCCGTGTCGTACGAGCAGCACCTGCACCACGACGAGGGTTTTGTATCACGCCGGAACGCCGCGTCGGCGCGGGCTCGAATGGACGGCAGGCGTCGCAGCACTGGATGCATCGGAGGAGGCTGGACACCGGACCCAAATCCGAGCTCGGGTCACCGCGCCGATCACGTGCATGGATGTCGTCGAGGGGTACTGCGAGTCGGAACCCGATTCCGACTGAGAACCTGCTTCCGCTGGCGAGTCCGAGCTCGAGCCCGAGACCGAGTCCGAGTCGGAGTCCGAGCCCGAGCCCGGTTCCGAGTCGGGGACGGATTGGTGCCCGAGGCCGTACTGGACCAACCCTTCCGACGCAGGAAGTTCGACGGAGGGCGCGAGCCGGAATCGCGCGCGCGCCCGAGCCGAGCGAGCGCCGCCGTCACGCTGCCGCTTCGGCGAGGGGCGTGGGCATCGCGTCGTAGGGCACCGCGCGTGCGCCGAGGCGCCGGCCGAGCCGCGCGGCCGCTTCGAGCCGGTCGGAGACGAGCGGCGCCATCGCGCGCGCGACGGCGCGCATCGACGGCATGCGCTGCTCGCGCACGCGCGCCAGGCACCGCGAGACGATCTCGTCCATCTCGCGGCTGATCCACGGCGCGACGAGCCCCAGGCGCGGCGCGTCCTCGCGGATGATACGGCGCAGCAGCGACGCCACGTTCGGCGCCGTGAACGGCACGCGACCCGTGAGCGCCTCGAACATCACGACGCCCAGCCCGAAGACGTCCGCGCGTCCGTCGACGTCCGGATCCCCCATCGCCTGCTCGGGCGAGACGTACGTGGGCGTCCCGTACACGCGGCCCCGTTCGCGGTGACGCTCGTCGGCTGGGGCGGTCGGTGCGGCGCACACGCCGAAGTCGATCAGGTAGACCTCGAGCAGACCCTGCGGGCCGATGCCGACGAGCACGTGCTCGGGTTTAAGATCGCGGTGCACGTAGCCGCGCGCGTGCACAGCGTGCAGGATCGAGGCGATCCGCATCCCGAGCAGCGCGGCCACCGGCTCCTCGAGCGGGCCGTGTCGCAGCAACAATCGCCCGAGGCTTTCCCCGACGATCCGCTGCATCACGACGTACGGCGAACCGTCCGCGAGCGTTCCCTCCGCGAGCACGGGCACGATGCCCGGGTGCCCCACGGTGCGGGCGACCTCGGCCTCGCGGCGCAGCCGGCGGCACAGGTCCGGATCGTGCGCGAAGGCCGGGCGCATGGTCTTGACGACCACGGCCGCTCCGTCGTCGAGGTCGGTCGCCTCGAAGACGACCCCCGTTCCTCCGGTTCCCAGCGGTTCGCCGAGGCGCCATCGGCCGTCGAGAACGGCTCCCACCAGGTCCGCGCGCTCCGCGCCCGCCATCGACCGGCCTCCGCACGCACCATCGGCGAGAGCGGTCGCAGGGTCAAAAAAGCGGACGTGCGGCTGCGGGCGCGGACTCCGACTCGGGCTCGAAACTGGCTTGGGCGCCCTGGGGCAGCGCGATCCGTCGTGACTCGACCGGCATCGACCCTGGCCCGCGTCCCTCGTCGTCGCCGTCGAGCGATGAGATGAGCGTGGCGCCGGTCGAGCGCGTCGTCGCCGACGGGCACGTCCACGGGGAGACGCCGCCCGTCCGCGGCTTTCGATTCGTGGGCGAGATCGCCGCGTTCGCCGAAAGCGGTGCCGGGTCTCGCGGTGCGGACCTCGCACGAGCTGCGCGGGGGCTCGGACCCGCCCGCGCGCAACCGCGCGACGACCTCGAGCTCCCCGCGTCGGCTGCGGACGTCGCGCACGCGCGACTCCCGTGCCGGCACGTCACGGGCCGCGCGCGGCGAGAATCGCCCGCAGGATGCGGTGCGCGGCGCGCGCGCCCGCGTCGTCGGGGAATGCCGCGGCCGAGGCTCCGTCGGCATCAGGATCGGGCGGCGGTACGCGCAGCGCCGGACGGGGGCGTTCCAGGCCCGGCTCGGGCTCCAGGTGTCCGTCGAGGGCCTGCTCGGACGTCTGCACGAAGGGATCGGGCGCGGCGACCGCATCGAGCACGACGTCGGGCTCGATGCCGCGCGCCTGGATGACGCGGCCCGTGGGCGTCCGGTAGAGCGCGACGGTGAGCTTGAGCGCGCCACCGTCGGGCAGCGGGATCACGTTCTGGACACTGCCCTTGCCCCACGTGCGGCGGCCCACGAGCACCGCGCGGCCGTGGTCGCGGAGCGCGCCGGCGAGGATCTCGGCGGCGCTCGCCGTGTAGCCGTCGACGAGCACGACGAGCGGCCAGTCGGGGCGCGTGCCGGCGTCGCGCGAGACGTGCTCGGCGATCGCGCGGCCCCCGCGGCCATGCACGCGGACGACCGGACCGGCGCCGAGGAACTCGTCGGCGACGAGCACGGCCTGGTCGAGCAACCCGCCCCCGTTGGACCGTAGGTCGAGAAGGATTCCGCGCAGACCACCCGCGCGGCTCGCCTGGTTCAAGGCACGATCGAGGGCGTCGCGCACCTCGCGCGCCGTGCTCTCCTGGAACGTCGAGACGTCGAGGTACAGCGTGCGATCGGAAAGCAGGCGCGAGCGAACCGACGGGACGCGGACGATCTCGCGGACGAGCGTACGCTCGATGGCTGCCTCCTGCCCCGGGCGACGAACGACGACGCGCACCGAAGTGCCCGGCGCCCCCCGCATCCGGCGGACGGCGTCGACGAGCCGCATGTCGCGCGCGTCGACGCCGTCGATCCGCAGCAGTCGGTCCCCCGGAAGCAGCCCCGCGCGCGCGGCAGGGGCGCCTTCGAAGACGCCGAGCACGACGAGCCATCCGTCGCGCGACTCGATCTCGAGCCCCACGCCTCCGAACTGACCCCGCGCGTCGGCCTCGAGCATCCGATATTCCTCCGGGTCGAGGTAGTCGCTGTGGGGATCGAGGCTCGCCGCGAGCCCATCGAGCGCCCCACGGATGAGTCGGTCCTGGTCGGGTGTGCCGACCCAGGCCGCCTCGACGTGCACGAGCGCGCGCGCCAGCGTCCCGAGATTTCGGTAGGGACTTGCGCGCTCCGGCGTGGCGAGCGCGGGGCTGACCGCGGCGCCAATCACGACACCGGCCAGTAGCCAGCTCGCGGCTCGTGTGAAGCGAGCAGCCCGAAAACCGGGGCGCGCAGTGCTGTTTCCCTTGGTGCCATCGGCAAAGTGGCCAAACCGCATGGCTCACGAATCGCAGCACGAGTCGCGCGCCGCAAGGGCCGATGGGCGGGTTCGGGCCCGGGGTCGGTCTCGCGCCCCGACCCGGACTCGGGTGCGTGTCACGTCGAAAAGTGGACGGGGACGCGCACTTGGGGCTCGCTCGAACCGCATCGCGGAGGTCGGAATGCAGACGACGACGGGCATGGAACGAAGGACCTCGGGGGGGCGACGCGTGCCACTCGACGTACTGGTCGAGGTCGGCGCGGCGGACTCGGGCTTGCCGTTCGAAGCGGACGCGCGCGACCTGGGGCTCGGCGGCCTGTCGATGCGCGCCGCGATCCTGCCGGAGGTCGGCTCGCGGATGCGCTGCCGCTTCATGCTCGAGGATACCGACGTCGAGGCGGACGCCGAGGTCGTCTGGGCCCACGAGCGCGATACGCATCTGGCCGAATTCGGTCTGCGATTCGTGACGCTCGATCCGCGCGCCGAGCACGCGATCCGCAGGCTCGTCGTCGGCGAGACGTACGTTCCTCCGCCTCCGACCGCGCTGCGGCCGCTCCGAGAGGGGCCGAGCCCCGTCCTCGAGTTGCGGCTCGACGGCGTCGCGAGCCCGATCGTGGGCCGGTTGGTTCATCAGGACGACGACGGTCTTCTCGTCGAGCAGGAGCTTCCCTTTCTCCGACTCCGTACGGCCGTGCGCCTCGACGCGCTGGGTCGCCGAGGCTCGCTGCAGAACGTGGACGTCGTGGTCGACGGCGACGTTCCCCGACTGCTGCTCGACGTCGCGCTCGAGCCGCGATGCGAGCAGGACGGCCTTGGGGCAACGACCTCGTCGGCGGCCGAAACCACGCTTCGCGACACCGAGCCTCCGCGCTGGATCCTCGACGAGGAGCGGTGGGAGGCACGCGAACGGGCAGACGCCGACGCCCCGCGGGACGGCGCGGTCGACGCATCGACGTCAATGGCCGGGTCGGCGCATGCCCTGCCCGACGTTCACGTCTCGCCCTGCGACGTCGAACCGCGGGAACGTGCGGGCGGGAGGATTCCGCTCGAAGGGCGCGACGGACGCATCGACGATGTCGCACCGCCGGTCGCGCCGGGCGCGGTGGCGTTGGATGCGCTGGTTCGGTCGTCCCGCCGCGGGGCTCGAATGCTCGCGCGATGGGCGCGCCGGTTCGGAGCATTCGCGGTCGGGCTCGCGCTCCGGCTCGCACCGCGGCTTCGCCGGGCGCTCGTCGCGCTCGGGCGTGGGCTTGGCGTGGGGGCGAGGCGTGGGCTTGACGCGATGCGCGCGCGGTTGCGTTCCGCTCCGCCGGCCCGCCTTCGACGCACGACGAGTCTGCCGTCTGGTGTCGATGCGAGATCCCGCGATCGCGCAACGGAGGACGCGCGTGCCGGCCTGCGAGCGCGGCATCTCGTGCTGACCGCGCTGGCGAGCGCGCTGTGCGTACTCGGTCTCGCACACGCGCTCGGGACCTCCTCGACGCGGGCCCCTGCGCAAGTCCGTGACCGCGACGACGGCTCCGAGCCTCGCGCGGCGACTCCGCCCGCAGAGCGAACCCAGGACCCAGCCGTACCCGCTTCGGCCTCGCCCGCCGCGCCGCTCGCGACCGAGCCGACCGTGCTCCGTCCACCGGGCGGCAGCGCGAGCCCCACCGCGCTTTCGCACGACGTCGCCCGCGCTGGCGGCGCGCTCCGCGCGCAACATCCCGCCCAGCACCTTTCTGCGTCGTCGGCGTCGGCCCTGGCCACGCCGCGGCCGTCGGTACCCCACACCACCGTCCCTTCGCTCGGTGCCGTCGAACCGGGCCCGATTCCCGCGCCGACTTTCCCCTCGATTCGCGATGCCGTGCGTCCCCCGCCTCCCGGCACGATTCCGCCCGGTTCTCCGTACGCGGAGGTGGCGCCGAGCGGCGAGTCCCCGTCGGCGCTCGTGCAAACCTTCGGCGCGCGACGCGTTCCCGGCGGACGGGCCTATTTGCTGCGGACGAGCCGACCGGTCACGGGATTGCGTGGACGAGACACCGAGGACGGATTCGTGGTCGAGATCGTCGGTGCGCTCGCACTCGATCGGGCCGCCCCGATCGCCGCGAGCCACGGCCGTGTGGCTCAAGCCTCTGTGCTCAACCACGGTGATCGCGCCGAGCTCGTCGTGCGGTTCGAGCCGGGGCGTCCCCGGCCACTTTATCAGGTCGCCGTGCGGGGCCCAGGGGTCGAAGTGACGATTCAGGAGTGAACGCCGTGCAGTGCGAAAGGCATCGAGCGAGCTTTCGAGCCCGAATCCGAGCCCGCGCCCGAGACCGAGTCGGAGTCCGAGCGCGACCCCGAGCCCGAGTCGCGCGGCGCCCCGCTCCGCCGGCTGTCGTCAGCGATGCGGCTGCGCAGGCCGCCGCACGCCCATCCGGTACAGCCACGCCGCCATGATCAGGAACGGCACGAGCGGCCATATGGTGTGATCGGTGACCAGACGCGCGAACCAAGAGAGCACGGGGTGGTCGGGGGAGCCCGCGAACGGCGCGAGCCGATCGCCCAGGCTCAGGTGGCGCTCCCACTCGTTGTAGGCCACCACCGCCTGGACGACGCCGGCGATGGCGCCGCCGGCGATGAGACCCGATGCAGTCAGCACGCCTGGAGACATCTCGGCTGACCCTTCGGCGTCGGGGCCGCGACGCCGGTCGACGAGCCAGCGGACCAGACCGCCGACGAAGATCGCGCCCGACGTGTAGATGGGCAGGTACAGACCCACGGCGAACGGAAGCGAGGCGATGCCGATGAGCTCGAGCAGCAGCGCGAGGAAAACGCCGACGAGCACGAGCCCCCAGGGCAGCTGCCCGCCGAGCGTGCCGTCGATGATGAGGCGGAACAGCTGCGCCTTGGGCGCATCGAACTTCCACAGGTCGCTCGCGACGTACGCGATGCGCCCGTCGGCATCGACGAGGTAGCGGCCGGCAGGCACACGCACGCCGTCGCGTTCGGTCGCCTCGGCGAGCGTGACGACCCGATACGGCCTGCGGTCGAGCCCGAGCTCGGTCGGCGCGTCGGCCGGGGGCAGCAGGCGCGCGCGGTCGGCCCCTTCGAAGTCGGCGGGGGCGAGTCGATACGGATAGGTGCCGCAAACGCCCGGATCGACGAGAAATGCGAGCCGTCCATCGTCGGTCGCCAAATATTTGCCCCGCGGCACCGGGGCAGTCTCTTCGCGTACGAAGTGGACCGCGTACTGACCTCCGTCCGGGCCTCGCTCGCGCGGTGCGTCCGAAGCGAGCTCGACGCGGTAGTCGGGATAGTCGACGGGCCGAAACGTCGCGTGCGAGGCGTCGAGCAGACGCAGCACGAAGCCGATGACGAGCGCGGAGCTGACCACGCCGAAGAGAATCGCGATCTGTTGCGCGCGCGGCGTACCGCCGACGAGAAAGCCCGTCTTGAGGTCCTGCGAGATCGTGCCGCCGTTGCTGGCCGCGACACAGACGAGCGCGGCGGTCGTCAGCGCCATGGCCTTGTACGAGACGCCCGTCCAACCGGCGAGCACGAACAGGCCGCACGTCAGCAGCAACGTGGCGACTGTCATCCCGGAAATGGGATTGCTCGAGGAGCCGATCTGTCCGGTGATCCGGCTCGACACGGTGACGAAGAAAAAGCCGAACAAAACGATGAGCGCGGCCGACAGCAGATTGATGTCGAGCACCGGCGCGAGCCAGATGGCCACGGCGAGCGCGAGGCTCCCGCCGACGACCACGCGCATCGACAGATCGCGATCGGTGCGCGGCACGTCGGAGGCGGCCGTCGGGGCCGCCTCGCGGCGCGCGCGCAGGTTGCGCATGCCGCCGCGGAACGCCGACGCGATCGTCGGAATCGCGCGCACGAGCGCGACGAATCCACCCGTGGCGACGGCCCCGGCGCCGATGTACAGGACGTACGCGTTGCGGATCTCGCCGGAGCTCATCTCCGCGATGGTCTTCGCGGTTTCCGGGTACATCGGCGTGGTCAGCCCGTCGCCGAAGAAGCGGATCAGCGGAATGAGCACCACGAAGGCGAGCAGACCGCCCGCGAGCATGTTCGAGGCGACGCGCGGACCGATGATGTAGCCCACGCCGAGCATGGGCGGGCTGACCTCGAAGCCCACGGTCGCGCCCTTGAGGCGCCCCCAAAAATCGACGGCGAACGCCGAGACGTCCGACCAGAGGCGAAGGATGAGGTTGGCAATCGCGTAGCCGCCGCCGACGAAGAAGCCGAGGAAGACGGTGCGCGCGTTCGTGCCGCCTTGCTCGCCGACGATCAGCACGTCCGCGCAGGCGGTTCCCTCGGGATACGCGAGCCGGCCGTGCTCCTCGACGATGAGCCCGCGGCGCAGCGGGATCATCATGAGCACGCCGATGAGCCCGCCGAGCACGGCCACGAGCAAGATGCGGCCGAGCTCCATCTCGAATCCCATCAGCAGCAGGGACGGGAGCGTGAACGCGACGCCCGCGGCGATGGACTCGCCGGCGGACCCCGTCGTCTGCACGATGTTGTTCTCGAGGATCGTCGCGCCGCGGAACGCGCGCCCCACGGCGGGCAATCGACCGAGCCAGCGGAACAGCGTGATCGCGAGCACCGCGATGGGAATCGAGGCCGACACGGTCAGGCCGACCTTCAGGCCCAGGTACACGCTCGAGGCTGCGAACACGATTCCGAGCAGCGCGCCGAGGATGACGGCCCGACTCGTCAGCTCGCGCATCACGACCGATGCGGGCACGAACGGCTCGAAGCGCGCCGTCGCGGCCGGCGGCGTGGAAGCCCGGGCAGGAACGGCATCGGCAGGGGTGGCAGGGGCGGCCGGCTCGCTCATGGCCGCCGCGACTAGCACGGACCGACCGTGGCGGTCACGTGGTAGCGTCTACGCGGCGGAGGCTCGGACGATGGCGGCACGCAGAACGAAAGCGACACGCACAACGGCGCGGGTCCGAAGCCAGTTCCAGCGGTTGGGCCCGAGGGTCCGCCAGACGCGCGCGGTGCGTCGGGACGGCCCCCCGGCGGGCGCGACCGTCGCGACGGGTCCCACGTGCGCGTCGAAGTCCGCCCCGGCCACGCCGCGCACCCTGTGCCTCGACATTGGGGGCAGTGGGCTCAAGTCCATGGTGCTCGATGCGACGGGCCGCCCGTTGACCGACCGTCAACGCATCGAGACCCCGCGGCCGGCGACGCCCGAGGCCGTCGTTTCGGTGCTCGCCGAGCTGGTGCGGATGAATGCCGAGCCTTTCGAACGCGTCTCGGTAGGCTTTCCCGGCGTCGTCGTCGACGGCGTGGTGCGCACCGCGCCGAACCTCGACGGCGACTGGAACGGGTTCGATCTGCGCGCCGCCGTCGAGCGGCTGACCCAACGGCCGACGCGCGTTGCCAACGACGCGGACGTGCAGGGGCTCGGCGTGATCGAAGGTCAAGGTGTCGAGATGGTGCTGACGCTCGGCACGGGGCTCGGCTCGGCCCTTTTCGTCGACGGCAAGCTCGTGCCCAACCTCGAGCTCGGTCATCTCCCCTTCGGGCGCAAGGGCAGCTACGAGGATTACGTCGACGACAGGACGCTGAAGCGCATCGGCCGAAAGAAATGGAGCCGCCGCGTGCGCGAAGTCATCGACACGCTCGCACCCATTTTCAACTGGCGCGTGCTGTACCTCGGCGGCGGCAACGCGAAAAAGATCAAGGGCGAGCTGCCGGACACGGTTCGCATCGTCGACAACGCGGCCGGTCTGACCGGAGGCCTCGCGCTCTGGCGTGATTGAGGACGGCGATCGGGCATCCAAGTGACCGCGGCGCGGGGGCCCTGCCAGCGCGTGAGACTTCGCGTCCGAGTCGCAGTCCGAGTCCGAGACCGAGTCCGAAGCCGAGACCGAGCCCGAGACCGAGACCGAGCCCGAGACCGAGTCCGAGCCCGAGTCCGAGACTGAGCCCGAGGCCGAGGCCGAGACTGAGTCCGAGACCGAGCCCGAGTCCGAGTCCAAGTCCGAGTCCGACCCCGAGGCCGAGAGTGAGTCCGAGTCGGAGCCCGAGTCGGAGCCCGAGGCCGAATCAGGGCGCAGCGAAAACGTACCGGGTCACTGTCATGTTCCCACCGTCCGGTCGAGCCACGCATTGCGGAAGCGACCGTGTGGATCGAGCTGCCTGCGTACCGCGACCCAGTCGTCGAAGCGCGGGTAGATCTTCCGCAGCACGGTTGGTTCGGCGCGGTGCTCCTTGCCCCAGTGCGGTCGGCCCTCGAGTGAGCGCGCGAGCTCCTCGAAGCCGTCGAAGTAGGCCTGCGCCCCGGGTGCCCGGGCCATGTACGCACCGACGTGGCAACTGTCGCGCCCGTACGAAGGGCTGAGCCACGCGTCGTCGGCGGGCCCGAAGCGCACCTCGACCGGAAAGTCGACGCGCAGCCGCAACCGCTCGATGAGCCGTCGGGTTCCCTCGAGCAGCTCGGCGCCTCGTTCGAGCGCGACCGAGTACTCCGTTTCCCGATGCACGGGCGGCATCGGCACACGCAAGGCGCGATCGGCACGGTCCGTGCGCGGGCGGACACGCGCGAAGGCCTCCGTAACCAGTCGGCCGACGGGCGCGACGAGTGGCGGGAAGCGGCCTCCGAGACGCAGCAGGGCTTCGAACAGGACGTCGTGCATCAACCGCTGCTCGATCCAGCGGGCGCGACGGCCGACGTTCGCCGGCCGGTTCGTGCGCTCGTGTCGATAGACGAGCAGCCGTCGCGACGACGGCAGCCACCAGAGCTTGACGTACTCGGCGCTGCGCGCGATCTCGACCAGGCGCGCGCAGGCGTGGTCGAAGCGCATCGCCTCGACGGTCTCGGTCAAACGGAAACCGCGCTCCACGCGCAGCTCGATCGCGGTCAGGATGCCGAGCGCGCCCAGGCCGACGCGCACCGCCGGCAGTCGAGGATCCCGCTCGTCGATGCGGTGCAATCTCCCCTCGCCGTCGACGAGCCGAACCCCGACGACCAGCGAGGAGAGGTTGCCGTGACGCAGGCTCGAGCCGTGTGTCGCCGTCGATACGACCCCTGCGAGCGTCTGCTCCGCGATCGAGCCCACGATGGGCAGCGCGAGATCGAGGGCGGCGATCTGGTCGTTCAAATGCCGCAGCTTCAGACCCGCGCCGACGAGGATCGTGCCTCGCTCCCGATCGACCTGCTCGAGGCGCGCGAGGCGATCGACCGAAACGAGGACGTCGTCGCCCGCCGCGATGTCGTTCCAGGAATGTCCCGAACCGACGGCCTTGACCCGCTGGCCCGCCGCGGCCGCTCGCGCGATCTGCTCCGACAACTCACGCTCGTCGATGGGCCTGAGCCACTGCCGGGGCGCCGCCTCGACCGTGCCTGCCCAGTTGCGGAAGCGCTCTCGACGCATGGGTGACCGACGGGTATGTGTGCATAGCAGAGCGTCGTGGCGGCCGTCGCGCTCGACATGGCAGCGCTGCGCGAATGCCAACCGCCGCCGTCGGTCCGAGTCCGAGTCCGCGTAGGCAAGCGCGGTGAGCCGTCAGCGAGCCCAGAGAGGAGCCAACTCCAGCTCGACGGCGTTGAACGGCTCGGCGCTGACGCGCTCGTCGTCGACGTGGGCTGCGACGAGCGCGTAGTGCGCGCCCTCCAGGCGCAACACCTCGACCGAACGAGCCTCGGGATCCACGTACCACAGATGGGGGACGCGATGCCGTGCGTAGACGCGCAGCTTGAGCACGCGGTCGAGCGCGCGCGTCGAGGGAGAGAGCACTTCGCAGCACCAGTCGGGCGCGAGCTCGAGCGCGGGTGCCTCGGGTAGTGTTGGCATGCGCGTGCGGCGCCAGGCGGCCAGGTCGGGTACGAGAACGTCGCGGTCGAGATGCAATTCGGGCTCGACGAGGACGATCCAGCCGCCCGGGCCACGCCGGCCGCGGTGAAACGCGTCGAACAGGTCCGAGGCGAGTGCACTGGCGGCCAATGCGTGCGCGGTGGCTGGTCGTGGCAGAGCGTACAGCTCTCCGTCGATGATCTGGCCGACGAGATGCGGCGGCAACGCACGCAGGTCGTCGTAGCTCGCCGTGGTCTTGACCGGCGCCGGGAGCACCATCCTGCAACCCTAACACGCCGCCGCGCGGCCCAGGGCTTCGTGAGTCTCGCACACGGCTTGCTAGCCACCCCAGTCTCCGATCGAGTTCGGGTCCGCGACCGGTTCAGAGACTCCGAGTCCGAATCCGAAACCGAGGCCCAGTCCGAGCCCGAGCCCGAGACCGAGACCGAGTCCGAGTCCGAGTCCAAGACCGAGACCGAGCCGAGAGCGAATCCGAGGCCGAGTCCGAGACCGAGTCCGAGTCCGAGACCGAGCCCGAACCGGAGCCCGAGTCCGAGTCGAAGGCGCGATCAACCACACGGGCCGGCGCCGTCAGACCGAGCCCGAACCCGAGCCCGTGTCCGGGCCCCGAAACGGCCCCAACCGGCTGCAGCCCTACCTCCGCAACCGCTTGTGCGACCGGGTCCGGACGGGTACGAGGCACGCCGTGGATGGCTTCCACATCGTCGGTGGCGAGACCTTGCGGGGCACCGTGCGGATCAGCGGTGCCAAGAACGCCGCGCTGCCCATCCTGTGCGCGTCGCTGCTCGCCGATGGCGAGCACGTCTTCCGCAACGTGCCGCAACTGCGAGACGTCGATACGACGATCGCGCTGTTGCGTCATCTCGGGCAGCAGGTCGCGCGCGAAGGATCGGTCGTGCGCGTCCGCGGGCAGCCCGCGCGAAGCGTCGAGGCGCCCTACGAGCTCGTCAAGCAGATGCGCGCGAGCGTGCTCGTGCTGGGGCCGCTGGTGGGCCGGTACGGCGAGGCGCGCGTCTCGTTGCCGGGAGGATGCGCCATTGGCGCCCGGCCTATCGATCAGCACCTGGCGGGTCTGCAGGCAATGGGAGCCGAGGTGCGCCTCGAGCACGGTTACGTGCACGTGCGGGTGCCGGGCGGCCGGCTGCGCGGAGCCGATTTCCGTTGCCAGATCCCGACCGTGACGGGGACCGAGAACCTGATGTGCGCGGCGGCACTTGCCGCCGGCCGCAGTACCATCGCCAACGCGGCGCGAGAGCCCGAGGTCGAGGAGCTGGCGCGCGTGCTCAACAAGATGGGCGCGCGGATCGAGGGCGCCGGCACCGATACGATCACCGTGCACGGGGTCGAGGCCCTGCACCCCGTCGATCACGCGATCATCGCCGATCGCATCGAGGCCGGAACCTTCATGGTCGCCGCGGCGGTGACCGGAGGCGACGTGCTGCTCGAAGGCGTCACGTTCGATCACCTCGAAGCGGTGGCCGAGCGGATGCGCGCGGCGGGTGTCGCGATCGAGCGTGAGGGATCGGGCGTGCGCGTCGTCGGACGCCCCCCGTATCGGCCGACCGACGTGGTGACGGAGCCCTATCCCGGCTTTCCCACGGACATGCAGGCGCAGTTCATGGTGCTCATGTGCCGCGCGCGGGGGCGCAGCGCCATCACGGAGACCATCTTCGAGAACCGCTTCATGCACGTCCCCGAGCTCTGCCGCATGGGCGCGTGCATCGAGATCCGCGGCAAGACCGCCTGGGTTTCGGGGGAGTCGCGACTGCAGGGAGCCGAAGTGATGGCGACCGATCTGCGCGCGAGCGCCTCGCTCGTGCTCGCGGGCTTGTTCGCCGAAGGCGAGACGGTCATCCGGCGCGTCTACCACATCGACCGCGGCTACGAACGCATCGAGCACAAGCTCGCGGCCCTCGGGGCCCGCATCGCCCGCGTCGAGGGCCGTGCCTGAGCCCGAGAGCGGCGGCCGGCGCGGCGGCCGGCCGCTGGTGATGGCGCTGCCCAAGGGCAGGCTGCTGCGGGCGCTCGAGCCTCGACTCCGGCGCCTCGGCGTGCCCTCGGAGATGTTGGACGAGTCGGATCGCAGCTTGCTGCGCGACGTCTCCGACGCGCTGCGCCTGCTTTTCGTCAAGCCCGATGACGTGCCCGTGTACGTCGCACAGGGAGCGGCCGATGCGGGGGTCGTGGGCCGCGACGTGCTCCTCGAGCAGGGCCAGGACGTGTTCGCGCCGCTCGAGCTGGGCATCGGCCGCTGCAGGCTCGTCGTCGCCGGTGCTCCCGACCTGCGGCTGCCGACGGACCGCCCCGTGCGGGTGGCGACGCGCTACCCGTCGTTGACGGCCGCGCACTTTCGCCGCAGCGGGCGTCGCGTCGACGTGATCGAGCTGCGCGGCGCGGTCGAGCTGGCGCCGTCGGCGGGGCTGTGCGACCTGATCGTGGACTTGGTCGAGACGGGCGAGACGCTGCGCCGCAATGGCCTCGTGGAGCGCGAGACCATCCTCGAGGTGAGCGCGGTCGTCATCGCGAATCGCGTTGCGATGAAGCTGCGCGCGGCGGCGCTGCGCCGGCTGCTGGAGAGCCTGCGTGACGGCGCGCGCTGAACGATCCGCCGTGCGCGTGCGTCGAGCCACGCCGGCCGACCGCGACACGGTGCTCGCCTTGCACCGGGCTCTCTACGTCACGCATCGCGACTCCGTCATGCCGGCGGAGCTCGCGGAGCTGTACGCCTACCGCGATTTCGAGCGCGTGCTCGCGGACGACGTCGAGGCGCTGCTCCACGCATCCGATGCGGTCGTGCTGCTCGCCGAGCTCGCCGAGACGACGGTCGGATACATCAGCGGCCGCATCGAGGTGGATCCGCGGCGGGTCTTGCCGCGACGCGGCGTCGTCGAAGACTGGTTCGTCGTC
>JANWZI010000026.1 GCA_025054695.1 Myxococcota bacterium | reverse complement strand
AGGCGGACTCGGTCTCGGGCTCGGACTCGGACTCAGGCTCGGTCTCGGGCTCTGGCTCGGTCTCGGTCTCGGGCTCGGACCTCCGACTCGGACTCGAACTCGGGCTCAGTCTCGGTCTCGGAATCGGCCTCGGCCTCACGCGTATTCGATGCGCACGGTCTCGATGATCGCGCGCAGGGCGCGCTCGACCACGTCGTCGTCGCGATGGCGCACGATGACGTAGCCGTCCCCCTCGTACGAGTCGGACTTCGGAGTGCCGAGGCGCGGCAGTCGAACCTCTTCCACCAGACCGCGCACCCGCTGCTGGGCCTGTTCCAGCCCGCGAATCGCCGCGACGCGTCCGCGCCCGGGGCCCCGCAGAAACGCGCATCCGACCGAATGGCGCCGTTCGCCCACCGGATCGTAGGCTCCGTCGATGACCGCGCGTGCCCACGCGCGATACAGGTCCGCGTCGTACGCGAGCCCCGTCACCCGCACGATGTTGGCGCCCGGAGGCCGCGCCGCGATCTCGCCGATCGCGAGCGTTCCGTCGGGCCTGCGGAACCATTCCATGTGCGTGAATCCATCGCCGAGACCGAGCGCACGGACTGCGGCGATGCCCAGGTCGCGGGCCGCGGTCCACTGCGGACCCGACAGATCCCGTGGCGCCTGAATGCACCACTGGATCCACGGATGCTCCATGACCTCGAGCGGCGTCGGCGCGTAGCGCGTGACGGACCAGAAGCGTGGCCGGCCCCGGACCGTGATCGTCTCCAGACTGTGCTCGGTGCCTCGCAAGAACTCCTCGGCGAGCACGGGGTGATCGGGGCTCGGCCGCGCGGCCTCGAGCGCCGAACGAAGCTGTTCGCGGTTGTCGACGCGCCAGGTGGCCTTGCAGCCCATGCCCGCCGGCGGCTTGAGCACGAGCGGCAGTCCCACCTCCGCCGCGAACGCCTCGCCCTCTGCGACGGACGTGAGCAGCCGGTGGCGGGCGCAGGGCAACCCCGCCGCGCGCAGTGCCTCCTTCATGCGTGCCTTGTCGCGGAACAACGTCGCCGTCCGCACGTCCGTTCCGGGGATCCCGAGCCGCTCGCGCACCTCGGCGAGTTGCACCTGGAGCGGCTCGAGCACGCCCACGAGCCGATGCGGCCGGCCGTGCCGCGCCGCCAGACGTCGGACCGCGGCCTCGAGCTGGCCCGCGTCGAGCGGATCGGCCACGCGCTCGACGTCGGCGTACAGCGCCCGGTCGCGTCCGCGCGGCAACTCTCGGACGACGCCGAGCAGGCGCACGCCCGGGAGCGCGGCCGCGGCGCGCGCGAAACGCATCGTGGTCTCGAGCGGAAAGGGCGCGACGAAGACGACGGGGCGCATGGGCGCGATCCTACCTGAGGCTGGGGGTAGGTCGGGGCGTTTCTCGCCGGCCCCCTGCACCGTGTCGACTCGCAACACGAGCCGTTTGCGTCCGATGTCTGGTAGCGTGCGGCGGCCGCGAGGTTCGCAATCGGGACTCGGAGCCCAGGCCTGCTCGTCATTCATGTCCCCTTCGCGAAGATCGTCGGAATGCGCGACGGCCTTGGCCGTGGGGTCGCTCGCCGTGGTTTACGCGCTGCCGGCATGCGCTTCGAGCGGCGCAGCCCAGCGTCCAGACGGACTGTTCACGGGATGGGGGGCCCCCGCGCCCCTCGACGTGCAGCCGCCGAGCGAGCCGCTGCACGACGAGCCCGATCCGTTCGTTCGTGGGCGCCTGTTGGGACTCGCCGAGTGGATGTTGGGCGGGGACGCACGCGTTCGCGACGCGTCCGCCGAGGCGACGGAGGCGGATCGCCGCGAACCGCAGGCCGCGTCGTTCGGAGCGAGCATCGAGCTCGAGTGGCAGTGGTCGCGCTGGTTCTCGAGCGGAGGGGCGTGGGGCGCCTGGGCATGGAGGACCGAGCCCCCAGCTGACGCCGCGTCCCGCCGCGGGTTGTTGTCGGACCTGACGGCGTTCGCGCGATTGCGCCTGCTGGCGACCGTGGACTTCGAGGTGTTCGTCAGTGGCTTCGTCGGACCGGCCTTCGTGCTGCTTCCGGGGCATTTGTCGCGCGAGGGTCGCGCGACCGCGTGGGGCTGGGTGGCCGGCGGTTCGCTCGGTCTGCGCGCGAGCCCATTCTCCGAGGACGGAGTCAGTCTCGTCTTCGAGATGGTCATCCGGCGTCATTCGACTTCGTCGTGGAGCGGGAGCGACTCCCTTCGACTCGACCATGGAAACTTCGCATTCGCCGGCGGCATCGACGTCCCCCTCACGGAGGGACGGACATGAACGTCGCCGTGCGGAGCCCTTCGCTCGGCGCGCTGTCCACGGTCGTCGCGATCGTCGGCTGCGCCCATGCCGAGTCGCTCGGCAGTCCGCGCCCCGTCGCTGCGGCGCGCCGATTGGCCGCATCGCTCCTCGACTGCGAGCGGGTCGAGATCCGTCGCATCGACCCGGCCTATGACTCCGTTCACCGGGACGATCACGTGTTTCTGGTGGCGGATGGCTGTGGCCGGCGTGTCCACGTCGCCTGCGGGCCGCAGTTCGCGCGCGGGCGTGCTCTGTGTGCGCGGCTCGATCTTCCGCCGCTGCAGCCACCGCGGGAGACGACCGCGCCCGTCGTCCTCATCCACGGACATCGCGGGGAGGGCCACGAACGGTTCGTCGAATGGGTCGCTTTCGAGGATGGTTACACGAACCGCTTCGTGTTCCCCGGCAGTGGACCGACGCTCGCCCTGCGCACCCGCCCGGGTTTGCATCACGTGCGTTTGCGACTCGGAACGCTCGCGCCGCAACCCGAGCTCGAGGTCGTCGAGCGCGGGTCCATCCTCCCCATGCCGTGTGGGCCATCCGGGACTGCCACGTGCTTCGTCACGCACAGGACGAGAACCCTGGAGTGGAGGGACGCCGAGGTCTACAACCCTCTGTGCGAGGCGGAAGCGACCTTCACGTTTGCGCCGGGGGAGCGCTACCGCATCGCCTACGACCTCGATCGAGACTGTACGCTCTTTTGCGCACGGGAAGTGGCCACGACGGACGGTCGCGTCGCCACGACACCCTGTTCGTGAGCGCGGCGAAGAAAGCGAGGAGCCCACGATGAATCGGTTCGTGTCTCGCGATTGCACTGCGTCGTCGTGCACGGCACGCTGGCTCGGGAGGGTCGCCGTGGCATGGCTCGTCGGCAGCCCCTGCGCCCTCCACGCCCAATTGCAATCCGGCCCCGAGCCGCCGCCCGTGCTGGTCGAAGGCTGGATGCCGGGGAGGATCGAACCGACCGATCCCCCCGCCGGGCCGCTCGACGACGAGCCCGATCCCTACCTGCGGACGACCGTGGGCATCGTGGCGGGCGTCGGGCCCATCACCGGGGGCATCTTCCGCCTCGAACGGAACCGCGAGCTGTACACGCGCGAGCGATTGGAGGGGAATAGTACGTATCAATTCGGCCTGAACCTCGAACGCGGCATCACGCGATGGCTGTCGCTCGGGGTCTTCGTGCTCGGGGCGTCGGGATCGTACGACGTTCCCACAGACGGTTACTCGTCCACGGCGATGGGGCCGGGTTGGTGGCTGGAGGCCACGCCGTGCGTGCGGCTCTACGCGCTTCGGCATCCTGTGGTCGATGCTTTCTTCGTGGATCTGCGTGGAGGAATCACGCTGCTCTGGCCGCGAAGCAGGGAATGGGAGCGGCTGGACTTCGGCACCGGGGTCGAGACCGTTTCCGGCGGCGTGGGGACCGCGTACGCGGTGGCCATCGGAGGGCGGCTCCGCCTCGCTCCGGTCGGATTGGTCTACGACCTCGCGGTCGGCGGTCGTTCGATTCGAGCTTCGGGCCGTGCCGGGGACGACCAGGTCGAGTGGGTCGTTGTCTTGCCGTACTTGACCGTCGGAGCTGGACTCGACGTTTCGTTCTAGGACAGCGAGGTCGACATGACGTGCCGAGCTTTCCTCGTCGGTGCATGTTCCCTGATCGTGTCGGGATGCTTCTTCGAGCCGTATCGGCCCATTGCGCTGTCGCGACAGGTGGCCCAAGAAGCGTGGGATTGCAGTGACGTCGAGGTGTTCGAGCTCGATGGACGGCACGCCCCCGCTCGGCCGAGGCGCTTCTTCGAGGTGCGGGGTTGCGGCCGGATGGGATGGTTGGAGTGTCAGATCTCGGAGCGCCGGGACGAGGGCGAGGAACTTTGCGAAGTGCTCGACGAGCCGCCGATGCAGACGGTTCCGATCGACAATCCGGCCATCGTGCACTTCCGCGGCCGCCGGCCCTCGTTCACCAGGATGGGCAGGGAACGAGTCTTTTTCGGAGACGGCTTCGTACACCGGCGCGTGGGCAGAGGTGCGGGACCCGTGGTGACCGTGAGCCTGCGACCGGGGCCACGGCAGATCCGCATGTCGCTGGGCTTCGACGAGCGCTATGCGTACGGGTCCGGCCACGCCGGTTTCCGGTCTGCGTCGTTCCGTCTGGGCACGCGGGTCCACTACGTTCCTGTCTGCGAAGCGGCGCTCGACGTGCATCTCGAGGGGGGTGCGGTCTATCGCATTGGCTACGACCTCGAACGCGAGTGCGCGCTCGTGTGCGGCCGCGAGTACCGCGCGGAGGACGGGAGCATCGTGTTGCGTCCCTGTCCCTGACGACCCCGTCCGGGTGCGTGGGTTGCCGTCCGCGCGTGGAGCCACGCGGCCGGGCCGGGGGTCGGGCTCGGACGGGGCTTCGCAGGCTACCTCGGCCACGGACTCGGCCCGATCGCCAATGCGAAGGCTCGGTCACGCCGACGAGCGCGCTCGAGGACGCGAGCAGGTCACGGATCGACGACCCGGACCGGCGCGGACCGGTGGGTCGTGCTTCCGTCGCCGAGCTGTCCGGCTTCGTTGTTGCCCCAGCAGTGCGGGTGGGCGTCGCCGGACAGAGCACACCCGTGATGCCAGCCGGTGCCGAGCGCGGTCACGCCAACGAGCCCTCGCACCGGGACCGGTCGCTCTCGACGCGTCGAGCTGCCGTCGCCGAGCTGTCCGAACGCGTTGTGTCCCCAGCAGGACACCGTCCCGTCGGCACGATGCGCGCAGGTGTGAAAGCGACCGCCCGCGATCCCGGAGGCATCGTGCAGGCCGGCGAGCCGCGTGGGGCGCGTCCGCCGCTCGGTCGTTCCGTCGCCGAGCTGACCGAAGTCGTTCCGGCCCCAGCAATGCGTCTCGCCCGCGGCCGTGACGGCACAAGTGTGCCACGAGCCCGCCGAGACGGTCGCGACGCTGCCGAGCCCCGTGACCGGCGTGGGACTGGTTCGCCTCGAGGTCGTCCCGTCGCCGAGCTGACCGAAGTCGTTCTGTCCCCAGCAGTACAACTCACCGGCCGCGGTGATCGCGCACGTATGGAACGCACCGGCGGCGGCGGCTGCCACCGGTGGCAGCGAGGTGATCCGCACCGGTCGGATGCGTCTCACGGTCGTTCCGTCGCCGAGCTGGCCGAAGTCGTTCTGTCCCCAGCAGTGCAACTCGCCGGCCGCGGTGATCGCGCACGTGTGCTGCTCTCCGGCGACGAGCCGCCGGACGCCGTCGAGGCCCATTACGAGGACGGGCTCCTCGCGCGACTCGGTCGATCCGTTCCCGAGCTGGCCCCAGTCGTTGCGCCCCCAGCACCAGGTGCCACCGTCCGTCGTCGTCGCGCACGCATGCCACGCTCCGGAAGTGAGCGCAGCGGCCGCGGTCAGTCCGCGCACGACGACGGGTGTCCGGCTCGAGCGTGTCGTCCCGTTACCGAGCTGTCCGAATTCGTTCCGCCCCCAGCAGCGAACCTCGCCCAGGGCCGTGAGCGCGCAGGAATGCCAGGCGCCGAGCGCGATTGCGGTCGTGCGTACGCCCGCGCTCGGAACGCAGTGGCCGTCTTCGCAGCGCGCATCGACGTCGCAGGCCCGACCGCAGGCTCCGCAGTGTGCGACGTCGCGACGAACGTCCCGACAGCCCGCTTCGCCGCAACAGGTCGCCTCGGGCGCGCAGCCGCCGGCCCCGGGCTCCCCGCACGGTTCGAGGCATCGATCGGCCGCCTCGTCGCACGCCGTGGGCGGGCAGGGGACCGCGGAGGCCGCGCATCGGCCGTCGGGCATGCAGCGCTCCCGGCCGGTGCAGAAGTAGCCGTCGTCACAGGCCTCGTCGGTGCTGCAACCCGCATCCGCGTCCTCCCGGTCGCCGGGCGTGTCGGTCTCCGCATCCAGGACGATGGGCCGGGGCTGCTGACCGCAGGCAATCAGGCCGAGCACGATGCCGAGCCCGCGCACTCGCGACGACCCCATCGCCCGACGATCCATGCTGTCAACGGATGGGCGTATCCACAAGGCGCGGCACGCCCCGGGCGTGCCGGGCCGCCGTTGGCGGTGGTCCTGCCCGTCGGTGCGACGACATTCACGCCGTCTCGGTCGGGCGCAGTCCCGTCCACGGCGGCGGTACCCAGCCGCCGAAGGCCCGCTCGAGCTCGAGCGCGACGGCGATGGGCAGGGCGTCGAGTCCAGGCGCGGCGGCCACCTGCACACCGACGGGCAGGCCGCGCGCATCGAGGCCCATCGGGACGGCCGTCGCCGGCATCTCGAGCAGATTGAACAGGGCGGTGCAGGCCGCGCGACGCGGGTGCAGCAGCGGCTCGCGATGCCGGGGTGCGACGACCGGATGCGGCGGGCAGAGCAGCACGGCGTCCGGCGCGACGAGGTCGAGGACACGGGCGCGCACCTCCTCGAGTCGGCGCAGCGCGCGACCGTGATCCCAGCGCACCGCGCGCGCGACCCGCTCGAGGGCGACCATCGCGAGCGTGGGCAACGTGTAGCGGGGTCTGCCGATGGCGGCGCGCAGCAGCTCGACCGCGAGTCGAAGCGGCTCTCCGCCCCCGGCCAGCCGTTCGAAGGGCTCGGAGCGGCTCGACGCGAGCACGGACAGCCACACCTCGAGCGCTCCGTCGAAGGCGTCCAGTCGCGTGGCGCGAACGTCGCAACCGAGGCTTCGCAGATGGCTCACGGCGCGCCGTTGCGCGTGATCCAGGGCGGCATCGAGGCGATCGATTCGCGGATCGCGCACGTCGAGCACGCGCAGCGCGCGCACCTCGACGCACGCCGGATCGCCTCGGAGGCCATCGCCGCCCGCAGCGCCGTCGCCCTCGCCCGCCAGCAGGCGAAGCACGGGCCACAGGTCGGCGGCCCGGCGCGCGATGGGCCCGACGGCGACGAGCCGCGCGGCGGGCCCCGTCGGCAGCGGGAACTGCCCCTCGATGGGCACCAGCCCGGCGCTCGGCTTGTGGCCGAAGACGCCGTTGAAGAAGGCGGGAATGCGAATGGAGCCGCCGCCGTCGGCTCCGAGCGCGACGGGAACCGCTCCGGCGCCCACCAGCGCGGCGTCCCCTCCCGTGGAGCCTCCGGCGGTGCGCCTGCGGTCGTAGGCGTTGCGGGTGCGTCCGTGCACCGGGTTGATCGTCTCCATCCACACGCCGAGCTCGCTCGCATTGCCGACCGCGACGGGCACGAGCCCGGCGGCCCGCAGCCGCGCGACGGCTGGCGCGTCCTCGGTCGCCCGCACGGCACGGCGGTGCCACGAACCGCCGCTGTTCGGCATCCCGGCCAGGGCGATGGCTTCCTTTACGGTGCAGGGGACGCCGGCCCAGCGCGGCAGGGCTTCGGGGCCTGCCTCGCGGCGCAGCCGGTCGAACGCGGCCGCCTCTCGGAGCGCATCCGCGCATCGTTCGCCGGCGACAGCGCGCAGACGTGGCTCGACGCGTCGAAGGTGCTCGATGTGCGCGCGCACGACGTCGACGGCCGCGATCTCGCCGCGCGCGATCGCCCCCGCCAGCTCGCTTCCCGAACGCAACAGCAGGTCGCTCATGGATCTCTCCCCGGCGACGGACCGCCTCGCTCGGGCGCGCTCTTCTCGGGCACCCCCGTCGACGTTTGCGGCGGCCGTGCCGCGTCGCTACGATTTCTCGATGCCGCTTCCGCTCTCGCTCTTCGAGCAACTGCCGAAGACGGACCTGCACGTCCACCTGGACGGCTCGCTGCGGCTCGAGACCATCATCGAGCTCGCCGAGTCCGATGGCGTCGAGCTGCCCGCCCGCACCCCCGACGCATTGCGGCGCGCCCTGCACTGCGGCGAGAACACGGGCTCGCTCGTCGAGTACCTCAAGGCGTTCGACATCACGCTCCGCGTCATGCAGACCGAGGAGTCGCTGCGGCGCGTGGCCTACGAGCTTTGCGCCGACGCCGCGCGCGAGAACGTGCGCTACATGGAGGTGCGCTACTCGCCCATGCTGCACACGCGGCGGGGCCTTCGGTTGACGGCCGTCGTCGAGGCGGTGCTCGCGGGGCTGATGGAAGCGCAAAAGGACTTCGGGATCCTCGCAAACGTCATCATTTGCGGCATCCGCAACATTTCCCCCGAATCCTCGCTCGAGATGGCCCAGCTCGCCGTGGCCTACAAGAACCGCGGCGTCGTCGCCTTCGATCTGGCGGGCGCCGAGTACGACCATCCGGCCAAGCACCATCTGGCCGCCTTCCAGCTCGTCCGCGACAACAACATCAACGTGACCATCCACGCGGGAGAGGCGTACGGCCCCGAGTCCATCCACCAGGCGATCCACGTTTGCGGCGCACACCGCATCGGGCACGGATGCCGCCTGCGCGAGGACGGGGATCTGTTGCACTACGTCAACGACCATCGGATCGCGCTCGAGTGCTGCCCGTCGAGCAACGTGCAGACGGGCGCGGTGCGCGACCTGGCGAGCCACCCGCTCAAGCTCTATCACGACCTCGGGCTGCGCGTGACCGTGAACACGGACAACCGCCTCATCACCGACACGACCGTCAGCCGCGAGCTGTGGCTGTGCCACACGCAGATGGGGCTCGGGCTGGACGACATCAAGCGCATCGTGACCAACGGCTTCAAGGCAGCGTTCCTTCCCTTCCACGTCAAGCAGGCGCTGTTGCGGCGCGTGACGCGGGAGCTCGAATCCATCGGGGCTCCCTCGGAGCCGGTGCGCGATTCGCTCGGTCCCCCGTCGGTGGAGCCCCCGCCTCGGCTGCAGGCGCCCGGAGCCTCCTGACGCATTGAGCTCCGCCTCGGCCTCGGACTCGGGCTCCGGCTCCGGCTCGGGCTCGGGCTCGGACTCTGACTCGGACTCGGACTCGGATTCGGTCTCGGGCTCGGTCTCAGGCTCGGGCTCGGGCTCGGTCTCGGAGTCGGGCTCGGGCACGGTCTCGAACACGGCCTCGGCGTCGGTCTCGGCCTCGGACTCGGGCTCGAGATATGGGGCAGGTCGGCCCTGGCTCTGTCTGCGGCTCGGGCCTTCTATGCCCGGCTTCGGCCGCCGACTCCGCCCAGCGGCCGGTTTCTGTCGGACAGGTCGGGACCTTGCGTCCGGCCGGGGGGTATTGCGCGCCCGGCGAGGCGACACAACTTGGGTGCGTGCTGTCGCTCGATCCGACGACCCTCGACCCGCTCGCGCCGCTGACGGCTCAGGAGCTGGCGGCGCTGCCGCTTTTCCCTCTGCCGCGCGCCGTCGTGCTGCCCGGTACGTCGGTGGCGTTGCACGTCTTCGAGCCGCGCTACCGGGCGATGGTGCGGCACTGCCTCGAGCACGGCCGCGCCATGGCGCTCGTGCGGATCCGACGTGGTCACGAGAAGGAGCAGGCCGGCGAGCCGCCGATCCACGACGTGGCCGGCGCGGGCCGCATCGTTGCGCACCGCGCGAATCCCGATGGAACGTCGGACATCGTCTTCGCCTGCACCACGCGCGTCCGGATCGAGGAGCTTCCGTTCCAGCCGCCGTTCCGCCGCGCGAAGGCCACCGTCCTCGAAGACATCGCGACCGATCCGCGCGCGGTGACGGGGCTGTACGCCGAGCTGCTCCGTCACGCTCCATTCGTCGTCGCAGCGACGGCGGGCGCCGCGGCCCCGGCCTACGACGTGGACGGAGACGCCGGCCGGTTGGCCGACCGGCTCCTGGGTCTGCTCGTCGAGCATCCGGACGAACGGCAACGCATGCTCGAGACGGCCGGTGTCGAGCAGCGGCTCGCCACCGCCCTGGCCACCGTGCACGCGATCCAACGGGCTCGGGGGCGGCAGGCTGGAGAACTGGTGAACTGACCGCAGCGGTCGCGTCGCTCGATCGCGATTCGGACCCGGACCAGGGATCGGTCTCCGACTCGGGCTCGGGCTCGGCCTCGGCCTCGGACTCCGGCTCGGGTTCGGGTTCGGACTCGGGCGCCGACTCGGGCTCGGACTCGGACTCGCGCTCGGACTTCGACTCGGGCTCCGACTCCGGCTCGGACTCGGGCGCGGGCTCGGACTCTGTCTCGGCCTCGCGACTCCCCTCGACGACGTCGCTCGACGTGACTCGCGCCCTCAGAAGTCGTAGTAGCAGCAGCGGAAACCGGTGTTTGGAAACCGGAACGTGTCGTCTCCGACGGTGAACGAAAAGTCGCAGGTGCGGCCGGCTTCCAGATTATTGTACGAGCCGCCGCGGATTTGCCGGACGCCGGGCGCGACCTCCGTATCCGTCCACTCCTTGACGTTGCCGCTCATGTCGTAGATCGAGCCCGCCGCGCCCCACGTCGCGCGGCACGAAGGAAACGTGGCCGAGCCCGTCGGGTAGAGGCAGTCCTGGTCGCCGCTCATGGACGGATTGCAGTCGTGCTCGGCGCCATTGCACGTCGCCGGTGCGCTCGTTGTGCACATCGATGCATAGCTCCACGTGCACGTCCCGCCCGAGCCCCGACACGCGAGCTCCCAGTCCTGCGCGCGGCACAGGCGCCACCCGTCGCGGCCGGCTGCCGGGCATCGGCCGTCGTCGTTGAGTGCGCAACAGGCGTCGCGTGCCTCGGCCCACAGCACGTTCGTCCAGGGCAGCACGTTCGCGCGGCTGCACGCGGCCGTCGACAGCATGCCCTCGGCGGTGGCGGTCGCGTCTGGCCGGGACGCCTCGTACGCCATCATGTACAGCGCCGTCCCGCCCGACAGCGGCAGGCGAACCGTCGGCATCGCCGTCGGCCCGATCCCCTCGTCGGTGCGCCCGTCGCAGTCGTCGTCGAGCCCGTTGCACGTCTCGGTGCCCGGCATGCCCGGCATCGCCGCACCGCAGACCTCGGACAATCCGTCGGCGGAGCACACGTACGTGCCTGTCCTCCGGCAGACGCCGAGCCCGACGCTGCACGCCGTGCCGAGCCGCGCGAACGGCTCGTCCCTCAGCCCGTCGCAATCGTTGTCGCGTCCGTCGCAGCGCGTCTCGACCGCCTCGTAGTGCGGCGAGGTGTAGTTGCAGACCCAGCCGCCCGCGCCGGCGCACGTCGGCGTCGTGCCCGCGCAGACGCCGTTCGGATTGCAAAAGCTGGCTGGCGGGGTGAGTCCCTCGTCGACCATCCGGTCGCAGTCGTCGTCGACACCGTTGCACACCTCCACGCCGCGCGGATCGCACATGTAATCGCATCCCGGCACACCCGGCATCGTGTCGACCCAACCGGGCAGGCAACCGACTTGCACGCAGCGCCCGCCCATGCAACGCGCCACCGCATTGGGCATCTCGCAGCGCGCGTCACAGCGGCCGCAGTGATTGGGGTCGTTCATGAAGTCGAACGGATCGTCGACCGTCCCGTTGCAATCGTCGTCGCGCCCGTTGCACGTTTCCATGGTGGGGCCCCGACCCCCTTCGCACACGAGCGCGCCGTCGCGACAGCGCAGCCTTCCGGGCATGCACGCGCCAATGGATTCGCCACAGAGACCGCCGCCGCCCGGGTTGCCCTCGTCGACTTCGCCGTCACAGTCGTCGTCGGCGCCATTGCACGCCTCGGCGCCGCTCGGGCTGCAGCGGTACTCGCAACCCGTCTCGGGCCGCCCGTCGAGATCCACGTATCCATCCTCGCAGGCTCCCCGCACGCAGGTGCCCCCCACGCAGCTCGCCGCGGCGTGCGCGAATCGGCAGCGACGACCGCAGGCACCGCAGTGGAACGGGTCGCTCGACAGATCCACGTCCTCGTCCACCATGAAGTCGCAGTCGTCGTCCCGCAGGTCGCACGTGACGTCGTCCGCGGCGCGCGGCAGGCAGCGATGCTCGCAGCCCGTCGCGGGATCCCGATCGCGGTCGTGCCAGCCGACATCGCACGGGCCGAGGACACAGACGCCGCCCTCGCAGCGCGGGAACGAATGCGGGAGCGCGCATGCCTGGCCGCAACCACCGCAGTGGTCGGGATTCGTCGACGTGTCCACGTCCTCGTCGACGAGGCCGTCGCAGTCGTCGTCGAGCTCGTTGCAATCGTCGAAGACGCCGGGCGTGCAGCCATCGGGTCCGGCGTCTTCCTCGATGACGACGTCACGCGGCCCGAGCTCGTCGACGCCCGAGTCCACCGCCCCCGCGTCGCCGCCGTCGGCGATCGGCCGACGGCAGTCGATGCAAAAAGGGTCGACGTCGCACCCTCCCGCCGCCAGACCGAACCAGCCGGCCAGCAGCGCACGCACCGCGGCGCGGCCTCGAGGACCCGATCTGCGCCGAACGGCTGCGATCAGGCCCAGGAGCAGCAGGCCCCAGCACGCTCCCGAGCCGGATCCGCGACGCGCCGCGACGGCACACCGCCATCCGCCGCCTCCAGTCGCGAGCACACGCGTGCCCGTGCCGAGACCGCCATCGATGCCACCCATGCCGGCGTCGGGTCTGCCGCCCGGGAACGCGCACTCGCCACGCATGCAGACCTGACCGGCGGGGCACCGCAGCACGTCGCAGGGATCGCGTTCGCAATCCCCCGACACCGGATTGCACACCGTTCCCTCGGGGCAGTCGGCGGCGGCGCACCGATCGGGCACGCAGGCGCCCGAGGCCGGATCGCACACCCGACCGGTTTCACAGGAAACCCCCGCGCAGCGGTCGGTGACGCACCGGCCTCGCTCGCAGCGCTGCCCTCCCTCACAGCGCGTCGTCGCGCAGCTCGGCTCGCAGGTGCCGGCCCGGCACGCTTGGTCCGGACGGCAGGCTGCGTCGCGGCAAGCGTCGGGCTCGCAGGCGCCGCTCAGCCAATTGCAGATCTCGCCGTCTGGGCATCCGAGGCCGCGGCAGTTGTCCTCGACACAGCGGCCGGCGGGATCGCGGGGGTGGCACACCGTCCCACCCGTGCACGTGACCCCCTCGCATGCCCACGTGCACTGCGCCCCGCGACAGACGCACGGGCCCACCTCCCCCGAGCCGGGCGCGCAGCGCACGGTTCCCGGCGGATCCTCGATCGTGCGCGCTGCGCAGGCCCGCTCGTCACAGGGCGCGGGTGCGCACCAGCAACGGCCGTCCACCTCGAGCGGCCGCCGTCCCGACGGACACTGCGCGCCGAATTCCGTCACGAGACACGGCAGCGAGCAACCGCAGCCGACGCACGCCGCGCCGGCAGGGCACAGTCCACCGCCACCCTCGGTCTCATCGACCTCGCCGTCGCAATCGTTGTCGCGGCAATCGCAGACTTCGACCCCGGGCGGGACCTCGCCCACGCACACCATGCGGCCGTCGACGCAGCGCATCCGCCCCGCCATGCACTCGCCCTCGTCGGTTCCGCACGCCGCGCCGTCGCCGAGACCCTCATCCGTCATGCCGTCGCAATCGTTGTCGAAGCCGTCGCAGATCTCGTCCGTCGGCCCGACCGCGCCGTCGCAAACCAGCGCCCCATCCACGCAACGCATGACCCCGGGCTCGCATTCGCCCTCGTCGAGGCCGCATGCTTCGCCGACCGGCAATCCATCGTCGACAAGGCCATCGCAATCGTCGTCGAGCCCATTGCACACTTCGTCGGCCGGGCCGCGTCCGCCCGTGCATTCGATCCGCCCCCCTACGCACGCCGTCCGCCCCGGCTCGCACTCTCCTTCGTCGACGCCGCAAGGGGCACCGAGGCCCGGAACGTCGTCGTCGACGCGGCCATCGCAGTCGTTGTCGCGGCCGTCGCAGATTTCCGTGCGTGGGCCGACTGCACCCTCGCACGTTCCCGTCCAGCGGCCGGCGACGCATCGCTCGGTTCCGGGAACGCACTCACCTTCGTCCGTTCCGCACGCGCGCGTCAGATTGTCCGCAATCCCGTCGCAATCGTTGTCGAGCCCGTCGCACGTCTCCGGTCGCGGTCCGACGTCGCTGCACGGACCCCACCGCCCGGCCACGCACGTCTGCGTGCCCGCGCGGCACTCCCCGAGGGTGACGCCGCAGGCGCGCGTCAGATCCTCGTCGACGAGCCCGTCGCAGTCGTTGTCGAGACCGTCGCAGATCTCGCTCTCGGGCCGACAGCCGCGGCAGACGTCTCCCTCGTCAATGGCGCCGTCGCAGTCGTCGTCGCGGCCATTGCACACTTCGGCAGGGACGGGGCCGCAACTGCCGCAGGCGTTGAGCAACCCCTCGTCGACGAGCCCATTGCAGTTGTCGTCAAGCCCGTCGCACACGCGCTCCCCGGGGTCCGTGCACAGCCGGCGCGTCGTGATTCCGCGCGGACGGTCGCAGTACTTGACGAATCCCTCGTCGATCTCACCGTCGCAGTCGTCGTCGCGGTCGTTGCACACCTCGATGAGCAGCGAGTCGCGCACGATGTCCGCGAGCCCGTCGGACAGCGTCACCGCGTCGTCGGCGAAGAACGCCGTGTCCCCGCCCGGTGCCCCGGCGTCCGTGCCGCCCGCAGTCGCGATCTCGTTGAGCAGCGCACGGCCACCCGGCGTGATCGCGACGCCGATGACGTAGACGGGGATGTTGTTCATCGTGAACAGGCGGCGGGCGACGTTGACCGGATGGCGCGGCGAGGCGCGGTTCGTTTCGCACGTCTCGACGCCGTCGGTCAGCAGGAGCACGCGGTACGGGCGGCACGTTCCGATGGGATCGGCACTGCGAATCGGAATGATGTAGTTGGCCGAGGCGTCGAGCAGGCCTCCCAACGGAGTCGGACCACTGGGGCGCAGCTCGCAGTTTCCGGTGCCCGCGTGATTGCAAAAGTTGCCCGGCGTGGTGGATGCGTTGAACGCGGGCTCGGTCCCGTCGACCCACTTGAGGATGCCTGGACGATTGTCCTGCGTCGCCGGCCACCCGTGTCCCTGGAACCCGACAAGGATGTCGCCTTGCGGGAAGGTGTAGATGCCGGGGAAGACGGTACCGGGACAGGCGCCGATATAGTTGATGCACACGAGGGGGTCGCCCATGCGCCACAGTCGCGCGTTGGTCGGCCTGCACGCAGCGGGAATCAGGGAGATGGGCGTCTCGATGGGCGGCGCGCCGGTCCACTCGGCGCCGCAATTGGTGGTGTTGATGAGGGCTCCCGAGTACATCGTGGGCGACCCGATGCCGCCGACGTACGGCCCCATCGCGATGTTGCACTCCTGATCGTTGATGGCGAGGCCCGTCGCGAGCCCGCCCGGACCGTTGCAGATCGCGTTGGTCGCCGAGAACTGCGGAAAGCGCGAGAGCGCGAACTCGATGTCCCCGAACGCGAGCACCGCGTTGCGAACCGCGAGCTTGGCGTGGAACATGCGGCTGTCGTTCGTCAGGCCATCGCAGTTCGTGTCGAGCCCCGCCGTGGGCCCGGGCATGCCGTCTCCGTACGTCGGGATGTCGTCCATGCTCACCGTCATCGACCCCGACGTGTCGAAGGCGATGAGGAACCGAGGGCGAACCTGCGTCTGGGCGTCGGCGGTCGAGGCGAGCGCGACGAGCGACGAAGCGGTGAGCCAGGCCAGGCGAGTCATCGGGTGCCTCCGTGCGGCACGTCCAGCGAGGGACGAGTAGTGCAATCGTACAACGAAACGGAAGGCCGCGGCGTGTCGCGGCGAGCGACCGGTCGGGGGGCCGCTGGTCGCGGCACGCCCACAGGGGAGGCCAGGCTGGTCGATCGCGATTCCAGTCCAGCTCGGCCTCGGTCTCGGTCTCGGTCTCAGACTCGGCCACGGGCTCGGACTCGGTCTCGGGCTCGGTCACGGACTCGGTCTCGGGCTCTGGCTCGAACTCGGACTCGGACTCGAGTTCGGCCACGGGCTCGGGCACGGACTCGGGCTCGGACTCCGACTCCGGCTCGGTCTCGGGCTCCCAACACCCTTCGGCACGTCGAGGAACGTAACCGGCGCCCGTCAGTCACCGCGCGTTGGACTCCGAAGGAGCAGGTACGCGCCGCCGAGCCCACAGGCCGAAAACCCGTGCAGATTCGCCTGACCGTGGATGCGTAACATCCACTCGAGAGTCAGGCTCGCTCCGAAGGGCCGCCCTGCCGCCTGAGCGAGCGCAAGCGGCATCGCGACGGCGGCGCTTGCCACGGCGACGAGCAGGAGCAGGCGCGGCAACCACGGTGCGCCACGACAGGCGCGCAGGACGAGGACGCACGCGAGGGCGAGGCCCACCGTCAAGACAAGCGTGCCGACCGACTGAACCGGACGGGACACGAGCACGCCCAGCGCGACGCCCACGGCGCCGAGTAGCTGGCCGCCGGTCGCGATCCACGCGACGGGTGGCCGTGCCGCTCGCCCGTCCGACGCCAGCCGCCGGAGCGCCGCCGCGGCGAACAGGGGGCCGGCGAGCGTGGCCGAGTGCAGGTGGACGACCACGAGGACGTGCGTGATCGGATCGACTCCGAACGGCGCAAGTCCCAGTCGAGCCGCGGCCAGCCAGCCCGCGCCGACGGCTGCGCACACGATGGCCCCGAGCGCCGCCAGACCCTCCGGCTCGCGCCACGCCCGTCCGAGAGCCAGTCGTCGCTCGGCCACGGCGAGCAGCGTGGCCGCGACCCAGGGGCCGACCAGTACCGCCGCCGTCGCGCTCGTCGCGGGTACGATCATCGACCCGACGGCGCCGACGCCTGCGAGGGGCACGAGCCATGCGAGCAGCCCTCGCAGCTTCGATGCGACGCCTCGCCCCCCCGGTGACGTCGCCCACGCGACGGCCAGACCGAGCGGCGCGACGACGAGGACGGCGCCGATCACGGCGCGGTTGAGCGTGTCTTGAGGTGCGCCGGGCACCCACCGCGTAGCCACCGAGAGGGGCACGCCCGCCAAGGCGAACCACGCGAGCGACCGGATCGGGGTGTCGACACGCCCGGGTCGAGATGCGCCCTCCTCGGTCTCGCTCGTCTGCCGCGAAGCGTCCGCGACCGTTTCGCTCATCGCTCCTCCGTGGCCGTGACGGGCGCCGCCATCGACGGTCCCACGATCAGCAGCAAACCGCTCACGACGATGAGCAGGCCTCCGAGCAGCGTGCCCGAAGGCGGGGGCTGCCCGAAGAAGACGAGGTCGGCCAGAACCGCCCAGAGCGGAGAGGCGAATCCCGCGGCAGACACGACGGGGGCCGAATCGTAGCGGTAGGCCACAGTCACGAGCCACTGACCGGCGGCGGCCGTCACGCCCGTCGCGAGCAGCGCCGGCCACAGGTGGGCCGGTGGCAGCGGAGGCGGGGCGCCTTCGAGGCCCCATCGCAGCAGCAGCGTCGGAACGATCGTGGTCACCTGGAACCAGAAGACGACCGCCTCGGCGCGATCGGTGCGCGACAGCGCGCGGATGGACAGGTGTGCGCCCGCGGCAAACAGCGTGCTCGCGAGCGCGAACAGGCCCGCCGCGTTGCCGATGGCGAGCTCCGGCGCGAGCACGACGGCCGTTCCGGCGAATCCCAGCGCGAGCGAGAGCCAGACGCGTCCGCCGGCGCGCTCGGCGGGCCCGAACCACAGCGGTGCCGCGAGCGCGACGAGCACCGGCTCGAGCTTCGAGAGCAGGGACAGATCCGCGACGCTCAGCCCCGCCGCGGCAATGAACCAGCAAAGCATCGCGGCGAACCCGAGCAGCCCGCGGGCCGCCATCGCACGGCGATTGGCGACCGCGAACCCCGTGCGTGCCGCCATCGCGGCGGCGATGGGTAGCGAGACGGCCACGCGCCAGAACATCGTGTCCAGAGCGCCGAGCTCCGTGCGCGCCACCTTGACCGCGACGACCATGAGCGTGAAGACGACGGTCGCCGCGAGCATCAGCAGCGGCCCGCGTCGCAGGCGCAGCCGCGACTCGTTCCTATTCATGGTCGCCCGGCCGTCGGCGCGGCCTCCCGTCCGATCACCCCGGATCGCGGGCACGCGCGCCCGGTGACGGGGGGCCGTGGCTGCATGCGCGGCGCAGCATAGCGCGAGCGGGGTGCCCGTGCTCTGTTTGCGGCATGTTCACCGGCATCGTCGAGGAAATGGGGCGCGTCTCGCAGGTGGAGGATCGCCCGGGCTCGCGCCGGCTCGTCGTCGCCGCCGAGCGCGTCGTCCGGGATACACGCGTCGGCGACAGCGTCAGCGTGCACGGGGTCTGCCTGACGGTCGTGGCGCTGGACGAGGCGGCGGGCACGCTCGCGTTCGACGCCGTACCCGAAACGTTGCGTCGCACGACACTAGGTGCGCTGCGGCCCGGCGACGCCGTCAATCTCGAGCGCGCGGCGCGCCTCGGAACGCCGATCGGCGGTCACCTCGTGCAGGGACACGTCGACGGCACGGCGCGCGTCTCGTCCATCGAGCCCGACGGCGACGCGCTGCGCGTGATCTTCGAAATCGACCCGGACCTGGGACGCTGGCTCGTACCGCGAGGCTTCGTGGCCGTCGACGGCGCGAGCCTGACCGTCGTGCGTGCCGAGCCGAGCTGTTTCGAGGTCACGCTCGTGCCCCACACCCGGCGCAGCGTCGTGCTCGGCTCGGCGGCAGTGGGCTACCTCGCCAACGTCGAAATCGACGTGACCGCGCGCCACGTGGAACGAGCCGTCGGCGAGCGGCTCGCGGCGCTCGAGCGCAGGCTCGGGGAGCTCGCCGATGCGTTCGAGCGCCGCCTCGGCGCGCTCGAGTCGCGGGTCGGCGCCACGCGGCCCACGTGACCTCGCGGAGGGGCTCGGCCGTAGCACCCACCCGATCAGCGCGAGCGCCCGCGGGCGCGCTCACGCAGTCGCCAGTCGCCGGTGCCGAGCAGCGGATAATCTTCTGGCCGCGCGAGCACGTAGGCCCACGCGAGCCTCTCCACGTCACCGGCGTGCACGCGGACCAGGCGGCGCTCGTACAACGAGCCCGCGACGCCGAAGCCGAGGAACCCTTCGATGTCGTCCAGTCGCTCGACGAGCGCGGCGAAGCGAGCCGCCGGCCCCGTCCCCGGATCGACCGTGGCGGCAGCGTCGCACCCAACCTCGAACGCGACGAGCTCCCCGTGCACGCGGTCCGCCATTCGGCGCGTCGGTTCAAGCCCCGGGTAGCTGCCGCAATCGCGCAGCCGACCCCCCTCGAGCACGGCGGGGGTCCATCGAACCGGATCGTGCGCGCGCAGAACGTGCTCGCGGCACTCCCCCCGCATGAGCGTTCCGTAGACGAAGAACGCATCGATGGGCATGCCCCACCCTGGATCGTCCGATCCCGGTCGTGGCGTCGGCACGCGCGGCTCGGACCACAGCGCCGCATGCGCGCCGGCTTGCTCGTCCAACACGACGAGGGAGCAGCCCTCCCCGGCTTCGGAATGCGGCAAGGCCTCGACGAGTCGGCCCGGTACGGCCCAACCGATGGCTCGCTCGAGCGCACCCAGCGAAGAGCCCGCGGGATCGAGGCGAGTGTCGGCAAGCCAGTGACGGGTTTCGCCCGGGTGTCGCGAATCGGGAACGCCGCACGTCTCGTCGACGAGCGCGACGAGCGGCACGAACCGCATGCGGGCCTCGCGCACCGTCTCGCTCCGACGCAAGCCATTCATGGTAGCACGTGCTCGATCGGGGTCGCCTCGCGCCGCCATCCCCATCGTTCGAGGAACGACTCGAAGCTGGGCTGCCCTCTCCAGACGGGCGGCAGCCAGTCGTACGGCAGCCGCTCACGGCGCCACCAGATTCCGGGCTCGAAGGGCCCGGCCATCCGGTAGCGCCACAACGTGACGCGAATGGCCCTTGGGGGACGAGCGCCGAACGGATCGTGGCGGAACAGAGGCCGCACCGCGGGCTCACCGCGGAGCAACAGATCCGCGAGGCGCACGAGCCAGGGCTCGCTGCGTTCCTCGCCGTGCCAGGCGAACCACATCTGCCAGTCGAGCCGGTAGTGATACGGGGTCACCAGACACGGCATGCGCTCGGGCGGTCCGGGCTTGCAGGGAAGCTCGTAGGCGAGCCAGCGCGCGCGCGGGTCGAGCGGGTCGTCCAGCGTGCCTTCGAGCTGCACCTCGAGCCGCTCGCGGTCGACCACGCCGAACGCACCGTAGGTGTTCACCATGCGCAGCCGATCGAAGGAGGCGTTCATGAGCTGGCCGCGCGACAGGAGATTGACGACGGGGTCGATGGACAGCACGACCACGAGCCCGGCATACGTCCAGACCGCGATGCGCGCGGCGCGGCTTGGGGTGGGTGGCTCCCGTGCGAGCCGCTCGAGCCGGGCGCGGTAGGCTGCGGGGAGCAGGGGGGCAAGGGCGCGGTCGTCGAGGCAGCCGAGCGCAACGGCGATCGACAACCAGTTGAGAAACGACAGATTCCCGCTCGCGATCAGCATCGCCTGAAACGCGACGATCGAGGCCACCGCCGCGATGCGCCAGCGGCCGGGCGCGAACAGCAGGGGCGGAGCCGCGAGCTCGACGGCGTGATTGAACAGGACACCGAGCCGGTCCACCCACGGCGGCAGCGCGTGGAACCACGGGGAGAGCGGATGCGGATTGGGCTGGGTTTCGTAGTGAAAGTCGAGGCAGCTCAGCTCGATCCAGCACGGATCGCCGCGCAGCTTGATGAGCCCCGCGCCGAACATGAGCCGGAACGTCAGCCAGCGCAGCAGCCACGGCGCGATCGCGGGCGGCGCGTGGCCCGCGGGGAACGGCCCCACGGAGCGCACGGGCGCGACGAAGACCGCGAGCAGGCCCGCCTCGCACAGCAGCGTCTCCCAGCCGTAGGCCCAGAACGTCTGTCCCACGTGCACGAACGAGAGCTGAAGCCACCACAGCATGGCGAGCACGAGCGCGTGGGTCGCGCCGAGGGTCGTGGCGATGCCCAGAACGAGCCCGATGAGCGCGGCGATGCGCAGCGCCTCGTCGCTCGCTCCGGTCCACCAAAAGAGGGAGGGGAGCTCCGCAAAACCCTCCGCGTACGACCGACCCGCCGCGACGCGCTCGAGCCACCAGGTCGCCGGCAAGATGCCCCGCTCCCCGATGAGCGGAACGGCTTGCTCGAGCGCGACGAGGAACGCGACCGTGTAGACGAGCCCCAGCAGCCGCAGGAACACGAAGCGTCCGAGCCACCAGGTCGTCGGGGGCCGCCGTCCGATCTCGTCGAAGCGCTCCATCGGCGCACGGACCATGCTTGCCGAGACCGGAGCCGGGGTGTAGGTGGCCCGCGTGCGCGTCGTCGAGCCCTTCTGTCAGGAGCCGCCGCGCGTCGGCGACCCGTTCGAATGCGATCCGATGCTGCGCGGCTACCTCGAGCGCGTGCTGCCGCCGGCGCTGCGGCCGGACATCGAGGCCGATGCGCAATCGCTGGCGCGCCGCATCCGCGAGGAGCTCGTCCCGCTGCAGCAGTCCGACCGCACCTCCGAGCCCCGCCTGGTGAACTGGGATCCGTGGGGCCGGCGCATCGACCGCGTCGAGCACACGGCCCTGTGGCGGTCCTGCGAACGGCTCGCGGCCGAGCGGGGGCTCGTCGCGATCGCGTACGAGCGCGCCCACGGGGCGTACTCGCGGGTGCACCAGTTCGTGCTCGTGCACCTGTTCGCGCCGTTCTGCGACGTGTACACGTGCCCGCTCGCCATGAGCGATGGAGCCGCGCGCATCCTTGAGACGGCGGGCAACGCCGCGCTCGCGGCGCGCGCGTTGCCTCACCTGCTGTCCCGCGATCCGGCGCGTTTCTGGACGAGCGGCCAGTGGATGACCGAATCGACCGGTGGTTCCGACGTCGGTTTGTCGGAGACGGTCGCCGTGCGCGACCCCGACGGCGTCTGGCGGTTGTACGGGCGCAAGTGGTTCACCAGCGCGGCTGCGTCGCAGATGGCGCTCACGCTCGCGCGTCCGCAGGGCAATGGCCCCGGCGGACGAGGACTCGCGCTGTTTTACGTCGAGCCGCGTGATGCCGAGGGCCGGCCGCGCAACCTCGTCGTCCATCGCCTCAAGGACAAGCTCGGCACGCGCAAGGTACCGACGGCCGAGATCACGCTCGAGGGGACCCCGGCCGAGCTCGTGGGCGAGCCTCGCGACGGGGTGCGCGCGATCGCGCCGATGCTCACGCTCACGCGCACCTGGAACGCGGTCTGCGCCGTGTCCGGCATGCGCCACGCCGTCTCGCTCGCGCTGGACTACGCGCGCCGGCGCGTGGCCTTCGGCGCGCCGCTCGCGCGCAAGCCGCTGCACGTCGAGACGCTGGCCGACCTGGCCGCCGAGACCGAGGCCGCCTTTCAGCTCACCTTCGCTGCGGTCGAGTTGCTCGGCCGCGAGGAGGTCGGCGAGGCCAACGAGGCGGAGCGCCGCTTGCTGCGGTTGCTCGTCCCGCTCGCCAAGCTCGTCACCGGCAAACAAGCCGTCGCGGTGGCGAGCGAGGCGCTCGAGTGCTTCGGGGGGGCGGGCTACGTGGAAGATACGGGCCTGCCGGTGCTGCTGCGCGACGCGCAGGTGCTCCCCATCTGGGAAGGCACGACGAACGTGCTCGCGCTCGACGTGCTGCGCGCGCTCGCCCGCGAGGGCGGCCTTGCGGAGCTGGTCGCGCACGTCGAGGCGAGCGAGCGGGAAAGCTCCGATCCCGAGCTGCGGCGCGCCGCGGGGGCGGCCGTGCAGGCGGTGCGAGGAGCCGCGCGATGGTTTGAAGGAGCCGCCGCGCGCGGCTCGGAGAGCGTCGAGGCCGGCGCGCGCCGCTTCGCCTTGACGCTGGGGCGCGGCTTCGCGCTCGCACGGCTCGTTCGTCAGGCGAGCTGGGAGCTGGAGCGCGGCCGCGGGCGCGCGGCGGCGGCGGCGCGGCGCTTCGCGGCCCTCGGTGTCGACGCCGGGCGGGAGCTGGATCCGGCGGACGCTCACACCGTGCTCGACGCATGGGGCTGACGGCGGCGAACGCGTTGCTTGACGTCGCCGAGGGGCACTGCGATTCCGAGCCCGAGTCCGAGCCCGAGACCGCGGCCGAGTGAAAGGCGCGATGGGCCAACCTGGCCAGCGCGGTGACTCGCCGTCGTAGGCCGCTGGCCGCGCCCGGTTGCGATGCTACGCTCGGGGCGCGCGAGCGCCCGCCCGGCGCGCGTCCCGGATGTTGCGCGACTTCGGCGTCAACCAAGCCCTGGTCGAGGAGTACTACCTGCGATGGTGCGCGAGCCCGGCGTCGGTGCCCGCGCCTTGGCAGCGTTTCTTCGAGTCGCTTCCCCCGGAGGAGCATCCCCGTCTGACGAGCGCGGGGTCGATCGCCGCGCCGGTGTCGGACGGACGTGGACGAGGAAACGGCGACGGCGTGCCGTCGCCGCCCGCGCGCGGCGCGGATGGGGGACGACTCGTCGCACGCGCCGATCAGGGCCCCGTGGTGCTCCCCGTCGAAGACGTCGGGCCGCCCGTCGCGACGCGCACCTCGTTCCCGCCCACCAGCGCCACGGCGCTCGCCACCGAGCTTCAGGGCCGTGTCTCGGCGCTGGTCAACGCCTACCGCGTCCGCGGCCACTTGTTCGCGGATCTCGATCCGCTCGGGCTCGCCCAGAAGCCCGAGGACGAGCTTGCGCTCGAGAACTTCGGGCTTGCGGAAGTCGAGCCCGACACGCCGTTCGCGACGGGCGATCTGTTCGGACCGCCGCAGATGACGCTCGGCGAGATCGTCGCGTTGCTGCGCGAGACCTACTGCCGCACCATCGGGGTCGAGTACACGTTCATCGAGGATCCCGAGCCGCGGCTGTGGCTCCAGCAGCGCATGGAGAGCAGCCGCAACCGGCCGTGTCTCGACCCCGAGCTGCAGCGGCGGCTCGTGCGCCGCACGATGGAGGCGGCCGTCCTCGAGCAGTTCCTGCACGTCAAGTTCAAGGGCGCCAAGCGCTTCAGCATCGAGGGAGGCGAGACCTTCCTGCCGCTTCTCGACATCATGATCGATCGGTGTGCCGATCTAGGGGCCGAGGAAATCGTCATCGGCATGGCGCACCGCGGGCGGCTCAACGTCCTCGTCAACGTCCTCGGCAAGAGCCCGAAGGATCTGCTCGCAGGCTTCCTGGACGCGCACGCCGAGGCGTACATGGGCCGTGGCGACGTCAAGTATCACCTCGGCTACTCGAGCGATCGGGTCACGGCCGCGGGCAACCGCGTCCACCTGACGCTGACCTTCAACCCCAGCCACCTCGAGTTCGTCTATCCCGTCATCGAGGGTCGGGTGCGCGCCAAGCAGGAACGACGGGGCGATACCGAAGGGGTGCGCGTCGTGCCGCTCGTCGTGCACGGCGATGCGGCGTTCATCGGTCAGGGCGTCGTCGCCGAGACGCTCAACCTCGCCTATCTCGACGGCTACCGCACCGGCGGCACCATCCACGTCGTGATCAACAACCAGGTGGGGTTCACGACGAGTCCACGCGACGCCCGCTCGACGCGCTACTGCACCGACGTGACGCGCATGCTTCGTTGTCCCGTCTTCCACGTCAACGGAGAGGACCCGGAGGCCGTCGCGCACGTCGCGCTGCTCGCCGCGGAATTCCGGCAGCGATTCCGTCGCGACGTGGTCGTCGACCTGTGGTGCTACCGACGCTACGGGCACAACGAGGCCGACGAGCCGCGCTTCACGCAGCCGGTCATGTACGCGGTGATCGACGAGAAACTTCGCTCCGCGCGTTCCGTTCCCGAGATCGTCCTCGAGCGCATCGCCGCGCTCGGCACCGTCGATCGCGTTGAGGCCGAGCGCATGCGCGTCGAGTACGAGCAGCGGCTCGAGGCGGCGCTACGCGAGACACGCGAGGGGTACCAGCCCCACGATCAGGCCTTCGCGGGCCTGTGGAGCGCGTTCGTCGGAGGCCCCGAGGCGCGCGTGGGGGACGTACCGACCGCGGTCGACCGCGAGCGGCTGAGGTATCTGATCGACCGCGCGACCCGCGTGCCGGAGGGGTTCACGGTCCATCCGACCGTGCAGCGCGGCACGCTCGGACCGCGTCGCGCGGCTGCGGACGGCGCACCGTTCGACTGGGCGACGGCCGAGATGCTCGCGTTCGCGACGCTTCTCGACGAGGGGGTCACCATCCGGCTGACCGGGCAGGACGTACGGCGGGGAACCTTCAGTCAACGGCATGCGGTGTTGTACGACGCGCGCACGGGGGCCGCCTACGTGCCGCTCGCGCACCTGCGCGAGGGGCAGGGCCGATTCGAGGTGCTCGACAGCCCGCTGTCGGAGCTCGGCGTGCTCGGCTTCGAGTACGGATACAGCCTCGATTCGCCCGACCGCCTCGTGCTGTGGGAGGCGCAGTTCGGGGACTTCGCCAACGGTGCGCAGGTCATCATCGACCAGTTCATCGCCTCGAGCGAGGACAAGTGGAACCGGCTCAGCGGGATTGTGCTCCTGCTGCCTCACGGCTACGAGGGCCAGGGGCCCGAGCACAGCTCGGCGCGGCTGGAGCGGTTCCTGAGCCTCGCGTCGGAGGACAACATCCAGGTGTGCAATCCGACCACGCCGGCGCAGTACTTCCACCTGCTGCGACGGCAGGTGCTCCGCCCCTGGCGCAAGCCCCTCGTCGTGATGACGCCGAAGAGCCTGTTGCGACACCCCATGGCGCGCAGCACGCTCGACGAGCTGACCGAGGGACGCTTTCACCGGATCCTCGGCGACCCATCGGTGCCCCCCGATCGCGCACGTCGCGTCATCCTTTGCTCGGGCAAGGTCTATTACGACCTGTTGCAGGCACGCACCGAGCGCGGCATCGACGACATCGCGCTCGTGCGCATCGAACAGCTCTACCCCGTGCGTCGCGACGAGTTGCGCGCCGCGCTCGCGCCCTACCCGCGGAGCGCCGAGGTCGTCTGGTGCCAGGAGGAGCCCTGGAACATGGGCGCGTGGTTCTTCGTCCACGCGCGCCTGCGCGGCATGCTCGACGGACGACTTTCGTCCCGCTGCATCGCGCGGCCCGAAAGCGCGAGCCCCGCGACCGGCAGCAAGGCGAGCCACGACCTCGAGCAGCAGCAACTGGTGGACGAGGCGCTCGGCTGACGGAGCACAGGCTCGGCCAGCGAGTCGTCTGGTCGGTCGGTGTGCTCAATCGGGGCCTGGAGCGCCGGCTCCGGGCTCCGCATCGCACGCCGATCGAAGCCCGGACCCGGAACGCGGGCGCCGTGCTCGACGCCGTCGACCGGCACAGCGACCGTGCGTGGCGGCGGTGGCCGCGACGGGCGGGACATGGGCGAGCGGGGGGCGGTCTCGAGCGCGTCGCCGAGCCGCCCCCCGGGCACGCTTCCCGATCAGCTCGTCTTGACCTCGATCTTGCGCGCCGAGGGCTTGGAGCGCTTCGGCAGACGCAAGCGAAGCAATCCGTCCTTCGCTTCGGCCTGGATGTTGTCCGCGTCGACCGTCTCAGGCAGGACGAAGCTGCGGCTGAACGTGCCGTACGCGCGCTCGATGCGGTGATAACCGTCCTTGCGGTCCTCGCGCTCGAGCTTGCGCTCGCCGGACAGCGTCAGCACGCCGTTGTCCACGTGGACTTGCACCTCCTCGGGCTTCATTCCGGGCACTTCCGCCGTCAGCGTGATGGCCTCGGCGTCCTCGTAGATGTCCACCGCGGGCCGGAAGCTCAGCTCCCGGCTCGTTCCGAAGAACAGGCGGTCCTGCAGTCTCGACAACTCGGCAAACGGATCCCAGTGAGTCAGCATGACATTCACCTCCCCGCGGCAGCTCGGCTGCCGCGCCTCGACCTGCACCCCTCGCCCCCGCTCCGCTCGCGCGGAGCCGCTCGGCGTCGGGCGCACCGAACCTAAGCACCGTGCCGGTCGTGTCAACGATCGCCGGCGGCCGCAGCGAGGCGCACGGGCCTCGACGAGTGTGCCCTCGGCGTTTCGGTGTACGATGAGCGCGCGGTGAACGTCGCGCACAGCGCCGTGGCCATGGCTACGACGTCGGACGATCTCGACGCCCTCGGACGCATCCGCCTCTTCGAGGGCATCGGGACGGAGGGACTGCGTCTGATCGCCGCGGTGGCGCGCGAGCAGAGCTACCGCGCCGGACAGATCGTGTTCCGCGAGGGCGACATCGGGGGACCGCTGTATCTCATCCGCGAGGGTCGCGTGCGCATCTCGAGGACGGTCGCAGGCATGGGCGAGGAGGCGCTCGCCATTCTCGGTCCTGGCGATGCGTTCGGCGAGATGAGCCTCATCGAGGACGTGCCGCGCAGCGCCGACGCGATTGCGCACGAGGCCTGCAAGCTGCTCGTCATCGAACGCGATCCCTTCGAGGATCTCCTGCTGCTCCACAAGGATCTCGCATACGAGATCCTCTGGAACTTCGTGAGGATTCTCTCGGCGCGCCTGCGCGAGACCAATGAGAAGATGACCTTTCTCTCGGTCACCGGGAAGTTTTGAGGCCGTGGCGTCGTCGCACGACGTCGGCCGTTGGCGGCCCCCGATCGAGGGGGCACGGGAGTCCGACGGGTGACCGAACCGTCCATGAGCGCGCTCGCGCCGCGCCTCGGCGCTCCAGCCCTTCCGGTTGCCGAGGTGGGTGCGTGCGCCGTGCACCGCGACCGGAACGCTGCGGCGACGTGCACGCGATGCGGGTCGTTCGCGTGCGAGGAATGTCTCTTCGTCTCGACCCAGGGCCTCGAGACGTGTCGGGCCTGCGCGTACGGAGGGCTGGACGAGCCGGTGCCTCTTGAGCGGCGCCGATCGCTCGGCTGGTGGAAGGCGACGCGCGCGACGATCCGGCTCGCGATGCTGCAGCCGAGCCGTTTCTTCCGAACGCCTCCGGCCGAGCGGGGCTTCGGCGTGCCCCTGCTCTTCGCGACCGGCCTCTACACGTTCGGACAGATCTGTCAGGTCGCATGGGTCATGCTCGGCATGGGCGCCTTGTGGTGGGTCGCGGCCTCGGCGAGCGAGGCCGCGATCCGGAGCGACCAGGCGGCGCTCGTCTCGGGGCTGTTCGTTGGCTACTCGCTCGCCGCGGTGCTGTGCACGCTCGTGCAGGCTCCGGTCTACGGCTTGCTGGGTGCGGTGCTCGCCGGAGCGCTGACGCACGGGACGCTCCGGCTGCTCGGACGCGCCCGCGCGCCGCTCGAACGCACGCTTCGGGCCGTCTGCTACGCCAACGCTCCGCTCGTGCTCGGCGTCGTGCCGCTGCTCGGCGGACTCGTGGGCTGGTTCTGGATGCTCGGGCTCGAGGTAATTGGCGTGCGCGAGACTCATCGAACCTCGACGGGCACGGCCCTGATTGCCGTGATGGGGTACCGGCTCGTTTTCTGCCTGGGCGTGGTGGGGCTGTACGGCGTGCTCGTCGCACTCGCGTTCGCGGCCAAGTCGGCCGGCCCCTGACCGCGGCGGTCACGTTGCTCGACGTGGCCGAGGCGTGTTGCAAGCCCGGCACCGAGTCCGTGATCGCGTCAGTGACCGAGTCGGAGCCGGATCCCGAGACCGAGCCGAAGGCGCAATCAGACAACCTGGCCGGCAACGGAAGACGGTCCGCCGCGTGAACGCTCAGCGGGGGACGAACCCGCCCAACCAAGCCGCCGCGCCCGCCGCGCCGAGCAAGACGAGCCCCACCAGGACGTAGATCCAGGCACGCGACGAGCGAGATGGACGGTGCGGTCGTTCCTCTTCGAGCAGTGCGAGCGCACCGGCCGGGAGCGAGGGCTTGCCCGCCGCAGCCTTCGGGGCCGTGCGGGCGTCGGCCAGCGAGCGACGACCGGTCGCGTCGCCCTCGAGCTCCACCGCGAGGCCAGCCTCCACGTCGAGACCTGATTCGCGCCAGCCCGGCTCGCTGCGGCTCCCCCCGTGTGCGGCGACCGCGTTCGCGACCTCCGCGTCGTTGGCGAACCACGACGCGGGGTTCTCGAAGTCGCTCGCGTCGAGCGGCCTCGCTCCCTCGGGCTCGTCGGGGGAGGAGACGCGACCGGGACGCAGCGGGTCGCTCATGTCCTCGAGCGAGGTGAAGCGGAGCAGCTCCTCCTGGATGAGTCGGTCGATGATCGACTGGGGCTGCACGGGCCGAGGGCCGGCGTGCTCGAGCGTTTCGCGGACCAACGCCGCGATGTCGAACGAGGTGACCTTGAGCTTGTGCGAGAAGAGATAGCTGGCGAGTGCGTCGCCCATGTCGGTGGCGCTCTGGTAGCGCTGGGCCGGGTCGCGTCGCAGCGCCGTGCCGACGAGCCCCTCGAGCTCGGCGTCGACGTCCGGGTTGAGCCGCGAGAGGCTCGGAACGTGGGCGTTCTGGACGAGCTTCACCGTCTGGTAGTCCGTCTCGCCGAGGAAGAGGCGACGGCCCGCGAGCATTTCCCACAGCAGAATGCCGAGCGCGAACAGGTCCGTCCGGTGATCGACCGGGCCCCCGGACGCGGCCTCCGGGGACAGGTAGCTGAACTTGCCCTTGACGACGCCGGGGTCGGTCTTCTCGAGCTGCGTGCTCGCCTTGGCGAGACCGAAATCGGTGACCTTCACCTCGCCGCGTTTGCTGAGCAGGATGTTCGGCGGCGAGATGTCGCGGTGCACGATGCCGAGGGGGCGCCCGTGCTCGTCGGTCAGCTCGTGGGCGTAGGCCAGCGCGCGGCACACCTCGATCGCGATGAAGAGCGCTTCCTTGACGCCGAACCGACGTCCCTGGCGGCGCAGCGACTCCATGACGGCCTTCAGGTTGCAGCCGTCCACGTACTCCATGACGAGGAAGTACGTGTTGTCCGCCGCGCCGATGTCGAAGACCGAAACGATGTTCGCGTGCGAGAGACGAGCTCCCAGACGCGCCTCGTCGAGGAACATCGCCATGAACGCGCGATTCTGCGCGAGGTGCGGCAGCACGCGCTTGATTGCGACCTGTTTTCGGAAGCCCTGGACGCTGACCGCCTCTCCGCGAAACACTTCCGCCATGCCGCCGGCTTCGAGGCGGTCAACGACGCGGTATCTTTGCTCGGCCATCCCGGCTTCCTGGGGGCTCGCCTCCGAGCGAGGCCGAATTGTGGTCGAGCGCCGCGCCGCGGGTCAAGCGAGAGGGCGTTGACAGGCACCGGCCGTCGGCGTTGACTGCCGGCGTGCCGCGCTCGCCGCGACCGGTCCGGATTGCTCCGTCGGTGCTCTCGGCGGATTTCGCGCGTCTGGGCGAGGAGGTACGCGAGGTGCAGGCCGCGGGGGCCGACTGGATTCACGTGGACGTGATGGACGGCCGGTTCGTGCCCAACCTCACGGTCGGTCCGCCGGTCGTCGCGGCGCTGCGACGCGCGACCACGCTTCCGCTCGACGTGCACCTGATGATCGTCGAGCCCGAGCGCTGGATCGAGTCGTTCGTTCGCGCGGGCGCGGATGTGATCAGCGTCCACGTCGAGGCCTCGCCCCATCTGCACCGCACCGTCGCCGAGATCCGGCGAGCCGGCGCGCGCGCGGGCGTCGTGCTCAACCCGCACAGCTCCGAGGAGTCCGTCCGGTACGTGCTGCCCGACGTCGACCTCGTGCTCGTCATGAGCGTCGACCCGGGCTTCGGGGGCCAGGCGTTCCTGCCGTCGGTCCTGCCGAAGGTGACGCGGTTGCGGGAGTGGATCGACGCGCAGGGGCTGGACGTCGCCCTCGAGATCGACGGCGGGATCGACACGCGGACGGCGGCACAGGCGCTCGAGGCAGGGGCGGACGTGCTGGTCGCGGGTAGCGCCGTGTTCGGCGCGGACGACCGGTCGCGGGCCATCGCGGCGCTGCGGGAGGCGGGGAGGACGGCGTGAGCGAGGAAGAGCAGCAGGCGGCACTGACGACGGTGTTCGTCGACGAGCGCGCGACGCGACGGCGGCTGCGGCGCAGCCGGCTCGTGGTCGTTTCGGGCCCCGACCGAGGCCGCGAGCTCGTGGTCGAGCGCGAACGCGTCACCGTGGGGCGCAGCGTGATCTGCGACCTGGTGCTCAGCGACCGCGCCGTCTCCGGCACGCACCTCGAGGTCGTCGCGACCGAGCAGGGGTCGCTGCTGCGCGACCTGGGGTCGACGAACGGCACGTTCATCGGCGATCTGCGGGTGCGCGAGGTGTGGCTACGGCCGGGCGTCGTCATCCGCGTGGGGCAGACGGAGCTGCGCTTCGAGCCGGTCGAGGGCGCGGTCGAGATCGAGCTGTCGCGCGAGGAGGCGTTCCACGATCTGGTGGGTCGGTCGGTGCGGATGCGCGAGATCTTCGCGGTCCTCGAGCGGGTTGCGCCGACGGACCTCACGGTACTCGTGCGCGGAGAGACGGGAACGGGCAAGGAGCTCGTCGCACGCGCGATCCATCGCGCAAGCCGTCGCGCACGCGGCCCGCTCGTCGTGCAGGACTGCGGCGCGATCCCCAAGGATCTCGTCGAGAGCACGCTGTTCGGTCACGAACGCGGCGCCTTCACCGGGGCGACCGAGCGCCACCGCGGTTCGTTCGAGCAGGCCGACGGGGGCACCATTTTCCTCGACGAGATCGGAGAGCTGGACGTCGCGCTGCAGCCGAAGCTGCTCCGCGTCCTGGAGAATCGCGAGATCCGGCGCGTGGGCGGAGAGAAGTCGATCCCGGTCGACGTGCGCGTCGTGGCGGCGACCAACCGCGACCTGCGGCAGATGGTCAACCAGGGCACGTTCCGCGAGGACCTCTACTTCCGACTGAGCGTCGTGCAAATCGAGCTGCCCCCGCTGCGCGAGCGGCCGGAGGACATCCCGCTGCTCGTGACGGCCTTTCTGGATGCGTTCGCGGCCCGGCGCTGGCCGGGCGAAGGGCGCAAGCTCACCGTCACGCCCGAAGCCATGGCACGGCTCATGAGCCACGGATGGCCGGGCAATGTCCGCGAGCTGAAGAACACGCTCGAGCGTGCCGCCTCGCTCGCCGATGGCCTCGAGCTCGGTGTCGCGGATCTGCTGCCCGCCTCGCGCAAGAGCCCGCCGGTGCAATACGCGTCCGGCGCGAGCGTCGAGCAGCTCGTCGAGCAGGGGCTTCCGTTCAAGGACGCCAAGCAACGCGTCGTCGACGCCTTCGAGGCGGCCTACCTCAAGGCCTTGCTCGAGAAGCACGGCCACAACGTGACCCGCAGCGCGCAGGCCGCCGGGCTGACGCGCTACCACCTGCGCGAGCTCGCCAAGCGCTACGGCCTGCGGAGCGTCGCCGAGCACGAGGGCGAGGACTGACGGCGGCGGTCGCGTAGCATGATCGCGATTCGAACTCGGGCTCGATCTCGGTCTCGGGCTCGGACGTGGGATCGCGCTGTGGCTCGGAGTCGATCTCCGACTCGGGCACCGTCGCGCTGTCGGGCTCCGGCTTGCGTCAGCGCGCGCTGGAGGGCTGCAAGCGCGTCCCAGCGCACTCGACGGATGCGAGCGCCCTCGTGCATCGACCGCCCCGACGTGATCCCATCGGCGCGAATGGAGCGCTGGACGAAGGGACGGCCGGCTCGCGCAAACGGGCCCCGCGAGCAAGCTCCGCGGCAGCTCGGGCGACCCTCGTGAACCGCCATCGCGTGACGGTGAGCGGCATTCCGCCGTGGGTCGACGCCGCACGTCTGGTCGGTCACGATCCGAAGCGCCCGCTGTGGCTCGACGCGCACGACGCCGCGGACGTCGCCGAGCGGCTTCGCAACGTCGTGCTGGGCGGCAGCCCGGTACGCGTCGTCGTCGAACCAGGGCTGCCTCGGTCGGCGGTCCGGGACGCTCGCCTGCGCGCGGCCCGTCGTCGCCGACGACGGACGGCCGGTTTCGAGCGTTCCGGCGTCCGGCTCGACGCCGAAGGCCGCGTGTCACTGACCCCGGAAGCCATCGCGCTACGCCTCGCCAGGCGCGTTCGTGGCGCCTCCGTGGTCGACGCGTGCGCGGGCTGCGGCGGCAACGCGATCGCGTTCGCGCGTGCCGGCTGTCCCGTGGTCGCGATCGAGATCGATCCGGGACGCCTCGCCATGGCCCGCCACAACGCACGCGTCTACGGAGTCGACTCCCGCATCCGGTTCGTGCGAGGCGACGCGCGCGACTGGGTCGCGCGCCTCTCGGCTGACCTTCTCTTCGTCGATCCCCCCTGGGGCGGCACGAACGCGATCCGACGTCCGCCTACCCTCCACGACCTTCCGCCGCTCGAGGACATACTCGCGGCCGCCAGGGGCCGTTACGAACGCATCTGGGTCAAGGCGCCCGCGGCATTCGTCGTCGGCTCGCTCCCCGGCGCGCGCGTCGAGCCCGTCTTCGGTCTCGCCCCCGGCGACCGTGACCGCGTCAAGTTCCTCCTGCTCGAGCTTTCGGATCGGTCCTAGAGACGACGAATCACGGCGGCGGTTGCGTTGGTCGACGTTGGCGAGGGGTGTTGCGAGCCCGAGCCGGGTCCGCGTCCGAGTCCGAGCTCGAGCCCGAGCCCCTGCCTTAGTCCGAGTCCGAATCCGAGCCCGAGTCCGAGCCCGAGTCCGAGCCGGAGCCCAAGCCCAAGTCCTCGTCCGAGATCGAGTCGGAGCCCGAGCAGGAGGCCGAGTTTGAACCGCCATCAATCAGCCTGACCGCCGCCGTCAATGAAGCCAGGGACGCCGGCGGGCGGTGACTGGCCCGATCCCCCACGCTCCCACCGAGGATTCGGAGGCGTGGCGGGACTGGACAGCTCGCTTTCGGCGCGCGACTATGCGCGCCGCCCGCGTGGGCTACGTGCCGTGCGTGGAGCAATCAACGGGGAGAGGCGGAGATGACCGGTGCCATCGTGACGTGGATCATTTTGGGGCTTGGGGCTTGCGGCGGCGACGACGGTGGTGGAGGGGGCGGGGGAACCGATTCGGGCGTCACCGACGCGGGGGGGGACGGGGGATCGATGGGCGACCCGTGGAACGCCCCTGGAGAGCGGCGACCGTTCCCCGACACGTCCATCGACGGCGAGCAGGATCCCGACAACCGCTATGAGCCATTGCCCGGCTCGACGCGCCCGCCCGACTTTTCGTGCGATGGCATGCACACCGCGCCGGCCGAGGGCAGCCCCATCTCCTTCACGTTCCACGTGCAGGACTTCCAGGAGGACACCCCGACGAGCGGCGTATGCGTGAAGTTTTTCCCTGACAACGTCGTTACCGACGCCCCCTGCATGCCGGGATCCGGGACCGACTTCATGACCGACATGATGGGGGACTTCACGGTGATGGATGCCGCCGGGAGCTGGTATGCGTATCGAATCTTCCCGCGGATGGGTGCGACGCCGGCCACGACCGTCGTCGGCTCGGTCCAGATCAATGAGCCGGCGCCCATGATGGCGGGCGGGCGCGTCGTCGGGAACAGTGTGTCGCAGGCGACGATCAATCTCATTCCCGCCGTACTCGGCTTCGGACGCGTCGCGGGCACGGGGCTCATCGCAGGCACCGCGTACGACTGCGATCAGGAGCCGCTGTACGGCGTGCAGGTCCGCCTGTTCACCGCGGATCGCACCCCCATCGTCGAGGGTACGCGCCGCATGGATCCCCACTTCCGCTACTTCGATGGCGAAGACTTCCCGAGCGCCGATCAGCCCTGGACCCACGTCGACGGTCTGTTTGCCGTGGGCAACATTCCCGTGCCCGCCGACAATCAGCCCATCTACGTCGAGACGTGGGGGCGGCAGACCCCCGGCGGCCCGGTCGAAATGATCGGCTGCGAACGCATCCGCGTCTTCGCCGACACCGTCGCGATCGTGAACGTCATGCCGAAGCGCATGGATGGTCCGATGGGTTGTTCGCAATGAGCGCCCGTCGTTGCCCCGATGGGTGGGTCGCGGTCGCGGTCGCAACGCTCGGCGCATTGCTCCTCGGGTCGGCCCGCACGACTGCGCAGGTTCAGCCGCCGGCGCCGGCACCTGCGGGCCCGGCTCCGCAGGCCGGACCGACACCTCCTGCGGCGCCGCCGGTGACCGAAGGGCCGCAAGAGCCGCCACCGCCCGAGGTCGGAGCCCCGGCCGAGCACGCCTCGACGGAGGTGCCACCGGAGCCGGAACCTCATGCGGCTCCGGCCGCACCGCCTCGCCCGGTCGAACCCGTCGAGACGGGTGGGCCGACGGATGCGTCTGTGCCGCTACGGTTCGATCTGCACGGCTACTATCGGGCTCGTTTCACGTTCATACGGAACCTGCCGCTCGTCGATCTGACCAATCCATTCGGACCGAACCGGGCCGCGTACGCCGCCTTCGCCTTTCAGCGGCTGCGTCTCGAGCCGGCGGTGCACTACGGGTCGGATCCGAATGCGCCCGTCGCCTCGGTCTTCGTCCAGCTCGAGGGCCTGGACAACGTCGTGTTCGGCGACAACGGCGCCCCGCGCCCCCACGCCCCTGTTCGCGGCCGATCCGGGCACGACGGACATCGAGGGCTTCGACGTGCCGTCGATCGAGCTGACGCGCGCGTGGGTGCAGTTCCTCGTGCCCGTCGGGCAGATCCGCCTGGGGCGGATGCCGAGTCACTGGGGCCTGGGCATCCTGGTCACCGGTGGCGGATCCGCCTCGCCTCTCGTCAACGGGCAGACGGCCGGCGCCATCACGGACCCGCCGGTCGGCGAGTGGGGCGACACGCTCATTGGCACGACCTCCGACCGCATCCTGTTCGCAACGCGCCCTCTGACGGTCTACAACGCGCTCACGCGCCAGGACGCACGACCGACTCCGCTCATTCTCGGCATCGCCTACGACAAGCTCGTCGAGGACCGGCTCGCGTATCCGCCGGGCGTCGAGGAAGGCCCGATCGGCGACCCGCCACCGCCGTCGTTCCGACGGGAATCGGGCTCACCGTTCTCGTTCCTCGCCGCGGGGGCCGACGACGTGCAGCAGACCATCGGTCTGGCGGTCTGGAACGACCCGGACTTCAACGCGCGCAACGCTGCCGCGGACGAGCTGTCGGTTGGCCTCTACTACGTCAACCGCACGCAGGAGGCGACGGCGTCCGACGTGCACATCTTCGACGGCTACTGGCGCCTTCGCTGGTCGCCGAGCCCGACGATGCCCTCGCTGTACACCGCCGGGGAGGTGCTCAACATCCGGGGTCGTAGCCGCGGCCTGGTGCTGGCTGGAGGCTGTGGCTCGCGCACGAATCCCGTCGCGCTCTGCAACGAGATGAAGGCCGACATCTGGGGGGCGGTAGCGCGCCTGGGCGCGATTGATCGGCAGGACCACTGGGCGGCCACCGTGGAGTGGGGACACTCCTCCGGCGATCCGGACTACTTCGGCGGCGAGCTGACGGCGCGACCCCTTCATCCCGACTACCGCGTGGGGTTGCTCATGTACCCCGTCGTGATGGCGGTACGAACCTCCACCCTCGGCGAGCCGCTGCGCCCGCTGTGGTCGCGCGGCGGCGTGTGGAACTCGAGCTATCTCTACTCGCAGCTCCGCTATCAGATCATCCCCGGCATCCAGGTGCACGGAGCGTTCCTCGTGGCATGGGCGGACGAGCTGCTCGGCACCATCTACGTCAACCAGCGTGACGACGCGTCAACCGAGTGCGGCATGTTCCAGGGCGACTGCGGGCTCGGTTGGGAGGCCGACCTCGCGCTGCGCGTGCGCTGGGGTGAGAACGACGTGATGCGCTGGGACACCGAGCTCGGCTTGATGGGCGCGGGTCCGGCGCTCTATGCCGACGACGCCGCGGCGCGTGCGACCGTGGGCGGACTGTCGGAGCCGCTGCTGTGGACGATCCAGACACGCGCGGCCATGGTGTGGTGAGTCGACGCGCGCCCGTGCGCGGCTCGTTCAGTTGAGCCACCGCGGTCGCTCGTCGTCGTCCCGGCCGCCCGGGATCACGTGCAGCAGGGGTCGTCGGCCGTTGCCGCCCGCGCGCCGAGGCGCGTCGCGGGTGAGGCGGCGGCGCGGCGTTCGCTGCATCCAGCGCGCTAGGCCCCATCCCGTGGCGACGGCCGCGAGATCGGCGGCGAAGGTCACGGCATTGCGCGTCACGAGGAAGAAGAGCACGGAGAGTCCCATCGCGAGGGCCAGGCCATGGACGTTGCGGACGGGAAGCACGCCGTACAGCAAGACGGGAGCGTCGCGAGGCAGGCTGAACGCGAGGGCGACGAACGCCGCGTACAGCACGGGGCCCGTGCCCATCGCGTAGCCGGCCGATGGACCGAGCAGGCGGCCCACGGCGAAGCCCGCGACGCCGCTCGTCAACGTCGCGACCACGAAGAGCTGCCACGTTCGCCGCGAGCCGAAGCGCTGCTCGAAGCTCGTGAGAATCCAGGCGAGGAAGAAGAACGTGACGAGAACACCGACGAGCGCGGAGGCCGCCGTCGGCTCGACGAGAGTGTGGGTCGCTACCTGCCACAGCCCCCATGCGGGCAGCTCGCCGGCCTCCTGGTGGCCGACGGCCCGCGCCAGCGACTCGGCCAGCGTTCCGCGCGAGCCCGCCGCGACGTTGAGGGCGAGCCACGGCGTGACCGGGATGCCGAGCCAGACTTCCGCGACGACGCTGGCGACATACGCGGCGCCCAGCCCGACGAGGAGGACTCGAACGACCGGCGTCGGCGGCGCGAGCCGCAACATCGTGTTTCATCTACGTGGCGTCGTGCGCGCGCGCAAGCGCGCCCACGCGCGACGCCGTGCAGGACGTCAGCCCCCGACCTTGTCGACGAAGCAGTTGTAGCTCTCGACTCCCGCCTCGACGACGAGGCCCGTGCACGTCGCCATCCAGTTCTTGGCGCCCGCCGCGGTCTCGCCCTCGATGTAGAGCGCGTAGTCGCCGGGATCGACGTCCTCGAATCGAAGCGACGGAGCGCACGCGACGCCGTTCTGCCCGGCAACCGTCGCGCTGCCCAGTCGGAGCTGGTAGCTCATGCGAGCGACGCCCGCCTCGGCGCACGTGCCGTCGGCCATCGTCGGCCCCACGACCGTGTCCCAGCGGACGTTGACTTCGAGGACGCGACGCGTCGTGAAGTTGGCCGGTGCGAGCATCGCGCGCGTCGTCGGCGCGGACACCGTCAGCGGCAGCGGGTTGGTCTCAGCCAGAATCGCGCCACCGGAACCCAACGCGCGATACGTCGTCAAGTAGCTGCCGTAGCGGCCGATGCGCATGGGCATCGAGTCGAATTTGCCCGCCGAGCACGGCGCCATGCCCATGACGACTCCCCCCGTGCGCCCCGTGTCGGACTGGTCGTAGAAGACGACGGCCACCGTCTGGATGCCTGCCGCGGCGCAGTTGGTGGCGTTGCCGGGCGTGCCGTCGACGTTCCACTCCCCGGTGATCTCGAAATCCGTTCCGCGCGGGTTGAATCCGCCACCGGAAACGAAGTTCGCCGGCGCGAGGTCGGCGTGCGTGATGGGGGGCGAGACGTCGAGCAGAAGCATCGGCCCGGTGCCGACTTCGACGCCGCGCGCGTCGTAGGCGACCCACTGGGTCGTGTAGCGACCGTACGCGAGAACGGGCCTCGGGCGTGTGTCGAACGAACCGTCCTCGCAGGGAAATACGAATTCGCTGAAGCGGTAGGGCCGCCCCCCGTCGTAGAAGACGATGCCTACCTCGGCAATGCCGGCAGCGGAGCAGCTCGCCGCGGTCGCCGGAGCGCCGTTGACGGTCCAGCTTCCCGCCACGGAGAAGTCCGTGCCACGCGGATCGAAGGTTACTTCCACCGTGCAGCCGGCCATCGCGGCCAGAACCGGTAGGACATACCAAGTCTTGCGCATCGTCGTCTCCTCCCGTTGCTCGAAGTGCTTGCGCCCGGCGGATTCCCGCCCCGTCGTCTCGACGCCCGCGCGTCGGTGGATATTCACCGCGCGCGAGCGCCCATCGTGGGCAAGCAGAATGACGTCAAGGGTGGGCTCACGCAAGGCGGATCTCGTGCCAGACCGCGGCTCGTTCGCCAACGCAGTGCTCGTGGACGCCTACTCTGTTGCCGCGCCCACCGAGATCTTCACAAGTCCTATCGAGTGGCACTGTTACTGCTTGCACGAGAATCGTAAACTGTGCCCGTTGACCCACGGGAGGCGGTATCATACCGTCTCCGTCCGCTCGTCCTCGGAGGGAGCTCCATGTCCTGCCTCATCCACGTGCGCTCCATCGCCGCGTGCCTGCTCGGCGTCCTGGCCGCCGGGGGCTGTCTCTCGCGCGACCTGGCGCCGCTCAACCCCTGTACGATCTCCAACGTCAACGAGCGCATCTCGGTCACCAACATCGACGAAGTCGATGTTCTGTTCATGGTGGACAACTCCAACTCGATGGCCGAGGAGCAGGATTCTCTCTCCGATCAGTTTCCGCGACTCGTCCGGGTTCTCACGTCCGGGGATCGCAACGGAGACGGCCTTCAGGACTTTCAACCTGCCAGAAGTCTGCACATCGGGGTGATCTCCTCGGACATGGGCACCGGCGGGTTCCGCGTCCCGACCTGCAACGAGTCCAATTTCGGGGACGACGGCCGGCTCCGCGACTGGGGGAGGCGTCGGTCCGATTGCCCTGCCATGCCTCGAACCGGGCGCTACGAGACCTTCCTCGACTACACGCCTGACATCAACCCGGACGATGCGGCTCGAGACGTCACCTGTATTGCCGCGATGGGCACCGGTGGCTGTGGCTTCGAGCAGCAGCTCGAAGCGGTGCTCAAGGCCATCACGCCGGCGAGCTCGCCGCTCCGGTTCGCGATGGGGACGACGGGGCACGCCGACGGAGCGAACGCAGGCTTCCTGCGTCCCGACTCCGTCCTCGCGCTCATCCTCGTCACGGACGAGGAAGACTGCTCGTTCGCAGACCCGGAGCTCGGCAATCCGAACTCGACGGTCTATCCGGGTGACCTGAACCTTCGATGTTTCTCGTATCCGCACGCCGCTTACCCGATTTCGCGGTACGTCGACGGATATCTCGCCGCACGTGCGAACGTGCCCGACCTGCTCGTGTACGCGGCGATCACCGGTGTTCCCGTCGATCTCGTCGACAGCCGCGACGAGGTGGACGAGCCGTCCGACATGGACCGCATCCTCGCGGATCCCCGCATGATCGAGGTCATCGACCCGGCGATGCCGACGCGGCTGACTCCCTCCTGCAACGTTCCGGGTCGCGGAATCGCGTTCCCCCCGCGGCGCATCGTCCAGGTAGCCAAAGAGCTCATGCTCCGCGGAGCGGGGACCGTGGTGCAGTCGATCTGCCAGGCCGACTACGGACCCGCGTTGGACCTCATCATCGAGAAGATCGCCGACGCGCTCGGGGGCGCGTGCCTTCCGCGCGACCTGAACCCGGACGCGACGGGGCGCGTGCCGTGTGACGTGATCGAGGTGCTGCCGATGACCGGGGACTTCACGCGCTGCGAGCAGCTGCCGGGCCGTGAAGCCATCGGGATCGACGACGAGACCGGGCGCGCGCTCTGCCGCGTCATCCAGCGCGTACCGGTGGGGGGCACGCCACCGACGGAGCCCGGCTGGTACTACGACACGTTTACGCCCGAGCGAGCGATGAACTGCGGTGAGGACGGCCAGCGCATCGCGTACACGGAAGGCGCGCGGCCTCCGACGGGAGCCGAGGTTCGCCTCGAGTGCCTACAGCCTGCGCAGGCGGGTGGCGGCGTGTTCATCGACGTGGGCAGCCCGTGCGAGGGGCGTGCCGGTTGCTCGGCGGGCGAGATCGTGAGTGGTGGTCGCATGTGCGTTCGCAACCTCACGTGCAATTCCGCGACGAACGAGCTCGTCGTGGGCTGTTCCGTCGATGCCGACTGCGAGGCGGAGGGACTTCGCGGCTTCCGCTGCGATACGTCCGGACCGACCGGCTTCTGCGTCAATCCGACCTGCTGACGGCGCGCCGCATTCACGACTGCCCGGCCGACTCCGAGGAAGAGACTCAG
>JANWZI010000261.1 GCA_025054695.1 Myxococcota bacterium | reverse complement strand
GGAACCCGACGCCGCCGCAGGGCTCCTCGCCCTCGCCGAGAGGCACGCCGACGCCCGCCAGCCGCAACTGCTCTCGACCAGCGCGAGCGCGCTGCTCGAGGTCGCGGCGCTCGAGCGCGATCCCGGGGCCGCGTCCGCCCACGCCCGGCGCGCCTACGAGCTCCTGCGTGCCGGCCGCGGCGACGGACACTGGGAGACCGGAAGGGCCGCCCTCGAGCTGGCGAGGCTGCTCGCCGCCCATGATCGCGCGAAGGCGAGGGATCTTCTCGAGTCGGCGTTGCCCGCGCTCGAGTCCCAGCTCGGGCCGGAGCACCCGTGGAGCGCGGCCGCCCGCGAGCTGCTGTTCAGGCTCGTTCGCTCGCGCACGGTCGCGACCGCTCCACGCGCGGCCGACATCCCCGACCTGCGAGCCGACGGCTCGAAGGAGGCGATGTGGCTGGCCGAGGCCGCGCGGCTCGGCTTGCCCGCCCCCGACTCCGAGCCTCTCGCCGTGGGAGGCCG
>JANWZI010000260.1 GCA_025054695.1 Myxococcota bacterium | reverse complement strand
CATCTGGATTGTGGCCAAAATGCCCGGTCCGCAACTGCAGGAGTTGGCAAGAGCATATGGGATTCAAATTGTGTCGGTGAACCTTCGCGAAGCTGCTCCGGGGCGCTGGCGGCTGGACGCGGATAGTCAGCGTCGTCTGGATGCGGTGCTAGATGAGACGCTGGGAGCAGCTGCTGCCTAAGGCCGTGCGGCCCTGCCCTCGCAAAGGATGAGCCTGCATTCGCCGTGATACGCTCCGCCGCGAGGCGAACGATTATGAGAGCTGCCCCTCAGGACAATGACCGGCTAAACCGCGAGGTCGAGCGACTGGTCGAGCAACTCAAGGCGCTGGGAGCCGTTCAGATCATCCTTTTCGGCTCGCTGGCGCGCGGCCGGGTCTCGTTGTTCAGCGACATTGACCTGCTTGTCCTGTTCGAGAAGCCAGGCTCCGCCCGCGAGCTGGGCCGCTGGGTCTATCAGGCCATCCAGACCGGCGAGGGCGTGGACATTCTGGCCTACAACCGCG
>JANWZI010000025.1 GCA_025054695.1 Myxococcota bacterium | reverse complement strand
CGCCGGTTCGCGGGGCTCGACGACGAGCGCGGGGAGCTCGGTCCCGGCGCGCCGGCATACCTGCGCGAGGCCTTGCGCCAGTGGGTGGCGGACCTGTTCGCGCTGGTCCGGCTGGTGCGCGAAGGCGACTGGTCGGCCGTTGGCGAGATCGACCCGGAGCTCGGCACCCCGCGTTTCGTTTCCGGACCGCTGCTCTTGATCGGTCAAGGTCTCGGCCCCCACGTCCCGTTCGCCGCGTACGAACCGGAGGTCGGTGCGGTCGTGCTCGCATCGCCCGGGAGTGCCTTTTCCGACGCGATGGTCGATGCACCACCGTGGCATCGGCTCTGGCTCGAGCCGCTGCTCGCGCGCCTGGGGCTTCCGATCGATGCGTTCGGGCGCACCTGGCCCGTCGACGCGTCCGTCGTTCCCGAGCTTTCGCTGTGGCAGGCCGTCGTCGACGGCGCCGATCCGCTCGCGTTCGTGGGCGCTCTCTCCGCTCGACCCGTGGACGTTCTGCTGTTGGGAGCAGGAGACGACGAGGTGGTGCACGATCGCTCGACCGAGGCCCTCGCCGCGGCGCTGGGGGCGTCGATCGCGGGCTCGCGGTCGCGTTTCGTTGCCCTCCCGGAGGTCGATCCACCCGTTCGGGGCAACGCCCGGACCGGAGAGACGGCGCGGACACGAGTCCTCGTCGTGCACCGCCCGGCGGTCCATGGGCTGCTCACGCTTCGGCATGGCTGGCAGCGCATGACGCATCCGGTTCGGCCTCCGTTCGAGACGCTCGAGGTCCCGCGGGCGGTCGACAATCCGCTCGACGCCGTCCAGGCGCAGGTCCTTCACTTCGCGGAAAGCTGGAGTGCGGGCTCGGCGGAGCTGGTCGACGTCGAACCGATCCAGTAGTCGCCCTGCGGCCGAACGCACCCCCTGCCTTCCGGAGGCGACCGGCCAACACGAGCGGGGATTCGACGTCTTTACCGCAGAGGCTTGCACGCCGGGCGCACGCCCGCCACATGCGGCTGATAGCGGCGGTCACGTTGCTCGACGTGGCCGAGGCGTGTTGCGAGCCCGAGACTCGAGACCGAATCCGAGCCCGACTTGAAGGCGCGATCAAGCCGACTGGGCGGCGCTGTGAGCTTCGACGCGCTTCGCGGCGTCGATATCACCGACGACGAGACGCCGCTCGCCGGGGGTGCCGACGCGTCCGCGTGAGCAGGGCGAGGGCCGCGAGCGCAAGCCCACCTGCCGAGGGCATCGCGCCGCGGTTCGAGCGACAGGTACACGACCCCTCCGCTCGAGCCACGGGCTCGGGGCACCGGCCTCCCATGGTGCAGTCCTCACCCGTGCCACCCGCGTCGCGCTCCGGAGGCCGGGCGACGGGCTCGCACCGCCCACGATCGGGGCCCGCGACGCACCGCGCCCCCATCGCTTCGCAGTCCGTGGCCCGCGCAATCGAGCCGCCGAGGCAGTGTCCGAGCCAGCGATCGTCGACACACGCATCGGTCTCGCCCTCGAGCGGACAGATGCCGGGTGCGCAGTGCGCGCGACCCCCGACCATCGAGCAGGCTTGTCCGGGCGGGCACTCCTCGAGCGTGGGCACGCCGTTTTCGTCGCAGTGCAGCAGCTTGCCCCCTTCGATCCAGCAGCCGTCGTGGGCCACCGGCGGGCTGGCCGCGTCCGGCACGCAGAAGACGCTGACGCAGCGGGCCTGCGTCGGGGCGCGCCCTGCCGTCGAGCAGTACGCCGCGAAGGCGCCGCAGTCGCCCGTCTCGATCCGTCCGTCCCGGCAGTGTGCGATCGTGTGCTCGTCCAGGCATACGTCGGCCTCGCCGGTGTCGGGACAGGCGTGGAAGACGCAACGTGCGCCGTGGGCGTCGTCCACGCAGCGCGCGCCGAAGGCCGCGCAGTCGCCTCGGCCACAATCGGCGCCCACGAGCACCGAGCCCTCGCAGCGCGGCGTGCAACCGACGGTGCCGAACCCACGGAGCCGTTCGGGCGTGCCGTCGAACTCGTTCGTGTCCACGTTGCCGGAGATCCCCGCGACGCGTCCGCTGTCGCTCGTCTGCCAGAACGCCCAGTCACTCCACGGTTCGGGCACGTCCGGGCAGCGCACGCCCCAGTTGGCGATCCACAGCGGGTTGGAAGCGAACGCGTCCGAGTTGCCGACCGACGTCCGCCAGAAGTACGGCGCCGTGTAGATGATCACGCGCCGTCGGGTCGCGGCCTCGACCCGGTCGATCCACGCGCGCATCGCGGCCACAATCTGCGAGGCCGTGCGGTCGCCGGTCACTTCCACGTCGATCACGGGCGACATGTCGTCGGGCTCGAGCGTGCCGATCCGGTCGAGCAGCAAGTCGGCCTGGGCGATCGGATCCTGGTTGGGCCGGAAGAACTGGTAGACGCCCCGCACGATGCCCACGCGGCGCGCCTCGGGCCAGTTCCGATGAAACTCGCGGTCCATCGTGCCCGTGCCGTCCGAGACGCGGATGAATGCGAAGCGGATGCCCGCGCCGGCGACCGCGTCCCAGTCGATGCGGCCCTGCCAGTGCGAGACGTCGATTCCGGGCAGCGTGGGGCCATCGGCGCAGATGCGCGCGTACTGCTCGTTGGCGGCGATCGGATCGCTCGGCTCCGCGCATCCGGCGGCCGTCCCCTGAACGATTGCGGACAGTAGGCAGCAGCGCAGGCCGGCTCGGCTCATTACCGCTTAGCTTATCCAATCCGCGTGCCAGTCATGTGGGACGCAGTGGGGGTCGTGGTCGTATCGGGCGCGAAGCACGGCTCTGCCGGTTGCCTTGCACTCACGGCGCCAGCCAGTTTGGTTGATCGCGCCTGGTACTCGGACTCGGACTCAGGTTCGGGCTCGGTCTGGGCTTCGGACTCGGTCTCGGACTCAGGCTTGGACTCAGGCTCGGACTCGGACTCGGAATCGGACTCGGACTCGGACTCGGAATCGAAACCGCCCCCGCTGGTTTCGAGCAACGCCGGCGGCCACCCCGCCATCGTGCCCGGCGCGACGTCCGATGCGCCGTCGGCCACCCGTTGACGTCGGGGACGTGTCGGCCCATGGTCCGCCACGCATGACGACGGTCCGGTTTGAACCGGCGGGCTACGAAGTCGTCGACGTGCCCGTCGGAACCCGCATCATGGACTTGACCGACGCGCACCCGGCCGCGGGCGTCCCCTATTCGTGTCGCTCCGCGAGTTGCGGGACGTGTCGCGTCGAGGTGCTGGAAGGAGCCGAGGGCCTTCCGGACCCCGCCGACGACGAGCTCGAGGTGCTCGACGTCTTCGGAAACGAGCCGCGGGTGCGGCTCTGCTGCCAGATGCGGCTGGTCCGGCCCGTGACGCGGCTTCGCCTCCGCGTCGTGGAACCGGAGCCGGTCTAGGATTGCGGTCACGCGCCGCATCGCCCTTGCGCGGCGGGCGGACACGACGCGGAGTGGGAAGCGCGGAGCATGCACGAGACCGTGCGCGACATCGGCGCGATCCTCGACGCGCTCGGCGTTCGACGCGTGATCGTCCATGGCTACCGGCGGCCGCGGCACACGCACCACTGGATCCAGCTCGCCCTGTACCGCGCGCTGCGCGAGGCGAGCCGGCAGCTCGGCACGTTCGACGTGGCGTGGCGCGACAACCGCGACGCGCTGCGAGCGTCGGAGTGCGAGGATACACTCTTCGTCGCCAACGCCAACGTCGACCGGCCCGACGCCAATCTGCCGCTCCACCCCAGGGCGTGGTACCTCGTGCACGATCACGCGCCCGGTCGGCTCTCCCTCGAGCGCTATGCCCCGCTCGTGCGGGCCGGACGCTGTGTCTTCTTCGAGGTGTTCCGCGGCCGCCCCGCCGACGCGTCGTGGGAGCCGATCGCCGACGAGCCGCTGCACTGGGTGCGCGCGGACCGCACGCGCGCCGTGCTCACGTGGGCGACCGACCTGTTGCCGGCGCAGATCGACGCGAACATCGACCGTGTGCGCCGCGCGCCGCGATCGCGGCCCGACGCGCGTACGGTGTGCTTCGTCGGCTCGGTCTGGCGTTCCAACGAAACCGAGCTGCGCGAGGTCGTCGCGTTCTGCGCGCGCCACGGGCTTCGGTTCGAGCAATGGGGTGGCTACGTCGCTCGTGGACGCGGCGAGCGCTGGCCGGGCGAAGTGGTCATCCACGCCACCGACGTCAGCCCCGAGCAGAACGCGCAGCTCGTGCGCGAGGCGCTGCTCGCGCCGGCCATCCAGGGGCGCGCGCAGATGCCGCACTGCGTCGACGTGGGCAACTACGTGCCCTGTCGAATCTTCAAGAACCTCAGCTACGGCGCATGGGGCGTGACGAACAACGCGACCGTGCAACGCCTCTTCGACGGGCGGCTCGTCCACGACGAGCAAGTGCCTGCGCTGCTCGAGCGGGCGCTGCGGTTCGTGCGCGCCGATCCCGATCCGTGGCACCTCGTGTCGCTGATGGAAATCGTCCGAGACCGGCACACGTACTGGCACAGGCTGCGGACGCTGTTGCGCGTCTTGCGGGATCGCCGTCGCGTGTGCGTGGGTGTCGAAATCGGTCGGTTCGAACGCGGCTGGCTTCGCGCGCGGACCGTGCTCGACCGGGCGGCGTACCTCGCCACGGATGCATGGCGGGGGCGCTGACGCGGGCGCCCGTCGGCGGGATGGCGGTCCGGGACTCGGAACTGGACTCGAACTGGGCCTCGGGCCCCGTCACGTAATCGGACTCGGCCTCGGCTCGGGGCCTCGACGCGGTTCGGAGCTCGGTCTTGGGCGGCAAACCACGGCGCGTCGCAGTCCATCCGCGTGACGGGCGCCGGGAGGCCGCCGGATCGGCCGGCACCACGCGGCGGGGCCTTCCGCCGAACGCGAGAGGCGGCCGAACGCGCTGGTGGGTCCGATTCTACATTTGGGGTCAGTCTAGAGACGAGGTTCGCATCGGGACGCGAGATGATGCCGTTCGGGCTGTCGGATCGCAGTGATCGGCGCGCTCCCGGCGTCGTCGATGGAGTCGATCGTCGTCCCTCACGGCGGTGGGGCCCTTCGCAACACGAGCCACGACAAATACGTCAGCCCCGTCTCGCTTCCGCTCGGATTGATGCTTCGACCATCGGCTGCGACCCGCCCCGTCCAGACCGTCGCGAGCTCCGCCTCCTCGACCACGGTGCCGTCGGCGAGGCGCGTGTCGAGGCCCCCGAGTAGCATCAATTCGACCGGGCTTCCCGCTCCCAGTCCGAAGCCCCCCTCGATGCGGACGCGCGCACCAGGAGCATCCACGCTCGCTTCGGGTCGGAGGCCCCACGCTACGAGGGCTCCGGGCACGCGGTCGGCGAAGCACGGCCGGACGGCGTTCGCGGCCGACAGATCGATGCGACGGCTCGCCCACTGCGACCAGTCGCCTCCCAGGCCGAGCATCGATGGAGCGAGCGTCAGCCTCAGCCCGCCGTCGAGGACGACGTCCTGCATCGCTTCGGGGTCGTCGGACGGTGGTAGGGGGTCGACGGGCCGCAGCGAGAACAGTACCCACGGACGGCGCGTGACGAGTACCGCGTCGACGACGTCGTCGAGCGCCACGGGGCAGTAGGTGGTGGCGTAGGGAGCGCCTGAGACGAGGACCCGCATCACGGCGCGCCGCATACAGCGTGCCTCGGGCGGTACGAGGATCTCGTAACGACCCTCCGCGTCGGTCGCCGGTGGCGGGAGGCAGATCAGCCGCTCGTCGGGATGCGTGCGGACACACAGCTGGACGCGCGCGTTCTGGACGGGGTGGCCGTCGTCGGAAACCACCGCTCCCGTCGCCGCCAAGATCCAGCGCCCCTCTCCGCGGCACGCTGGGTCCGGGGTGCGGTCGACATCCCCGAGACCTCCCTCGGGAGCAGGTCGGGCGGCGTCGGCGTTGCGTACGACGACTTCGTCCTGGCATCCGAGGAGGCCGGCGGCGACCACCGCGACCGGGAGGAGCCGCCTTCGGCCACGACGCACGCGCGAAAGGTAACACGCGTGATCCGCGCGCGCCCACTTGGCTCGACGGATCCGTCCGCCTCGCCCGCCGCGCGCGGATCCGGCTTCGGACGGGCTTGCATTTCCGGGAGCGACGTGGCCGGACGCCGCTCGTCGGATGCGCGCCGTTGGCGTCCACGTGCGAGGCTCGACACCGATGAAGCAGGCAGCCGATGCGGGCCCGTGTGGGCCGATTCTCGTGGTGGACGACGATCCCACGACCGTGCGCGCCCTCGCGCAGGTCCTGCGGACCGAGGGGTACGAAGTGCTCGAGGCGTTCGACGGTCCCAGCGCGCTCGAGCTTTGCCGCGAGCACGAGCCGAGCATGATCGTGCTCGACTACATGATGCCTGGCATGGACGGCGAGACGGTGCTCGCGATGTTGCGCGCGGAGCTCGACGATCGAGCTCCACCGGCGGTGCTCGTAACCCCAGGGGGCGCGGCCCAGCGTCGCGCGAGCCGCCTGGGCGCGGTCGTGGGCCTCGAGAAGCCGTTCGTCGTCGAGGAGCTGCTCGGCGTGATCGCGTCGCACCTCGCGGCCGTGTCGCGGGGCGAGGTCAACTGATCGTTCCGCGGCGCGCCCCGAGACGGCGGACCCGCCCATCGAACGCGCGCGGCCTTGCGGTCACTGCTGCGGCGTGAAGTTGAAGGGCGCGCTCACCACCGCGCAGTTTCCTCCCTGCGGGGCCGGAAAACGCCAAGTGGAAGCGAGCTGCCGGATGCACGCGAAGACCTCCGGGTCGCCGAGCGAGCCCCCCACGCTCGTGGCTTCGACGTTTCCGGACGAATTGACTTTCATGCGGAGCGTGAGGTTGCCCTGGAGGCGGTGGTTGACCTTGAGACGCCGCTCGTAGCAGTTGCGCACTTGGCGGCGGTACTCATTGACGACCGCCGCGGCCTGCGCCTGCGGAATGTTGCCCGAGCATTCCCAATCTCCGGCGACGTATCGGGTGACGAAGCGCGTGCAGCGCCCGTCGATGCATCGCGCGCCCGGAGCGCAGTCCGCGCTCGTCCGGCACGTTCCCGGTGGGCCCGCGTCCTCGACTCCCGCGTCGGGCTCCGACTCGACGATGATCAGGTCGTCCGGCGGGGGCGGTGGTCGGACGCCGGCGTCGGCGGTCGTCGGGGGCGGCGCGGGCGGCGTCGTGGGTTGTCCCGGGAGGGCGATCCAGATTCCGGCCGCCGCTGCGAGCAGCAGCAGCCCGATGACTGCGTACTTGGCATTGCTTCCGCCCGACTGCTGCTGATTGCTTGTGGATTCGGGGGGCACGTCGTGGACCTCGAGCTCGGGGCGGGCAGGATACCCGGCCCTCCCCGAATCGCAACGTTACTTGAAGCAACTGCGAGGTCCGCCATCGTTCGGATATCCCGTCCGGCCCACGAATGACTCGGCGGCCTCAGCGCGCCCCGACACCTTTTTCGTGGCCGGAAGTTGATGCGTCGGGTCACCGTGTCGCGCTCGAGGGTCGGAGTCGCGCGTCGGGACGCACGGGCCAGGGAATCTCGGCCGTCTCGTCGTAGGAAATCGCCGTAGCCGAAAGCCGCAAGGCGCGAAAGCGAATCCCGAAATCACCCCAGCGCCAGCCGGCGCCCAGCGGCGTGTACGGCGCCAGCGGCGTCTGCTCGTCCGCATCCGGCTGCTCCCAGACTTCGTGGGGCGAGCCGAAGGCCTCGCGGTAGCGGTCCCATGCGAGCCGCACCTCGCGCCGGGCTTCGGCCACATCCTGCAAGCGGCGCTGAAAAGAAATCGAACGAAGGGGGCTCCGCTCGTCGTCGAAGACCGCGAGCAGCCGGGCCGATCCCGCGACCCGGGCTCGATCCCACTGCTCGACGCGGAGCTCGCACGACAGACGCACCTGTGGGTTGCGCTCGTGTGCGCTGGGGCGTTCGAGCGAGGCGCGGCTGACCCCGTCGATCTCGTCGCGCTGCGACTCCGAGAGCTCGGCCAGTCGCTCGACGCAAGCGCGGCGGACGTCGCCGCATCGCTCCGGCATCCGTTTCCGCTTCGCGCGACGTCGATTTCCGGCTCGGCGTCCGTGACCATGGAGCGGCCATCCGACCGCAGGGAATCGCCTCGGCATTCGGCGGATCGGAACAAAGGGCTCGATCCACGAGAACGACGAGGCCTTCGAACGCATCACCCGGTTTTCTCGGGTAACTAGGCTGCGCTGCATGCGCGTCCCAACGCCAGCCAACCAACGGGTTCCGACTCCGCGACGTCGAGCCGTGCCACGATCGTCGGTTGGGCCAGGCGCCGACGACATTCGGCGGCCTCCTCGGCCTTCCTTTCCGATCACGGCGCGGAGCCGTACGACGGAACGGGAGTCGAGCCATCGTTCGATGCCGCCGACGGGCGCGTGGTTCCGGAGAAGACTCCGCACCGGGGACGAGGTTCCCGGTCCTGCCGCATCCAAGGGTGCCGTGCGTCGTTCGTCGACGGGCACCCCACCGGTGACACCGTTCGGGCGCAACCGCGGCCGCCCCTCTCTCGCCGTCAGCGAGCGCCGTCGGGTCGGGCGACGACCGCCATGCCGTCCGTCACGGTCGCGTGCGCGGGTCGCGAACCTGCTTCCGCCGTGGCGTCGTGCCGCGGCGCGGTGGCCGAGTCGTGCCCGTCCACAGGTCTCGTACAACGCCCCGAGGGGTCTTGCGCTCCCCCCTCGCCACCCGCCCCGAACCGTGCGGCGCGTGCGTTGGATGGCGACGCACCCGCCGTCGAGGTGGCGTCTCGGTCGTCGGCGACCGGGAGATGGACGATGAACGTGGCGCCGTTGCCGGGCGACGAGCGCACCTCGATTCGCCCTCCTGCTGCGGCGACAATGCGCTGACTGACCGCGAGGCCGAGGCCGGTGCCCCGCTCCTTGGTGGTCACGAACGGCACGAACAGACGGCCGAGGACTTCGCGCGGAATGCCCGGGCCGGTGTCGGCGACGCGCACCTCGACGCGGCCGCTCTCGCCCGGCGTGGACGGCGGGTGTGCGGACGTGCTCAGGCGCAGCTCGCCCCCACGTCCTTCCATCGCCTGGACCGCGTTCTGCACGAGGTTGATGAGCACCTGGTGCAGTCGGTCCGCGTCGACGCGTACGGGCGGCAGCTGTTCGGCGAGGTCGATGCGCACCTCGATGCCCGCTCGCTCGCACTCGGCGGCCAGCAACGACACGGTCCTCTGGACCACCGTACCGACGTCGGTCGGCTGCGGATTGCCGCGCGCCGGCCGCGCGTAGTCGAGGAACGAGCGCACCACGCGGTCGAGCCGGTCGACCTCCTCGACGATGATGCCGAGGAACTCGCGCGCCTCCTCGCCCGCCTCGGTCTCGGCGAGCACCTGCGCGCTGCCCTTGATGGCTCCGAGCGGATTGCGGATCTCGTGGGCGAGCCCCGCGGCCATCTCGCCGAGCGCCGCGAGTCGATCGCGTTCCTTGAAGCGTTGATAGACGCGACTGTTCTCGATCGCCAGCGCGGCCTGCGCGCCGAGCGCGCGCAGCAGGTCGACCTCCTCGGGGGAGAACGCATCGCGCAGTCGCTCGTCACGAACCACGAGCAGGCCGTACGTCGTTCCCTCGTCGCCGCGGATCGGCGCGGCGACCGACGCTCCCAGCGCGTCGAGCATCGCGGCGACGTCCGTCGCCGCGCGCGCCTCGCGCCGATCCCCGGCGTCGAGCCGTTCTGCGGCCTCGCGCTCGAGCGTTTCAAGGACGAGAACCTGATCGCGCTCGAGACGGTCGAGCAGTGGACGAAACGCCGTCCGCTCGATGCGCGGGGGCGGCTCGGGACCGACGTGACCCGCGAGGCGGTACGCGAGACCGTCGTCGTCCACGAGGTAGACGGCCGCATGCGTGACCCGCCGCGAGCGCTCCAGGCCCGCGAGCACCGCCGCGACGACGTCGGGCACTTCGAGCGAGCGTCCGAGCTGCCGGCGCGTCTCGCCGAGCGCTTGCTCGAGCCCGTGTCGCTCGCGGAAGAATAGCTGGGCGATGCGCTGCTCGACCCAGCCGCGCACGGGGTCGAAGACGAGCAGGACCACCAGTGCGGCGACGACCGAATGGAGGAAGAAGCGACCTCCGGTCAGCGCCACGAGCAACCAGAACACGGCCGCGAGCGTGAAGGCCAAAATGGTGAGCACGCCGAGCCGGCCGGCGATCTCGTACAAGTCGAGCAGGCGGTCGCGGGCCACGGCCTGTGCCAGCGCGTACAGGAACACCAGCGTCAGGACCGTGCCGACGGGCGGGATATCGACGCCGACGTACGGAAGGTAGTCGGCGAGCGTGAAGGTGGTCGCCGCCGCGCCGACGAGCGCGAGGTAACGCAGGCGTGCGCCTTCGAATCGCGACGTCGAGCGGCGACCGCGGCGCCACAGCAGCGCGAGCGAGGCGAGCAGCACCGCGACCACGAACGTGAAGATCGCGGCCTTGAACGCGGTCTCGACGTACAAGGGCGTCAGGGCGACGGCGACGAGGGCCGCGCCCGCCGCGAGGGCCACGGCATCGAGCTGGCGAACCCTGGTGTCGTCGGCGGCGAGCAGGGCGCGGAAGAAGCGCATCGCCGCGACAGGGACGAGCACCGCCCAGACGAGGTTGACGCGCTCCCAGACCGGCCCGCCCTCGAGGCGTCCGAGGAACGTGGTCGAGTACCACAGCGCGACGGTGGCCCCAAAGAACGCGAAGGACCAGTGCAGACGTCGTCGCCGCTCGCGGACGAGCACCGAGACGGCGATGCCCATCGCGAGCACCGACGCGAGCAGCGACGTCTGCGTGCGCAAGTCCATTCGTGTCGCAGTGTAGCCCGCCCGCGAGGCGTGGGGTTCCGCGGACCACGCGGTGCGGTTCCGCCGTGGCGAGGTGACGGCACCTGTCGCGGTCGGTGCCACGGCTTCGACTCGGCGTCGGCTTCGGACCCGGAATCACGGCGGTGGTCACGTTGGTCAACGTGGCCGCGGGGTGTTGCGAGCCCGAGCCCGAGCCCGAGCCCGAGCCCGAGACCGAGACCGAGACCGAGTCCGAGTTCAAGACCGAGTCCGATCCGCGTTCGAGCAACCTGGGCGGCGCCGTCGGACTGCGGCTCCGTGTCGAGCCTCGTCGCGGTGTTTTCAGCCAGCGCGATCGGCGCTGTCAGTGGGGAACGTCCTGATCGAGGGGGTCGGGCTGCGCCGCGTCGGGATCCGGTGTCGCGGTCGGCGCAGAGACGGTGCGCCGGACGTGCTCGACGAGCCGGTCGACGTATGTTTCGAAGCGCGGGCAACGAATGCCCCGGCCTGCGAGCAGTTCCCGCGCACCGCGATCGTCGTGCACGACCTCGGTGGACAATTGCTCGAGGAACGCGCGCGGATCGGCCGCGAGGCGCTCGAGCCCGGGTACGCGGAGCAGGGCCGCCGCCAGCCCCGTCGGCAGCCATCCGCGCGGAAGGGGACGACCGGTGGCGCGCGCCAGCAGCTCGAAAACGCGCCGTGCCGGCAACGGGTCGGGGTCGACGATGTGGAAGGTGCGTCCGATGGCTCGATCATCCGCCGCGATCGCCAGGCCGGCCTCGACGACGTAGTCGATGGGAACGAGGTTGAGAGGCGCCTCCGCGCGCAAGGGGAGCGGTAGACGCAGGTCGCGCGGGCCCGACAGCAAGAGGCGCACGAGCAGATAGGGACCCGTCAGCCGGTCGATCTCGCCCGTGACCGAGTCGCCGACGATCGTGGTTGGTCGCAACACGATGACGGGGTGGCGCGAAGCGAGGCGCCGCAAGAGGCGCTCGGCCCGGAAACGCGTTTCTTCGACGATGCCGTGGAATCCGGCCGAGTCGTCAAGGTCCGTTTCGAGGACGTAACCGCGGCGGCGACCGGAGACCCAGGCGGTGGACCACGCGACGATGCGCTCGAGTCGCGGGGCCACCTCGGCCAGTTCGGCGATTTCGCGCGCGCCGCCGACGTTGACGCGTTCGGCGAGCTCCGGCGAAGCTCCGAAATGGCTGACCGCGGCGGCGTGGTGCACGGCCGACAGCTCCGAGGCCAGGGCGATGTAGCTCCGGCCCGCCATGCCGAAGTCGAGCGAGGCGACGTCCCCCTCGACGACGTCGACCCGATCGCGCGCGCCGGCGTCGATCGCGCGGAGCGCGTGCGCGGCCCGCTCGAGGAAGGGTCGCGGAACGAGGCAGCGAATCCGCAGCGACTCGTCCTCGGCGAGCCGACGCACCAGGCGTGTCGCCACGAGCACCGTCGGAAAGCCGGTGACGAGGACGGAGCGTTGCGGGCCACTCATCGTTTCACTGCCTCCCCAGGCGCCAGAGCAGGTCCGCGTGGACGGCGCGCACTTGCTCGGCGGTCCGCTCGAGCGGTCCGTCGTTCCGGATGACGTGGGTCGCCGCTGCCCGTCGCGTTTCCTCATCGATTTGCGCGCGCATACGGCGGCGCGCCGCCAGTTCGTCCAGGCCGTCGCGGCGCATCAGGCGCTCGAGGCGGGTGGTCTCGTCGGCTTCGACCACGACGGTCGCCGGTAGCGAGCGGTGCAGGCCGCGCTCGACGAGCAGGGCCGCATCGTAGAGCACGTAGGGTACCGGCAGGGCCGTCAACTCGGCGAGTCGCTCGGCGCTTCGTCGGGCGATGCGGGGGTGCAGAATGGACTCGAGCGTGCGGCGTGCCCCTTCGTCCGAGAACACGCGCGTCGCAAGCGCCTTGCGGTCGAGGCGACCTTCGGCATCGAGCACGTCGGGACCAAACGCGCGCACGACCTCGGCGAGACCCTCTGTTCCTGGCTCGACGAGCTCGCGTGCGACTTCGTCGGCGTCGAGCACCGGGACGCCCAGTGCCCGGAACATCGCGGCCACGGTGCTCTTGCCCGCGGCGATGCCACCGGTCAGCCCGACCACGGGTGCCGTCACGCGCGGGCTTGTATCGTGCGCGCGTTCCGCGGGGTAGGGGGCACCGCCCCGGGGCGTTGGGCGGGCCGACTCCAAGTCCGGTTCTGCTGAAGCTCGGATTCGCTGTACACCGCGGTCTCGGCCTCGGACCCGGAGTCGACGTCGGTCTCGGGCTCAGCCTCGGATTCGGACTTGGACTCGGTTTTAGACTCGGACACGGGCTCGGGGTTCCTCGCCGTAGCTTCGACCTCGTGCGCCACGCGACGGCTCCTGTGTTGGTAGCGACCACCGCGACGGGGCAGGGAGGGGCCTTTCTCGCGAAGCGTCGGCGCGGTAGGCTGATTGTGGCTTCAGTTGATCTCGACCGGAGGCAGCCCATGAAGCCGTGGTACGCCGTAGTTCCGATCGTGCTCCTGGCCGCTTGCGATTGTAGCGGCGGCAAGACCTCCCGACCCGTTTGCCGGTCGAGCGCGGACTGCGAACCGCCGCTCGTGTGCGTGGACGGCACCTGCCGCATGCCTGGCGTCCGGGATGCGGGGGGCGACACGGGGAATCCGGTCGGCCCGGACTGCGTCGACGGCGACGGGGACGGCCACTTCCGCGCCTCGGAGCGTTGCGTCGAGGGAACCGACTGTGACGATCGCGCCTCGTCCGTTCATCCGGGTGCGCCGGAGGTCTGCGGTAACACGCTCGACGACGACTGCGACGGCGCGGCCGACGAGCCCGAATGCGTGTGCCGTCGCGGCGAACGCGTCGTGTGTTATTCGGGCCCCGCAGCGACGGCCGGGGTGGGGCTGTGTCGTCGAGGCATCGCCGTCTGCCAGGAGGTCGGCCGAGCCGGAGAGTGCCTCGGGGAGCGGACACCGACCGACGAGGTCTGCAACGGCGAGGACGACGATTGCGATGGGACCGTGGACGAGGGGGTGCGCAACGCGTGCGGCGTGTGCGGGGCGCCGGAGCCCGAGGAGATGTGCGGCAACGAGCGCGACGACGACTGCGACGGTCGTACCGACGAGGATTGCAACTGCGACTATCGCTGTCTTTGCATGCCGGGGGAGCCGTGCACGTGCGAACCGCCGCGCGCGCAGCCTTGTTACGAGGGTCCATACGGAACGGGGGGAGTGGGACGCTGTCGGGGCGGGTTGCGCGACTGTTTGCCGTCGGGCGAGGGCGGGCCGCGCTGGGGCGAGTGCGTGGGGCAGGTGCTGCCCGGTGTCGAGTGCGAGGGGGGCCGCGCGAACGGCGAGGACGACGACTGCGACGGGCTCGTCGACGAAGGATGCCGCGACATGGACGGGGACGGCGCGTCGTGGCCGGATGATTGCGACGACGGGAGCGCCGCGGTGCGTCCCGGGGCACGCGAGGTTTGCAATGGCCGCGACGACGACTGCAATGGATCGGTCGACGAGGGCGTGACGAACGGCTGCGGAGGTTGCGGGGCACCGGCCGCGGCGGAGACGTGCGACAACGGCCTCGACGACGACTGCAACGGCGAGGTCGACGATGGTTGCGGCTGCCCGAGTGGCTCGGAGGGGACGTGCTACACCGGGCCGCCCGGCACGGCCGGGGTCGGGCGTTGCAGGGCGGGCACGTATCGGTGCGAGGGGCTCGAGTTCGGCCGCTGGACGGAGTGCACGGGCGCCGTGGGGCCATTGCCAGAGGTCTGCAACGGCGAGGACGACGACTGCGACGGTGAGGTCGACGAGCGGTGGGCCGTGGGGAGCAATCCGTGCGGCTGGTGCTCCGGGACGGAAGTTTGCGACGGCGAGGACAACGACTGCGACGGTCGCGTCGACGAGGGGGTCGCCAATCGTTGCGGTCGGTGCGAGCCGGAGCCCGTCGAGACATGCAATGGACGCGACGACGACTGCGACGGGATGGTCGACGACGGCGTCGTCAACGCGTGTGGCCGCTGCCCGCCGGAGCCCTGTTTCGAGGAGCCGTGGGAGCGGCCCGCCGACTGCATGGCGGATCCCTACCGACGCTGCGACGGCGTCGTCGAGCATCCCGACCATCCGGGCGACATCACGCTCGGTCAGGGTACGTTCGAGTCACCGTTTATCTACATCGCGGTGACGGGGCGCAACGAGGTCGCGCAAATCGACACGGACACGGGCGTCAAGCGCTGGCAGCGACCCTCGCACGGAACGTGGCCGTCGCGTACGGCGGTCGCATTCGACGGGAGTGTGTGGGTCGGCAACCGCGGATTCGGCAATCCGGCGGACGTCGCGCAGAGCAACGTCGTGCACCTCGACCTCGATGGCAATCTCGTCTGTCGCGCCGACGTTCCGGGAATCGCACGCGGGGTCGCCATCGACGCCGACGGCAACGTCTGGGCCGGAACGTGGAACGGGCAGACGCTGTACAAAATCTCGGGCACCGAGGTCGACCGCACGGTCAGTCCCCCGCGCTGCCGTATTCTCGGAAGCTGGCACCTGGGCGTGAACATCTACGGGCTCGCGGTGGATGGCGCTGGCTACGTCTGGACGGCGTCGTCGCCGAATACGGTGCGTGCCTCGGTCCGCGACCCGGTCGGCGACCGGCGCCTGATCCCGAATCCGTGGTTCTACGGCATCGCGCCGGCCGCGACGGGGTGGATGTGGCACGGCGGATGGGGCCACAGCGGGCCGGTGCATGCGTTTAGGCCGGACTTCACCCGTCTGGACACCGCGGTCACCGGAGTGACTGCGGTCACGGTGCATCCGGAGGGCTCGATTTGGGGCTCGATGTATGGTGCCCATCACGTCGTCGGCATCGAGCCGGACGGCCGGGAGCGTTGTCGCGCCCCGATTCCGGCCGGTAGCGGGAGCAACCCACACGGCGTCGCAGTCGACCGGCGCGGGCGGATCTGGGTCCCCTCGCGCTACGGCGGATACGTCAACGTCTTCGATACGGCGTGCCGCCACGTCGCGACCTATCCGGTCGACGTCGGCCAAGAGAACTACTCGTACTCCGACATGACCGGTCACCTGCTGCGAACGGTGACCTCCCGCGAAGGGTTCTGGATGCAGGACTTCGACGCGGGCTACGAGCGGCCGGTCTGGTCGCGCGTCGAATGGACGGCCACCGCGCCGCCCGAGACGGGGGTCGAGGTGACCGTGTTCGCCGCCCCGACGCGCGCGGCGCTGACGGGCGCGATGCCGTGCGGGCCCTTCCGCACCTCGCCTGCCGATCTGTCCGTCTGTCCGTTCCTCGCGGGCAATCGGTACCTTCGCGTCCAGTTCCGTCTCACCACGAGCCGGGACGGCGTCCGGCCCATCGTGCACGACGTACGGGCGTTCTGGGCGTATTGACGTCGAGGCGCCGGTCACCGGATTTGCAGCGAGCGCGAGGTGCGCGGTGAAGCCGGTTCGTTCGAGACGGACTCGAGCGGCGCTCGGTACATGGCTGCTCCTCGCGTGCGACGCGGGCCAGGCGCCCGGTGCCCCGTGTCCCCAACGCATGGCGCATTTGCCCGAAGTGGGGGCGTGCATCGACCGCTACGAGGCGCGCATCGTCGACGGGCGGGCCGAGCCCGCACGGGGCGTCGTTCCGGAGCGAGACGTCGATCATGCGACCGCGACGCGCGCATGTCGGGCTGCCGGATTGCGGCTGTGCACGGAGCGCGAGTGGACACGCGCGTGCGTGGGGCCGGGGCCCGAGCCCCGGCGCATGCCTCACGACGATGGGATCACCGACACCCGTCCCTGCAACACGGCGACGGCGCACGACGATCTTTCTCGGGCCGCGCCGCGCCCGGGCGGTGCGATGACGCGTTGCGTTACTCCGGAGGGCGTCTTCGATCTGAGCGGCAACGTCTGGGAATGGACCGACGGCCGCGACGATTCGGGCACCCTTCGCGAGTTGCGCGGGGGCGGCTTCGCCAACGGCGGCTCGGCGATCGAGTGTGTGCCCGAAGATCGCTTCTATCAGCCGCCCGACGCTCGTTTCGACGGATACGGGTTTCGCTGCTGCGCCGACGCACGCTTCTGACATGACGCGCACTTCGTCGCGGTCTCGGAGTCGGCGTCAAGCACGGTCCTCGGCCTCCGTTTCGGACTCGGGGTCGGGTTCAATCTCGGACTCGTCCACGGTCTCGGAATCCGTCTCGGACTCGGTCTCGGACACGAGCTCGGCCCCGGCCTCGCGCTCGGAATCGGACTCGGACTCGGGCTCGGACTCGGACTCGGACGCGGCCTCGGGCTCGCGTTCGGACTCGGACACGGGCTCGGGCTCGGGCTCGGACTCGGACTCGGTCTCCGCCCCGGCCTCGGACCGGGTCTCGGCTCGGGCCTGCTCGCGTGATCGCTTCGCGCGGGACGTGCGTTCCGTGGGCCGTCAACTCCGATACTCGGCGTTGATCTTCACGTAGCTCGGGCCCAGGTCGCATGTCCACATGCGCGCGCTCGCTCCACGCCCCGAGCCCAGGCGTATCTCGAGCCGATACGCGTCGCGCCGCATGACGGCGGCTGCCGCCCGTTCGGCCTCGGCGGAGACGAGCGTCGAGTCGCGAACGAGCGGCACGTCGTCGAGCCACAGCTGCACGCGGTCCGGTGCGAAGCGCGCACCGCTGCGCCCGAGCGCCGCGAGGATTCGACCCCAGTTGGGATCGGCGCCGTGAAGGGCGGTCTTGACGAGCAGCGACGTCGCGACCGCATGGGCCGCGCGTCGCGCGTCGCGCGCCGATCGCGCCCCGCGGACGATAACCTCGACGAGGTGCTCGGCCCCTTCCCCGTCGGCCACAACGGCTCGCGCCAGAGCCCCGAGGACCTCGCGCACGGCATCCTCGAACGCCCCGCGCGTACGAGGGGGCCCCGCACGACCGGTCGAAACGAGCAGCACGCAGTCGTTGGTGCTCGTGTCGCCGTCGACGCTGATCGCGTTAAAGGAGTCGCGCACGGCGGCTCGGAGCGCGCGGCGCAGGCCCCGTGCGTCGAGACGCGCATCGGTCACGACGAATGCGAGCGTCGTCGCGAGGTTCGGGTGGATCATGCCGGCGCCCTTGGCCACGCCCACCACGCGCGCGACGCCACCGGCACCCCGGGACGACACATCCGCCCGAGCGAGCTTCGGCCAGCGGTCGGTCGTCAGGATCGCGCGCGCGAAGTCGGCCGCACCGTCCGGGCGCACCGACGCGACGAGCGAGGGTAGGGCGCGTTCGATGCGCTCGACCGCAAGGCGCTGGCCGATGACGCCGGTCGACGCGCACACCACCTCGCGCTCGGGCACGCCGAGGGCGGACGCGGTCGTGGCAACCGCCCGGCGCGCGTCGCGCATGCCTGCCGATCCCGTGCACGCGTTCGCGCACCCCGCATTGACGAGCACCGCGCGCACGGGACCCGCGCGAACGCGCCGCTCGGTCAGCACGACGGGGGCGGCGCGGACCCGATTGCGCGTGAACACGCCCGCGGCCGGGGACGGAGCGTCGAAGACGATGAGACCGAGGTCGGGTCCACCTCCCTTTCGCAGCCCGGCTTCCGCCGCTCCCCAGCGCGCGCCCGCGACGACGAACCGTTCCGATGGTGTGGGGCGTGCTTGCGCAGTGGCGGGATTCAACACGTCGCGAGCGTGCACGGCGCGTCGGGAGCTGTCGAGGCGCGTCGGGTGCGTCGCGTGCGCCTACGGTGACGCATCGGGCGCCGCGGGCAGGCACCGCGACCGCGGCAGTCCCGACGGCGCCGAAGACCGATCGTCCAGAGCCGCGCGCAGCGCGGGAAGGCCGGTCCGTTCCGCCACGGCGCGCGCGCGCGCCGGGTCGACGCTGGCGAGTGCCTCGAACGCGGGGACGAGCGAGGGTGCGAGCGGGTGCCAGGTGGGCTCGACGGACATGCGCTGCACGAATCGTTCGATGGCGTCGGCCACGGCGGCGTCACACCGCCTGCGAACGTGCCCGATCGCGGCCTCGACGGTCGCGGGCCGTTCGTCCGCGTCGAGAAGAAATGCAGACGCCACGGTCGTCGCGGCCGGATCGCCGCGCTCGGAGAGCGCCTCGAGCGCGGCGGCACGCACGCTCGGCCAGCGATCGCGTGTCGCGGCGAGGAGCACGGCGCGCCCGTGCCGCGTGCGTCCGATCGCCGCGATGGCCGCGGCTCGAGCCACGGGCCACGGATCGGTCCGGGCGACGGCCGTGAGCCGGACGGCATCGCCCTTCGGGCTCAGCATCCGAAGCGCCGTCGCGCGCACGCGCGGGTAGCCGTCCGCGAGGGCGGCCTCCAGAACCATCGGGCCCGCACGCGGACCGAGCGCGCGCAGCGCGGCCTCACGGAGCATCCATTCGGGAGCCTCGCGCACGAGCGCCGAAAGCCATGCATCGATCGACGGGTCGGGAGGCACCGCGGCCGCCGCCGCGGCGAGCCGCCAGCGGTCTTCGAAGCGCGTGCTGCTCTCGATGGCGCGACGCAGGGCCCGGGTGACGTGCGCGTGGAGCGGTTCGACCACCGCGAGCGCGAGCAGGGCCGACGGGAGGTGGGGGCCCGCGGGAGTCGAGTCGAGCCATGTCTCGACGATTCGCCGTGCTTCGGGGTGCGGCGCGACCCGGCCGAGCGCGGCCCGTGCGCGCGCGTCGTCCGGAGCGTCGCCGAGCCTCGCGAGCAGCGCGATGGCGGCGTGACGCGGTGCCCGCGCGAGCAGCGTGCGTGTGGCGCGCCCGCCGGGGTCGCGTCCGGTCGCGACCAGTCTCGCGAGCGCTTCGTCGGTGTCGCGTCGCTCGATCAAGACGCGTAGCGCGGTGGCCGCAATCTCGGGATCGGCGCCAGCCGCGGTCTCGGCCAGCAGCTCGGCGGCACGCGGAAGCGGGAGCGCCGCCTCCAGCATCGCGACGGCGCGTCGACGGCCCACGGCCGTCATCCGGCTCCACCGGGAGGCGAGGAGGTCGATGGCGGGCTGCCCGAGCCGTCCGAGCACGAGAGCCAGGCGTGCCCCTTCGCGTTCGTCGGTCTCGAGCCGCTCAAAAAGGCGCTCCAGACCGCCGGCGAAATCGAGCTCGGTGTGCACGTCGACCTCGCCGAGCGCGGTGACCGGCGGGCCCTCGTTCTCGCGAAGGACCACGGACAGGCAGCGCCATGGCTCCGGCGTGGGCACGGCGAGCCAGAAGCGCTCTCCGGGCGACGCGTCGGCCGGGATCGACACGTCAAGCGGAGGTCCCCGGTCCGCGACGAGCAGCAGACGCCTGGCGCGCCCGAGCAAAGCCGTGGTTTGCGGCACCGGGACGAGGGAAACCGCACGGACGGGCAGCCCGGACGTCTCGACGCGAAGGGTGACGAATTCGCCGTGCCCCCCATCGGGACGACCCTCCGCCCAGAATGTCTCGACCCGTCCGTCCGCGACGGCGACCGGAGGGGCGTCGGACGGAGCTCCGGTCACATCGTCGTGCCGGCTCGATGCGCCGACCGCGTGAAGGGACCGGCCGCGGGCGATGGGGCTTTGCAGACCTGCGGGCGGCTGTCGGTGCAGGGGCACGACGATGGGCGGCTCTCGGTCGGAGACCGGATCGGTGGGCGCGGACACGAGGCGGAGGGTGCTGGGGTCGAGCCGCCGTCTCGTGAGGACGGTCTCGGTCGCTCCGCACACGCGGACTCGCTCCGAAGTGCGTCCGACGTACACGCTCGCCGTCGCGTCGCCCTCCGCGCGGACGACCTGAATCCATTCCGCGGTTCGTTCGCCGGGATCGCCGCGTGGGTCGGTGCGTCCGGCCCAGACGCTGCGCGCCGGACCGGTCACGATCACGACCCAACGGCCCCTCCCTTCGACATGCACCGCGGCGATGGCGGACGGTCCAAGGCGGATTGGGTCTACCCTCGCTCGGACGTCCGAATCCGGCTCGGGGAATCGCGCCACCGCAGTGCCCGCGGCTCGGACCACGACCTCGGAGCCCTCGCGCAGCACGTCGATGGCGAGCGCTCGAGGGGGGTTGCCGACCGGGACCGTGGCGCGTACGGGGATGGCGCCTGCGGTCGCCGGTGTGATGGCGATGCCAGTGGCCGTCGCGAGGGCGGAAATCACGAGCATCGTCCCACCCAACCGCCCCTCGGACCGAACGGCCTTGCACGCAACCCTGACAAAGATGTCATGGCAGCCGCGCGGGGCGCTCGGATGGACCGTCGGACGCTTGACCATGGGGTGGATTCGTTGTACACGGCGCGCCCTCGTTCCGGCCACCCAGCCACGGGTGGGAATCGAACGGCCCGCGCCTACGTTGTTAGCCGATGAGCCCGATGTGGCTCGACGGCTCGATCGCCCCCTGTTCGACTGCCCTTGCCGGACCCATGGTGATCACATGCGACGCAGCCACGAAACCACCGCTACTCGGAGTCGAATCGGTCGACGGGCGCGGGCTTTGCCTATGAAATCCGAAAGGAGAATGACAGCACCGGGCACGGCGCGTGCACGCCGGGGCGCGGTTCCGGCGGCGGCCCGAATGGTACCGCGGCCAGAGGCGTCGAAGAACGCGGTGACCCCACGGCGCGACCGGGCGGAGCTTCGGGAGGACGGGAGCAAGACGATGGCGAAGCAGGCAGAAGCGGCGAACAAGCGTGCGGAGACGAGAGCGCGCATCTCGGCAGGGGCCGAGGCGCCGGCGTCGGTCGAGCGCGACGAGGAGCTCGAGGTGGCTACGATCGCGGAGGAGCCTACGCCGGAGCAGCTCGAGGAGGCCGAGGCGGAGGCCCAGAAGGCGCTCCGTGAGCTCGAGCGTCAGGGAGCGGGCGACTCGACGCTCTCGCGCTACTTCCGGGAAATGGCCTCGCACCGCGTGCTGACGCCGGCCGAGGAGGTCGAGGCCGCGCGCGAGGTCGAGCGACTCGAAATCGGGTACTGGCAGGCGCTGCTTTCGTATCCGCCCGCGTTCGAGACGGTCGCGTGCGTACTCGAGGCTTGTTTGCAGGGCCAGCCGTTGCCCGAGGGCATCGCCACGCTCCGCCGCATGGCTCGATCCGCGCGGGGCGGCAAGCTCTCGGCAGCGGCCGAGAAGCGGTGGAAGGCGACGGCGGCCACGCTCGCGGCTCGCCTTCGCGAGCTCGACGCGGATCGGCTGTACGTCCAGGACGCGCACAAGGCGGTCAATCGGCTCGCCGGTCGATACGCCGAGGAGCGCGACGTGGTCGGCGAGCAGGTACGAATCACCCCGGCGTTCCGGCGCTATCTGGACAGCGTCGAGCGAGCACGGGTCGCGCAGCAGCGGGCCAAGAACCGCTTCGTGGCTGCCAACCTCCGGCTCGTGGTCTCCATCGCGCGTCGTTACAACCGCGGGCGGCTGCCGCTGATCGATCTCATTCAGGAAGGCAACATCGGCCTGATGAAGGCGGTCGAACGCTTCGACCACAACCGGGGCTATCGATTCAGCACGTACGCCTCGTGGTGGATCCGGCACGCCATCAGCCGTGCGCTCGCAGACAAGGGCCGGGCCGTGCGGATCCCAGTGCACATGCTCGACACGTACAACCGCGTCGCGCGCGCGACCCAGGCGATCGCGACGCGCACGGGCAAGGAGCCGACTCCCGAGGAGCTCGAGAAGGAGACCGGCATCGCGGCGGAGAAGCTCGAGAAGATCCGCGGCTACTGGACCGAGACGCCGTTCTCGCTCGACCGGCCGGTCAACGACGAGGACGGCAGGCGCTTCATCGACTTCCTCGAGGAGGAGAACGTCCCGACGCCGTTCGAGACGCTGTCGAACCAGCGCTGGTGCGCGGAGGTGCGGCGGCTGCTCGAAACGCTCACGCCGATGGAAGCGCGGATCCTGCGGTGGCGGTTCGGCCTCGACGACGAGGACGAGCTGACGCTCAAGGAGATCGGCGACAAGTACAACCTGTCGCGCGAGCGCATCCGGCAGTTGCAGGAGCAAGCGCTCTCGAAGATCCGGCGGCAGATTCGCGAGTGAAGTCGTCCGGCCTTCGGACGGGTACACGACGGGCCACGGTCGAGGTGGGGGGATCGGGACGCCCCCCGGCCTGCGAAATCGGGTTCGGGCTCGGAGTTCGACTCGGACTCGGGTTCGGTGGGCCGAGGAGTCGAACGGCGTATTGACCTCGGCCCCGGGCGCAGAATCGGACTTGGGCGCCGCCTCGCTCTCGTGATGTGGGCTCCGACTCCGTCTCCGCCCCGGTCTCGGCCTGGACTCCGGGTTCGGGATCGCAAGTCCCCTTCGGCCTCCTCAAGCGTTGTGACCGCCGCCGTCGGACTGGGATTGCGGCTCGCGCCCGGGGCACCGCCCTAACCGCGTTCGGGAATCCGGCCTTCGGCCGCTCTCACGATTGCGACGAACGAGGCTGCGGAGAGCGAGGCACCGCCGACGAGTGCACCGTCGACGTCCGGCTGTGCGAGCAGCTCGGCCGCGTTGTCCGGCTTGACGCTGCCTCCGTACAGGATGCGAAGACCGGCGGCGGTCGCCTCGCCGAGATGCTCCGCCGCGCGTCGACGAACGGCCGCGTGTACCTCCTGGGCGTCGGCGGGGAGCGCGTTGCGGCCCGTGCCGATGGCCCAAACGGGCTCGTAGGCCACGGCGAGCTGGTCGGGCGCGTGCAGCGACAGGCCGCCGAGGATCGCATCGACCTGTCGAAGGACCACGTCGAGGGTTCGCCCCGCGTTGCGTTCCTCGAGTGTCTCGCCGACACATGCGATCGGGCGCATGCCGTGCGCGAGGAGTGCCTCGACCTTGCGGCGCACCAGGGCATCGGTCTCGCCGCAAAGCTGGCGCCGTTCGCTGTGGCCCACGATGCAATGGCGGGCGCCGGCGTCGAGCAGCAGGGGCGCGCTGATCTCGCCCGTGAACGCGCCCTGGTCCGCGTACCAGACGTCCTGGGCCGCCACTTCGATGCCGGAGCCCTCGAGGACTTCGGCCACCGCCGCCAGCGCGGTGAAAGGCGGCGCGAGCACCACCTGCACGTCACGCGGCCCCGCCAGTGCGTTGCGTACCTCGCGCGCGAGCTGGCGGGCCGCGCCGATCGTCTGGTGCAACTTCCAGTTGCCGGCCACCAGGGGCCGCCGGACGAGGTGCGGGCGGCTCAACGCAACGCCTCGACGCCGGGCAGCTTGCGACCCTCGATGAGCTCGAGCGAGGCACCTCCACCCGTCGAGACGTGCCCGAAGCGGCCGCTCAGACCTGCCTGCTGGACGGCCGCGACGCTTTCTCCACCGCCGACCACCGTGAAGCCGGGGCATGCCGCAATCGCCTGGGCGAGCCCCAGCGTGCCTCCAGCGAACGGCGGCCGTTCGAAGACGCCCATCGGTCCGTTCCAGAAGACGGTCGCCGCGCGTGCGACGTGCACGGTGAACGCCTCGAGGGTTGCCGGGCCGATGTCGAGCGCCATCTCGTCTGCTCCGATCGACTCGACCGGGACGACCCGGCCCTCGGTCGCTTCGGGGCTGGCGGCGACGACCACGTCCACCGGTAGTACGACGGTCGTGCCTCGCTCCGCCGCGCGCTGCAGCAAGCTGCGCGCGAGCGGGAGCCGGTCCTCCTCGACGCGGCTGCGCCCGGTGCATAGACCGCGGGCGCGCAGGAACGTGTTGGCCATCGCGCCGCCCACGAGCAAGACGTCCGCGCGCGCGACGAGCGTCTCGAGCACGCCGATCTTGTCGCTCACCTTCGCGCCGCCCAGCACCGCCACGAAGGGACGCGCCGGATCGCTGCGCACGCGGCCGAGCGCCTCCAGTTCCCGCACGAGCAAACGGCCCGCCGCACGATCGCGGACCATCTTCGGCAGCGCGGAAACCGAGGCGTGGGCGCGGTGCGCTGCGCCGAACGCGTCGTTGACGTACGCGTCGCACAGGCGGGCGAGCCCGCGGGCGAACCCTTCGTCGTCGGCTTCCTCGCCGGGATGAAAGCGAAGATTTTCGAGCATCGCGACCTGGCCGTCGCGAAGGTCGGCGACGACCTTGCGTGCGCCGTCTCCGATGCAGTCTTCGGCGAGTACGACCTCGCCCGCGGGCAGCAGTTCCGCGAGGCGTCGGGCGACGGGTTCGAGCGAATCCTCGGCGCGGCGTCGGCCGCCGGGCCGGCCCAGGTGGCTTGCGAGCACGAGCCGAGCGCCACGGCTCGCCAGGTCAAGCAGGGTCGGCAGCGAGGCGCGGATGCGCGTGTCGTCCGCAACGCGGCCCCCCTCGAGGGGCACGTTGTAGTCGACACGCACGAAGACGCGCCGACCCTGCACGTCGAGATCGTCGAGGGTGCGGATGCCGGCGAGCAGCCCGCTCACGACGTCAGCTCCGGCCGGCGACGTGCATCGCGAGGTCGACGAGACGTCGGCTGAAGCCCCATTCGTTGTCGTACCACGCCTGCACCTCGACGAGGTCGCCGCCGATCACCTGCGTTTGCGCCGCATCGACGACGCTCGAACGTTCGTCTCCGACGAAGTCGCTCGAGACCAGGGGTGCGTCCTCGACGGCGAGGATGCCGCGCAGCGGACCGGCCGCCGCCGTGCGCAGGGCATCGTTGACTTCGTCGCGACTCGTCGTGCGGCCGACAAGCGCCGTCAGGCACACCAGCGAGACGTTCGGCGTCGGGACGCGGATCGCCGTACCGTCGAGCTTGCCCGCCAGGCGCGGCAGCACGAGCCCGATGGCGCGTGCGGCACCCGTCGAGGTGGGGATCATGGAGAGCGCGGCCGCGCGCGCGCGGCGCAGATCCTTGTGCGGTAGGTCGAGGATGCGTTGATCGTTCGTGTAGGCGTGCACGGTCACCATGTGCCCCTTGAGGATGCCAAACGTCTCGTCCAGCACTTTGGCGATCGGGGCCAGGCAATTGGTCGTGCAGGAGGCATTCGAAATGACGCGGTGGCGTGCGGGGTCGTAGTCGGCGGTGTTGATGCCGACGCAGAACGTTCCGTCCACGTCCTTGCCGCCGGGTGCACTCAGAATGACCCTTTGGGCGCCCGCCTCCAGATGCGCCGCGGCCTTGCTTCGGTCGGTGAACTTCCCCGTACACTCGAGCACGACGTCGACGCCGAGCTGCCGCCACGGCAACCGGGACGGGTCGAGCTCCGAGAGCACTTGGACGCGACGACTGCCGATGCGCAGCGCACCGTCTTCCGCCGTGACGGGCTGGTCGAACGTGCGGTGGATCGAGTCGTAACGAAGCAGATGGGCGAGCGTCGGCGCGTCGGTCACGTCGTTGACGGCGACCAGCTCGAGGCCTGGGGCGCCTCCCCGTGCCCAGATCCGCGCGACACAGCGACCGATGCGACCGAATCCGTTGATGGCGATGCGTGCAGTCACCAGGGCCCTCCGGCGCCTCGACGAGCGCGCGGAGCCTACCGGTCGCGCGTGCGCCGATCAACGCGTCGGGGTCGTGTCCGCGCCCGAGCGACATGCGAGCCGTCGACTCCGAATCGCCAACCGATGGCGTCGGCCAGGTTGACTGATGGCGTCTCGTACCTGGTCTTCGGCTCGGGCTCGGTGGCGGTCTCGGTCTGGGGCCCGGACTCCGTCTCGGTCTCAGACTCCGACGCGGCCTCGGACTTGGCCTCGATCTCGATCTCCGTGTCGGCCTTGGACGCGCCCCACCCTGGGCCACGTCGACCAGCGCGACCACCGCCCTGTGCTCGCGTCGCAGCCCCAGTGCGAAGCGCCGGGGTCAGCTCGAGGCTTCGGGTTGATCCGGCGGCGCGCTCTGGCGGATGTCTCGCGTCACGTGCTCGAGCAACTCGTTGGCGAACGCCACGATCTCCGCGCGCCCGTAACCCGACTGCTTCAGCTCGCGGTACACGCTCTTGGCGAGGATCCGCAGCGCGCGCTCCGACGTCGTTCGAGTCCCGTCCGCGTCGTGCATGGCTTCCACGGCGTTGGTTTCAAGCAGCCTACGTGCCATCGGAAACGATCGGCGTCCAGTTTTCGAAAACCTCGTGATGCGAAGGATTTCGACGGGGCATGAACGTCTCGGTAGGAACCGGGCGACGCAGCGGACGCATACGGGTGCGTACGTTTCTACGCACCGGCAGGGGGTCGTGGGAGCGCTCGGGCGCGGTCGGGATGCAGCTCCGTGGGGGCGTGCCCCGGGGCATCGGTGCTCGGGGCGCCGTCTCGTTCGGGGTGTCCCTCGTCGCGTTCGGCCGTGACGAGACGCGCCTCGACGTACGCGCGCATGTTGCGCAGCGCCTTGTCGAAGTTCAGCTCGGCGTCGTGGGCGCGCGCGAGCAGGTAATGAATTTCGGGATGACGTCGGGCGTAGTCGGGCTCCGCGCGCAGCAGCTCCTCGAGCTCGTCGATCGCCGCGCGATAGTTGGACGGTGACGTTTCGGCGCCCCGGTACAGCAGGTAGCCGTGCAGCAGGCGCATGCCCGGTCCCGACTGACGCCGAAGCGGGTCGGGGATCTCTTCCATCGCGGAGAGCGCCGTCGCCCACGCGCGGGCGTCGACCGCGGCGCGTACGGCCTGGAATCCTTCGACGAGTCGACGAGCCGACTCCGCGTCGAGCTGCGGCCCTGGGACGGGAGGCTCGATCGGCACGACGGGCTCGTGCTCGTCGGAAAGCAGAAGCCGCAGGACCTCGGCCGCGACGGCGACCTCGCGCGCCGTGCCCAGCTCGTGCGCGCGCCGAACGTGCTCGCTCGCTTCGAGCTTGCGGCCGTGTCCGATGAGGCTGAGCGCGAGCTCGGCGTGATTGCGCGCGGCTTCGTCGCCCTGCCCCATGCCCCGCAGGTGCCGCATCAGGCGTCCATAGGGCCAGTCGGGTGAATAGATGTTGGCGAGGTAGCCCTCGTAGCGCTGGAACCCGATGAGATCGTCGGGAGCGGCGAACTCGATGCGTGCGTTGTCGTCGGTGTTGAGCGGTGCCGGTTCGCGGCGGCAGACCGGCGGCTCGCAGGGCTCGTCCGGTCCGTTGCTCGTGTCGGGATGGGCGACCCAGCGCCCCCCGCTCGACCGGTACTCGATGCGCGCGTAGGACATCACCTCGTCGCGGCTGGCGAGCAGCACGCGGGCGAGCACGTCGAAAGGGGAGTGCACGTACGCGCGCTCCAGCTCCGCAGCGACCGACGGGACCTCGAAGGCGCGCCGGATGCGGGCGACGTCGAGCGGCAGCGGGGCGTCGGAGCCGAGCAGGATCGTGTCGCTGGAGAGATCCTCGGCGGCGAACACGACGACGTGTCGGAACTGGCTCGCGAAGGTGCGGTAGATGCTCTTGATGTTCTCGGGTGACAGTTCGTAGAGCTGCACCCACTGGCAGTAGATCCCGCCGGGACGCAGCACGCGTTTGGCGATGGCGAAATGGTCCGCGGTGAACAGATCCGAGACGCCCGTGATCCAGGGGTTGCTCGGCTCGCTCATCACGATGTCGTAGCGGCGGTCGGTCGATGCGAGAAAGTTGCGGCCGTCGTCGGCGATCACCTCCAGACGCGGAACCCGAACCCACGGGAAGCGATCGAGCGGATAATCGAGGTGGTTGACGTCCTCGAAGAACCGGCTCGCCTCGACGACGGCCGGCTCCAGCTCGACCGCGTCCACGCGCCGCACGCGCTCAGGCGGAAACTGCAGCGCCGAGCCCACGGTGACGCCGGAGCCGAATCCGATCACCGCGACGTCGAGGGGGCCGTCCCCGCCGCCGTGCATCAGCAGGGGGAACATGGCGACCATGATCTGCGTGGGCATGTCGTCGCCGTTGCTCGCGTCGACCTTGCCGTTGTTCTTGAGCGCGACGTGCCGCCCCCAGCGCTCGACGCTCACGGTCGTCGACAGCCCGTCGTGGTAGTACTCGATTTCCGGCTCGCCCCACGATTCCGGGTCGAGCACGTCGGCCGCGAGTGAGACCCGGAAAACCCCGAGCGTCATGTGGGCGCGATTCCAGCGAAGCGCCCCGTCTTCGTGCCATGCACCCAGGTAGAGCAGGGCGGCCGCGATCGGCAGCGTGGGACTGAGCACGTAAATCGTCGCCGTGTGCCAGCGCGGAGCGGCCGGTGGGCGGGCGGCGGTTCGGGTCGTGGGCGCCGCGGTGGCCGCGCCTTCGGGCTCCGCAGAAGCGGCGACGAGCATCAGGAGCGCGAGGGCGAGGTTGAGCCAGATGCCGACGAGCAGCGTGCGCTCCATGCCGATGGCCGCGAACAGCACGAAGCCGGGCAGCCACGCGCCGACAATGGAGCCGAGCGTATTGGCCGTGTAGACGGTTCCGACGTCCCGCGCGACGCGCGCGCCGCCCGAGGTCCACAGCCGCACGGTGAGCGGGAACATCGCGCCCATGCCGAGCGTCGCCGGCAGGATGCAGAGCCCCGCGGTCAGGAACATGAAGAAGCGCACCGTGCCGACGTGGTCCGGAAGCCGTTCGCCGAGGCCGGCGACCAGGCGTGCGAACACGTACGGGAGGTCGTCCTGGAAGATGTAGTTGACCACGGTCGCCGCGGCGACCACGAGCTGGACGAGACCGAGCTGCAGCACGGGATGGCGGCGCAACGCGAGCAGCACCACGGCGAGCGCGCAGGCCGAAGCGCACACCCCGAGCACGACGAGGGGCAAGGCACCCTGGTCGCGCACGACCGCCGCGCCGATGGCGGCGACGAGCAGCGGAACGGCCAGCGCGAGCAGGCCCGCGCGTGTGCCTTCGGGCACGAGCTCCGGCGGCCTGCCGCGCGCGGAGCCGACCGCGACGACGACGGTCAGGGCGATGGGCAGGGTCGCGAGCGCGGTCGCGCCCAGCCAGGCCGCCGTTCCGTACGCGACGCCCCACGGCGCGCCGGCGAGCGCGGCGAGCACGACCGAGAAGGCACCGACGACGACGGGTCGGTGCGGACCGCGACGCACGAGGCCGGAAGCCAGGGCACTGCCTCCGGCGATGCCCACGAGGAACGTGACGAGGATGAGCGAGAAGCTCTGGATCGACGAGCCGATGGTCATCGCGAGCGCGCGAGACCAGACGACTTCGTAGGCGAGGGCCGCTGCCCCGGACCCGGCGAACGCGATCAGCGCCGCCCGGCGCGCGAACGGCACGATGGGCGAGGCGGCCGCCTCCTCGCGCGCGTGGGCCTCGGCCGGTTCGGCGTCGGGACGCCGGCTCGGGGCGCTGTTTCGCTCCGGCCGGGCCTCGGTGGGCTCGGTGGCGCCGGTCGTGGTCGCCCGTTCCGGCCAGAAGCGAAGTCGGCTGCCCGGCGTCCACGTCGCACCGAGCAGCGGCTTGCGGAATGCGAAGATGAGCGCCGCGAGCAACACGTTGAGCCCGACGGCGGCGAGGTTGCTCGCTCGCAGGCCGATGGTCGGCATGAGCACGAACCCCGCGAGGAACGTCCCCAGCACCGCGCCGGCGGTGTTGACGGCGTACAGGGTGCCGACCCGGACGCCAACGCGTGCTGGATCGTCGGCGTGCTGCACGAAGTGGCGCGCCAGCAGCGGCAACGTGGTGCCCATGAGCGTCGTGGGCACCAGAAGCAAGGGCGCGACGCACGCGAAGCGCGCCGCGATGAACAGGGGCGAATCGGTCGGGAGCGAGGCGCGCAGCGCCGCATTGACGTCGGCGAGCCAGCCCGTCGGGTCCACGAGCCACGGCAGCAGCAGCGCCCAGGCCGCCACGACGAGCTCGGCGATTGCATACGTGATGATCGGATGCCGGATGCGGTCGGCCCAGCGGCCCGCGAGCCATGCGCCGAGTCCCAGACCCGCCATGAAGCAGGTGAGCACGGTGCTGATGGCCACGCTGGTCGCGCCGAAGACGTGGTGCAGCATCCGCGACCACAAGGCCTGGAAGACGAGGCTCGAGGCCCCGGAGAGGACGAAGGCGGCGTAGGGCAGCAGACGGTGCACGAGGACGCTCCGGGTCGGCTTCGCGGAAGCGCAGCAGTATAGCGACCACGCCGGGATCGCGCGCGAGCACGGTTGCTCGCCGGTGCGCGACGGGGCTATGGTCCCGCGCCGATGCGTTGGGAGCCGACCGAGGAGCAACAGCTCGTCCAGCGCACGGCGCGCGAGCTGGCGGTGCGCGAGATTGAGCCCGTTGCGCGCGAGCTCGACCGGACGGGGCGATGGCCGGCCGAGATCGTCCGGCGACTCGGGGAGCTGGGGCTGATGGGCATCGCCGTGCCGACCGAGTGGGGTGGGGCGGGTGCCGACCACGTCGCCTACGTGCTGGCCATGGAGGAGATCAGCCGCGCGTGCGCCTCGGTCGGCGTGATCCTCAGCGTCAACAACTCGCTGGTGTGCGCGCCGCTGCTCGAGCACGGAAGCGAGCTGCTCAAGCGCCGATACCTCGAACCGCTCGCTTCCGGGCGCATGCTCGGGTGCTTCGCGCTGACCGAGCCAGCCAGCGGCTCGGATGCCGCCCACATGCAGACCGTCGCAGAGCGCGACGGGGAAGGCTGGATCCTCAACGGAAGCAAGAACTGGATCACCAACGGCCCGCACGCGGACGTGTGCATCGTGTTCGCGGCCACCGATCGCGCGGCCGGGGCGCGCGGCGTGACGGCGTTCGTGGTCGAGCGGGGAACGCCGGGCTACGCGCCGCAAAAACCGGACGAGAAGCTGGGCATCCACGCCGCTCACTCGTGCACGGTGTTCTTCGAGAACTGCCGCGTTCCGGACGCGCAACGGCTCGGCGAGGTCGGCCAGGGGTTCAAAATCGCGATGAAGACGCTGGACGGAGGCCGCATCGGCATCGCGGCGCAGGCCATCGGCATCGCGCGCGCGGCGTTCGAGAAGGCCCTGGCGTACAGCCGCGAGCGCCGCGCGTTCGGGACGCCGCTCGCCGACAAACAGGCCATCCAGTTCAAGCTCGCGGACATGGCGACGGAGATCGACGCGGCCCATCTGCTCGCGCTGCGCGCGGCGTGGATGAAGGACCGCGGCGTGCGCCACACCGCCGAGTCGTCGATCGCCAAGCTGTTCGCCTCGGAGATGGCGACGCGTGTCACCCACCAGGCCATGCAGATATTCGGGGGCTACGGCTACTCGCGCGAGTACGATCTCGAGCGGCACTACCGCGACGCGCGCATCACGGAGATCTACGAGGGAACGAGCGAGATCCAGCGCATCGTGATCGCGGCGCAGGTGCTGCGCGACTGAGCATGCACGCGCGAGGTCTCGAGGCCGCTGGGGGCCGTTCGCTGGGCACGAGCGCACGCGGGGGTGGGGCCGCGTCGTTCGGCATCTGGCTCGTCGCTGTTGCCGTCTCGTGCGGCGGTGCTGCGCCGCCCCGCCGGCAGGGCCCCGTTGAGGCGCCCGACGTGCGGCCCGAGCCGGCCGAGTCGGACGACGGGATCGCCGTGGAGGGACTGCTCGGCACGCTCTCGCAGGACCAGATCCGACGCGCGCTGGAGCCGCGCGAGCCGTCGTTCCTGCGGTGTGTCGAGCGCCGGCTCGGCGCGATCGAATGGCTGGGTGGCGAGGTGCGCCTCGCGTTCCGCGTCGCGCGCGACGGATCGGTCCGGTGGGTGTACCTGGCGCGCAGCACGCTCGGGGACGCGGCCACCGAGGCCTGCATCCTCGAGGTCGCGCGTCGGGTTCGCTTCGAGACGCCTCGCGGTGGCGAGGCCGAAGTCGGATGGAGCTTCGCGGTCGATCCGCCCGACGACGTGCGGCCGCCCCTGCGCTGGGAGCCGGAGCGTCTCGGCGAGGCATTGCAGCGCGCGGCGGAAGCCGTCGGCGCGTGCGCGCCGGGCCAGCGGTTCGCCGTTACCGCGTACGTCGGTCCCGGGGGGCGCGTGCTGTCGGCCGGCGTCGCGACGCGCGGCCCCGAAGCGAGCGCGGCGAGCGGCTGCGTGGTCGAGGCGATCGGCGCGATTCAGATGCCCGATCCCGGGAGCTATCCAGCGAAGGTCAGCTTCGAGGTGCCCTGAGCATGGACTTCGAGCTCACCGAGACGCAGCGCCTGGTCGAGGAGACGGCCCGCCGGTTCGCCTCGGAGCGGCTCGCACCCCGCGCCGCGGAGATGGAACGGCAGGAACAAATCGATCCGGCGTTGCTGCGCGAGCTCGGGGAGCTCGGCTTGATGGCCGTCAACGTGCCCGAGTCGCTCGGCGGCGCGGGTGCGGGGGCGGTGGCCTACGCGCTCGCGATGATGGAGATCGCGCGGGGCTGCGCCTCGACGGCCGTCACGATGGCCGTGGTGAACATGGTCGCCGAGGTCCTCGTCCGGTTCGGCGACGAGGCGCAACGGGCGCGGTACGTGCCCCGGCTCGCGCGCGGCGAAATGCTCGGCGCGTTCGCGCTGTCCGAGCCCGATGCGGGTAGCGACCCCGCCTCGTTGCGGACCGTGGCCCGTCGCGACGGCGACGGCTGGCGCCTCGACGGCAGCAAGCAGTGGATCAGTCACGGCGACACGGCGGGTCTGCTCGTCGTTTGGGCCCGGACGGGGGAGGCGGGCTCGCGCGGTCTGTCGTGCTTTTTGGTCGAGGGTGGCGCGCCGGGGCTCGTCGTCAGCCGCCTCGAGGACAAGATGGGGCTGCGCGCTTCGCACACGGCGGCGTTGCAGCTCGACGGCGTTCGCGTCCCCGGCGAGGCGATGCTCGGGGCGCCGGGGGACGGGTTCCGCATTGCGATGACCGCGCTCGACGGCGGGCGTATCGGGATCGGCGCGCAGGCCATCGGCATTGCGCAGGCGGCTTTCGAGGCGATGACGCGGTACGCGCGGGAACGGGTGCAGTTCGGCGTCCCCATCGCCGAGCACCAGGCGGTGCAATGGATGATCGCGGACAGCCGCGTCGATCGGGATGCCGCGCGGCTCCTCGTACTGCGCGCGGCCTGGCTCAAGGAGCGCGGCGTCCCGTTCACGCGTGAAGCATCGATGGCCAAGCTCGTGGCCACGGAGGCCGCGTGGCGCATCGTCAACCGCGCCGTGCAAGTGCACGGCGGTTATGGGTACATTCGCGAGTATCCGGTCGAGCGCCACCTGCGCGACGCGCGCGTCACGCAGATCTACGAGGGAACGAGCGAGATCCAGCGGCTCGTGATCGCGCGGTCGCTGCTGCGCGGCTGACGGCGCCGGTCAGACGGGTGGATCGCGCCTTTCGCTCAGCCTCGGGCGCGGACGCGGTCTCGGTCTCGGTCTCGGGCTCCGACTCGGGCTCGGGCTCGGACTCAGACTCAGCCTCGGCCTCGGTCTCGGACTCGGGCCCGGGCTCCGATTGGGCCTCGGACTCGGTATCCGAGTCGAGCTGGGTATCGGGCTTGGGCTCGAATCACTGTGCGCACCTTCGGGCGGGCCCTCGAGGATGCCGCGAGGAGGTGACGGACAAGCTCGAAGAAGGGCCGCAGGAACGTCGTGCGCGGCACGATTCGAAGCCGTGTGCGCAGATGTTTCCGACGATCACGGGCCGCCGCAGAACGTCGGTGTGCGGCAGCGTCCATCGCGACACGCGCCCGCGTAACACAGGTCGTCCCGCGTGCACGGCTCGCCGGCGCCGCGTACGCGCTGGCAGATGCGGCGTTCGTCGCAGCGGTGCCCCGGGGCACAACCCGTTCCCATCGGGACGTCCGCGCACGGCGATCCGGCCGTGGGCAGGGGCGTGCAGGCGCCGAGGTGCGTGCCGCTCCGCCAGTCGGTGCGGCAGTACTCGCCGGCCGGACACAGGTCAGGCAGGGACGTCGAACAGGGAGCACGGCTGCCGATGGGCCGCGCGATGCAGGTCGATCGTGCGCCGCCGTCGGGCGCGATCTCGGTCACGGCGCACGAGAGTCCCTCCGCGCACAGTTGCCTTTCAAACAGGGCACAGGAACCACCGGCCACCGCGTCGAACGTGGCGAGCGGCGCGCAGCGACCGGCGCGGTCGGGGGTGGCTCCGACACAATCGAGGCCGAACGCGCACGGACGGCCCGCCGCGCCACCGCATTCGTCCGCGACACGCCCGATGGGTCCGCAGCGGCCGTTGCCCCAGCACGTCAGCCCTTCGCTGCACATGCCTCCGCGCGTGCACGGCTGGCCGGGGCCGACGCGTGCACGGCACGTACCGGGGCAGCGGTCCGCGATCTCGCAGTAGGCCGTCGGGCCGCACTCGAGGTCGAACGTGCAGCGGCCGCCGAGGGGAACGCGTCCGCGCATGGCCTGGTGACACGACATGGGTAGACCCACCGCGTCACAGGGCCACAGCTCGTAGTCCGCGACACAGCGGCACATTCGTTCCGGGTCGTACTGGAGAGTGCCCGCCGAGACGGCGTCGTCGAGCAGGATCCAGTCGGTGTTCTCGAAGATGGAGCGCACCCACGGCTCGCAGGTGCCGTCCAGAAGCGTATCCCGCAGCGGCCCCAGGCAGTGGGCCGCACGCCGGCAGACGGCCTCGACGGCCGCGCGGACGAACCCGCTCAACTCGATCCGGCATCCCCCTGTCGGTCCATCCGGGGTCGGCGCGTCGCCCCCCATCGTCGCGTCGGCGACGGCCTCGCCGTCACGTGCGCCCCCGTCCGGCTCGGGCGTTCCGCCGTCCCGACGGACCGACGCGTCGACTTCCATCGCGGCGTCCCCGTGCCCCGCGTCGCGCTGCCGGTTCGTGGGTAGCCCACCGCCGGCCGCAGCGCACCCGGTGAAAAGCAGCGCGAGGATCGTCGACGGAATCGACACCGGCGATTGCTTGATCACGCAGACACGATACCCCATGCCCGTGGCCATCGTGGTTTCGTCGAATGCCCGGGCGCTGTTCGAGGTGCTGGCCGTCGACCGGGACGGTCAGCGCTTCGTTCTCGATGCCGACGGCGAACGCCTGGACCGCACGGCGTTGCGGGGACGCGTTGCCGCAACGATCGCGGCGCTCCGGGCGCGCGGGGTCGAGCCACCGGCCCGCGTCGCCCTCTTGACGCAGCCAGGCGCCGAGACTCCGATCGCCGCCGCGGCCGCCGTCGCGGCGGGCTACGTGCTCGTGCCGCTCTCGGCAGGCGCGACGGAGCAGGAACTGGGTCACGTCGTTCGGGACGCGCAACCGCGCGCCGTGCTGTGCGCCGATCCGTCCGCGCTGCGCATCGAGGCAGCGGGCTTGCCCGTGCTTCCCGTACCGCGCGCGGTCGTGGACGCCCCGGTGGCCGTGCGCGACGCAGACGACGAACCGGCCCTCGTGCTGTACACCTCGGGCACCACCAGCCATCCGCGCGGCGTCGTGCACGGCGCCCGCGCTCTGTGCGCATCGCTCGACGCGCTCGCGACGCGATGGGGGTGGACCGATCGCGACGTCATCGTCCACGCGCTGCCGATGTTCCACGTCCACGGGCTGGTCGTCGGCTGGTTCGGCGCGCTGCGTCGTGCAGGTGCGCTCGTGTGGCGTTCCCGCTTCGACCCGGCGGTGGTGGCCGACGCGTTGCAGGCGCACGCGCCCGCCGTTCTGTTCGCGGTGCCGACCATGCTGCACCGGCTGGGCGCCGCGGCCAGTGGTCCCAACGGCGACGCCATCGTGCGCGCGCTGCGCTCGGCGCGGATGATCGTGTCGGGCTCGGCACCCTTGCCCGAGCGCGACCGCCGGCGCATCGAGGCGCTGTCGGGCCGCCCCGTGGTGCAGCGCTACGGCTCGACCGAGACGCTCATCGTCACGGCGCAGCAGCCAGGGGCAGCGGCCGCAGGTGCGGTCGGCCGTCCGCTCGACGGGGTCGAGGTGGCGATCCTCGACGAATCGGGCCGCGTCCACGATGCGCACAGCCTCGAGGTGACCGGAGAGGTGGTGGTGCGGGGGCCTACCTCGATGCGTGGCTATCTGGGCAGCGCGACGCCCGTGGACGCCGACGGATGGCTCCACACGGGAGACGTCGGATACTTCGGAGCGGACGGCGAGCTACGGCTGATCGGGCGGCGCGAGCTCGACGTCATCAAGTCGGGCGGGTTTCGCGTGGGTGCCGCGGAGGTCGAGGCCTCGCTGCTCGAGCACGACGCGGTCGCCGAGGTCGCGGTGGTGGGACTGCCGGACGAGGATCTCGGCGAGCGCATCGTGGCCTTCGTCGTGCCGACCGATCGGTCCGCCCTCGACGCGGAGCGATTGCTCCGATGGGCGAGCGAGCGACTCGCGCGGCACAAGCGGCCGAGGGAACTGCGGCTCGTCGAAACGCTTCCTCGCAACGCGATGGGCAAGATCGACAAAAGAGCGTTGCGACGCGGCTGACGGGGGCACCGCGCCATGCGCGGATCTCCGAGCGTTTCAGGCCGAGACCGAGTCCGTCTCGGAGTCCGAGCCGGAGTCGGGGCCCGGGTCCGAGTCCGGGACCGACCCCGAGCCCGAGACGGAGTCCGAGTCGGAGCCCGAGCTCGAGTCCGAGCCCGGCCCCGATCCAAAGCGTCAACTCGTCGCGGTTTACGGGGCTTCGGAATCCGCGGGAAACAGCAACACGAGGTCACCGGGTCGCACCAGTCCGAGCTCGTCGCGTGCGACGCGCTCCACCGTCGCCGGATCGGTTCGTAGCGCTTCGATTTCTCGATGCAGGCGCTCGACCTCGAGCCGGAGCCTTTCGTTGTGCTCGTTCAGTTGCCGCAGTTCCTGCCGCAGCGCGCGCCAGCGGGGCAGTCCCCCCGGCTCGAACATCATCACGGGCACGGCCACGATGGCCGTGAGCAGAAGCGCGAGAGGCAGAGCCCAGGCCAACGTATGCGCGACGCGCTGCACGCGGTGCATCGTGTTCCGACGGGGGCTTCGACGCCAGATTTCGCGGTGCTCGCGTGCTTCGAACGTCCCGGCACGGCCCGCTCCGATCAGCGTCGTCGCAAGTAGGCAGCGCGCCGCGGCCCGAGCCGCACGCGGATCGCCGCGCGTCGCACGACGATCTCTCCCGCTTCTCCCAGCTCGTCGACGAGACGGCTGTCCTCGGGCAGCAGCTCTCTCGGGATGGGGAGCGTCCAGTCGAGCGGATGGGAACCGCGGTGGACGACTACCAGGACGAGATCCGCGTCGCGCCCTCGCGCGAACGCGAGGCTGTCCTCGGTCACCGCGACCGTTCGGTAGCCACCACGGCGCAGTCCCGGCAGGCGCGCACGGGCACGTCCCAACCGTCGCACCCGCTCGAGAAGCGCACCCTCGCGCGCCGACAACGACCCCTCGAAGCGCATGGGCCGACGGTTGTCCGGGTCCGATCCGCCCGGCATGCCGATTTCGTCACCGTAGTACAGCAGAGGTGCGCCCGGTAGGGCGAACAACCATGCGAGCGCGACGTAAAGACGATCGTAGGGCTCGTCGCTCGTCGGAGGTTCGGGCAGATCGGACCAACGGTGGCTCGCCCGGACGGGATCCGAGACGAGCGAGACGAAGCGCGGCGCGTCGTGCGAGCCGACGAACGGCATCATCACGGCGTGGGGGCCGAACCGCTCCAAGCTCGCACGGGTCCAGTAGTCGACGTGGACCATGCCGCGGCCGGGCCGATCGCGGAGCAGTCCCTCGAGCACCGCGTGGTGCAGCACGAAGTCGAGCTGCCCGTCGAGCCCGGGGCCGCCGGGGGCGAGGTAGCGCGCGATGGTGCCGTAGTGGTCGCGGTTCGCCCCTTCGTCCGGTCCGGCCGACGGATCCCATCCCATCGCCGTCTCACCGACCAGATAGAATCGGGTGCCGACGGTCTCGAATCGCTCGCGCATTCGAAGCGCCAGATTCACGATGGCCGAGTCGGGCACGTGCTTGACGGCGTCGATGCGCAGGCCGTCCAGATCGAAGCGCTCGACGAACGCCGTGGCATCCTCGAGCATGCGCTCCTGCGCCTCGCGCACCGTCCAGTCGACGTCCGGCATGTAGGGGCGAAAGACGCAGTCGAGGCGCCGCTCCGTCCAATCGCAGCCGGCCGTTCCGCACACGCATCCGCTGCGGAACCACTCCGGGTGCTCGCGCACGTAGGGATGCGCCTGGTGCACGTGATTGACGACGAGATCCCCCAGGACGCGGATGCCTCGTGCGTGCGCCTCGGCCACCAGCGCCTCGAGCGCCTCGGCGCCGCCGAGCCTGTCCTCCACTTCGGTCGCGTGCACGGGCCAATAGCCGTGGTAGCCGGACACGCGGTGGACCCCGTCGTCGGCTGGCTCGCTGCCCGCGGCGGCGCGCTGCACGGGGGTGAGCCAGATCGCGCGCACACCCAGTGCGTCGAACCATCCATCGCGCACGGCGGCGCGCAGCCCCTCGAGGTCGCCCCCGTACCAGTCGGCTCCGGGTGAAGCGTCCCCGACGGGTGCGTCATTGCTGGGGTCGCCGTTCCGGAACCGGTCGACGACCACCATGTAGACGAGCGCGTCGCGCCAGTCGAACGGCTCCGGTTCGATCCAGAACGGCAGCAGCAGACTCGGGCTGCGCGCGCCGCGCGTGGAGATGGCGGTGATGTCGACGCGGTGCTTGCCGCGGGGCAGCGCTTCGAGTCGCAGGGAGCATCCGGCGCTCGCCGGCTGCAATTCGGCCGGCGTCAGGGGTCGCCGTGCGAGGCCCGTGCGCAGTGTGCCCTCGCAGCGGTCGAGGGATCCTCCGAACCGTGCTTCGTAGACGAGCTCGGCCTCGAAGCGGCCGCGGGCCGCGTCGATGCGGTGGGCGTGCACACGCAGGCGCGGCCGGCTGCAATCGTCGACCCGCAGGCCGGAGTTCTCGACGCCTTCGTGCCAGACGCGATAGGGGTTGTGCGGGTCCAGGCGCCACGGCTCGAGTCCATCGCCGCGTACGTAGAGCTTGTAGGCGTACAGGCCGGGTCGCAGTCGCAGCTCGACGGTGTACAGACCGCTGCCGTCGTCCGTCAGCTCGTCGGGTCCTGGCTCGAAGCCGTTCCACTCGCCGGCCACGAAGACACGCGCCACCGACGACGTGGCCCGATACGTCACGACCACGGGGCAGCCTTCGAGGGGTACCGTGCCGTCGTCCGGGACGGCATCCTCGCCGGGCGCGTCGGGCGCGTTCGTCTCGCCGCTCGCGTCCGCCGGCGGCGGCGCATCGACGTGCGCATCGCGTCCCGAAGGTCGCGGCGGGCTCGCCTCGCAGGCCCATGCGAGGGTCGCCGTGAAAACGAATCGGAGCCCCGTGGGCAATCCGCGTCGACCGCTGCGGACGCGCTCCGCGTTTGGCGGCCGAGGCATCGGCTTCGCGGTCGGATCCATCACGAACGACGGCCCCCGCGCCGGTATCGTCCAAGACCGGCCGCAAGCCCGATGGCAGACGAGATCAGCGCCGCGGTCTCGTGCGACCGGCTCCCATGACTCGCGCGACAGGCGCACCCGGTGCCGGCGGCCCGCGGCGGCCGTTCGCCGTCGGGGCTCGCGGCCGGTCCGTCCCCGAGCCCGCCGTCCGAGGCGGCCGAGCCATCCGCGGTCCCTGCATCCCCTTCCGGCACGCCGCCATCGGCGAGTGGAAGGAGGGCGGGCTCGTCGGGCGCATATTCGCCGCAAGGCGGCTCCGGCAGCGGCAGGCGCGAGAGGATGTACGCGCCCGCGCCGAAGCCGACCATCGGGATCGAGCCCGCGTAGCGGCCGGTGCGTGCGTCGTGCAGCTCGGACCATTGCAGGTCATTGGCGAGCGCCTGACCGAGCAGCCACGCATCGAGCCGCTCGGCCTGTTCGCGCAAACCGACCGCGCGCAGCGCGGGCAGCGCGCGCAGCCCGATGAACACCCATTCCTGCGAGTCGTACCAGCCGCCGTCGTCGTTGCGCATCCAGCCGACGCCCGTGGGGACCCGAAGCGCGTCGAGCAGCATCGCGACCGTGGCCTGCGCCGTCCGTCGGCCGGGATCGAACACCGACCACGAGATCCCCTCGATGGCCGCGGCGTCGGCGTAATGGTGGCCGATGGCGACGTCTTCCTGGCTCTGGCCCAGGGCTCCGCGTCGGTCGCGGTGCCGCTCGAGCAGCGCATGCCGGATCCCGAGCGCTGCATCACGCCACCGACGGGCCGCTTCGAGGCGTCCCGCGGCGCGGGCCAGATCCGCAACATCGCACAGTCCGCGAACCGCCGCGAGCGCGCTGTAGGTGAAACGGCGCTGCCGCCCGTTCCAGTGAACTTCCCAGATCGACGAGTCGGGCCGCAGGCCCCCGGTCTCGTCGCGCAACGAGACGAGCACGTCGGCGATCTCGTCTTCGACGACGGACCACCACGCCTCCGGCATCACGAAACCCGCCCGCACGGTTTCGGCGAGCGACCACAGAAACAGTCCGAATCCGTCGAACTCGATGTTGGGGCCGTCGGCATTGCAGTCGCTCTCTTCGGAACCGTCCCCGAAATAGCGGGTGATCGAGATGCGGTAGGGTCGCCCGACGATGGCCGTGTGCCGTCCGGGCCCCGCCGCGATCTGGAAGCGCAACGCGGCGGCGGCTTCTTCGAGGTGACCCGAGCGCGCCAGGGCCACGGTGGCGTAGGCCATGTCCCGGACCCACGCGATGTTCCATTGCGAGTCGACGTGGCCGAGGCCCGGCGGCAACGACGCGAGGATTTGACCGAACCCACGACCGGGCTCGCGCACCTGCGCCATGCGCAGAACGACTTCGCTCGCGCGCCACAATCGCGCCTCGTCCGCGCGCAGCCCGGGGGGCAGCGGGCCCAACCAGGCGCGCTGCTCCGCCAGCTCGCGTTCGAGCAGGACGTGGGGCTCCAGGCCGGCGCTCCAGGCGCGCACGGCTTCGACGTCGGGGGCCGCGTCCTCGTCTAGCGCCCAAAGCACGGCGACGCCCCACGCGGCGCGCTCGCCCGGTCCGAGGCTCCAGCGGGGCCCTTGAAACGCGGCCACGACGTCGCTCCGAGGACTGCTCGTCGCGCGCATGTCGTCGAGGTCGCGCGCGGCACGGATCGCCGCGTCCAGGTCCGCGCGTGT
>JANWZI010000259.1 GCA_025054695.1 Myxococcota bacterium | reverse complement strand
GCTCCAGCCGCGCCAGCGCCGCGCGCGCGTGCGCCACGTCGGGGTCACTCATCGCCGGGTTTTCGCCCTGGATCAGCATGGCGCGGATGCGGCCCTCGTACGCCGCCTCCAGGATCTCCACGACCGTCAGGCCCGGCTCGTCGGGCAAGGCGCCTGCCGGCAGACCCCAGGCGGCCTCGGCGGCGGCGCGCGCCCGCGGATCCGTGACACGGCGGTAGTCCGGCAGCACCATCGGGATCAGGCCGGCGTCGCTGGCCCCCTGCACGTTGTTCTGACCGCGCAGCGGATGCAGCCCGGTGCCGGGACGGCCGATCTGGCCGGTCAGCAGCGCCAGCGCGATCAGCGCGCGGGCGTTGTCGGTGCCGTGCGCGTGCTGGGCCACGCCCATGCCCCAAAAGATCATCGCCGCCGGCGACGTCGCGTAGGCCCGCGCCACCTCGCGCAGGGTGGCCGCGTCGATGCCGCAGACCGGCGCCATCGCCTCCGGGCTGAAGGCCTGCAGATGCGC
>JANWZI010000258.1 GCA_025054695.1 Myxococcota bacterium | reverse complement strand
GGGGCGCCGCGTGCTGCTCGTCGACATGGATCCCCAAGGCAACGCCACGACCGGCAGCGGCACCGACAAGCGGGCGCTCGCGCGCACCGTGTACCACGCCCTGCTCGGGCTGGCCGAGCTTGCGGCGATCCGGGTTCGCGCCGAAAAAGGCGGGTACGATCTTGTGCCCGCGAACCGCGAGCTTGCGGGGGCGGAGGTGGAGCTGGTCGAGCTGCCCGGCCGCGAAGCGCGTCTTTCCGCCGCGCTTGCGCCGGTGCTCGGCGAGTACGACATCGCGCTCATCGACTGCCCGCCCTCGCTCAGCCTGCTCACGGTGAACGCGTTCGTCGCCGCCACCGAGGTGCTCATCCCGATGCAGTGCGAGTACTACGCGCTCGAGGGCCTGTCCGATCTGGTCGGCACGATGCGCCGGGTGCGCGCAAAGCTCAATCCGCGCCTCGAGATCGCGGGGCTGCTGCGCACGATGTTCGATGCGCGCAACACGCTCGCGCACCAGGTCTCGCAGCAGCTCG
>JANWZI010000257.1 GCA_025054695.1 Myxococcota bacterium | reverse complement strand
GCGCTCGGACTCGAGGTCAGCCTCGCGCTCGGACTCCGGCGCAGGGTCGGACTGGAAATCGCCAACCGGCCGGGCACACCATCGCCAGGCGTACCGAGTCCGCGTCGCGACGGCCCCTCCGAGGGCCTGCGATCCCTACGTCACGTCGCGGTCGCGCGACATCCCGCGAGCGCGCGGCGCACCGCCTCCAGCAGGTCGAGCGGCGTGACGTTGCTCAGGTCGAGCGTCTTCTCTACTTTGGGCGGCGGGGCCAGCCGCAGGTACGTGCGCAGGTTGGCGGCCTCGCGCTCGTGCAGGGCGGCAGCGATCTGCTTGTACTTCTTATAGGCCAGCAGTTGCCGAGCCAATTCTTCGCCTGGGTCTTCCTCGCCCGGCGCGCGCTCCACCGGCCTCGGCAGCAGCGCCTCGCTCTTGATGAGGATGAGCCGCGCCGCGATGGCAAGGAAGTCGGCCAGTTCGCCGAGGTCGAGCGTCTCCAGCACTTTCAGATAACACAAAAACTGGTCGGTCACCT
>JANWZI010000256.1 GCA_025054695.1 Myxococcota bacterium | reverse complement strand
GAGGGCTACGAGAAGCTGAAGGCGCACTACGAGCAGACCGCGCCGCTTGGGCGAGCGTGCAGCCCCGAGGATGTCGCCGAAGCGGTGGTTTGGCTCGCGGAGGCCGCGACCGTCACCGGCGAGCTGCTCGTGATGGACTCGGGGCTTCACCTCGGCAGCCTCGGCCGCGCGGTGGTGCCGCAAAGAGACTGAAGGCCGCAGCGCGCCGGAAACGCGACCGTTCGCGGTCGGATCGCGCGGCGCGAGAACCGCAGGGAGTAGAATCCGCACCGGGTCGCTAGCTCAACTGGTAGAGCAGCGGACTCTTAATCCGTTGGTTCTGGGTTCGAGTCCCAGGCGGCCCACCACCGCCGGCGCAGGAACTCGCCTCAGCTCGCACCTCGGCCGTACACCTCCCAGCACGCCCTGAGCGTGTTGTCGTGGATGTCGAGCACCTTGCGTAGCGGCCTTTGATACCCGCCGGCAAGATTCCAGGCGAGCGGCACGCGCATCGCGCGCGCTGCCTCGAACACCC
>JANWZI010000255.1 GCA_025054695.1 Myxococcota bacterium | reverse complement strand
AGCCGACCGGACGCCTCGCGCTCGGCCTACTGCGATTGTTCCCGCGCGTCCAGGCGCCCTTCGCTTTCTACGAGGCCGATCTGGTGGGCGAAGGACCGAACGTGCTGCGCGAGACGATCGATCCGTTCGCGCTGGTCGCCGCCTCGCTGCGCGGCGCGCCTCGCCACGACGCGATCGACGCGGTGCTCGCGCGTCTCGGTGAGACGCCGTGGCGCGTGCGCGCGCGCGGCGATCTGAAGCGCTTCGCGCTCGAACCGTCCGAGCTGGCCATCGTCGAGGTGCTTCTGGCCGAGCCGTGCTCGGCAGCCACGCTCGCGTCGCGCAGCGGCGACCCCGAGCGCGCCCGACGCGTTCTTTACCTGCTCGCGATCTGCGGCCAGCTCGAGGCGTGGGATCCCGCGGCCCGCACCGCGACGACCAGTTCCGCGCGCATGCGTCCGGTTCGCACGACCTCGCCGGGTGCCCCGGCGGCGACGCCCGGCGCCTGCGCGACCGATCGGAGCGTCGCCCCGCCCT
>JANWZI010000254.1 GCA_025054695.1 Myxococcota bacterium | reverse complement strand
GCACCCCCGAGGCCTATCGCGAGGCGCTGCTCGGCGCCGCGCGGCGGGTGCGCATCCCCACGCTCCTGGTCTCGGGCGGGCGCTCCGACGTGCTGTCGGCCCAGGGCGTCGTCGAGTTCCTCGCCCTCGTCCCGCACGCCCGCCACGTCTGCCTACCCGAGGCCACGCATCTCGTCGCCGGCGACGCCAACGAGGCTTTCGCCGAGGCCGTGCTCGACTTCCTCGGCGAGGCCCTCGCCCGCCGCGCCGCCTGAGCGGAGAAACCGACCATGAGCCATCTCCTGCCCCTGCTAGCCGCCCTCGCCGCCTTGGTGGTCGCCGCTTTCCTCCGTCTCGGGCTGCGGCCCGGGACCCTGCTCGTAGGCGCGGCGCTGGTCGCCTCGGCGCTGCTCGCGGAGACGCACTGGGCAGCCGCACTCGCCACCGTCGCGCTATTCCTCGGCGTCGCGTTGCCGCTCAACCATCTGCCCTTCCGCCGGCGCTTCCTCAGCGCGCCGCTGCTCCGTCTCTACGAGC
>JANWZI010000253.1 GCA_025054695.1 Myxococcota bacterium | reverse complement strand
CCCGTTTGCCGAAAGTTGTCGATCGTTTCCGTAACGAAGGCTTTTTGTCCAACGAGACGACTCACGTTGGTTTGAACCTCCGCTTTCGGCGCGAGAAAATTTTTCACGAAGGGGCGCAAGCCGAAAAACGCGACGAGCGACGAAGCGATGAAAACGATGAACTGAACTTCGATTGGAAAGCCAATATATGCGAAAATCGCCGTCGTCAAACACGCGAACGCAAGGCTTCCGAGCACGAAGCCCGCGCTGAAAATTTCGACGATGAAAAGCGCGACTCCCGCCAGCGTCCACCAATGACCGAGATTGTCCATTTTGAAACGCGATTATTTCTTTTCAGGAAACGCCGCCGTGAGCGTGAGCGTCTCGCCGCCGCGCTTGACGACGACCGCGATCACGTCGCCGGGCTTCAAAGCCTTGATGACGTCGGTGTAATCGTAGATGTTGCGAATCGTCTTGTCGCCCATTTTGACGATGACGTCGCCCGCCTTCAAGCCCGCTTTTTCGGCGACGCTGCCTT
>JANWZI010000252.1 GCA_025054695.1 Myxococcota bacterium | reverse complement strand
GTTGAGGTTCCGTAAAGACGCGCGTGAGTTCAGACCGCGAAGTTCCAAAAGACCTGTTCTCGAAGCTGCGGCTCATCGAGGTGACGACCCGCAAGCTTTCGACGGCTGAGTTGTTTGGAAACTATCGGTCGGTCATTAAGGGGCAAGGACTTGCGTTCCGAGAAGTGCGCCCATACCTTCCGGGAGACGACACGCGGCGCATCGACTGGAACGTCTCGGCGCGCATGAACGAACCGTTCGTCAAGGTCTTCACCGAAGAGCGCGAGATGACCGTCATGCTGCTCGTCGATGTGTCGAGAAGTCTTGTCTTCGGCACCGAGCGAGCTCCGAAAACAGAGGTTGCTGCGGAGATTTGCGCGCTCTGTGCGTTTTCTGCAATCAAGCACGGAGACCGCGTAGGCCTTGTGCTCGTTTCCGACATTGTCGAGCGCATTGTTCGGCCGAAACGCGGCGACAAGCACGCGATGCGCGTCGTGCGGGAGGTGTTTGCCGCAAAGCCCGTCTCGCCGGGCACAAACC
>JANWZI010000251.1 GCA_025054695.1 Myxococcota bacterium | reverse complement strand
GATGACTTCATTCGCCAGCTCGTCGGGTTCCCCAGCTCTCGCACTCGACTTGCTAACCTGCTTGCGCGCCTCCAACCTGCGGCTGATGTTCGAGTTCGCAAGGTCGCTGTCGCTCAGGGTGCATCGGCGCAAGCCAGGCACGTGGGGGCGAAAATCAACTGTCTCCAGCCAGCTTAGGTCAAACGTTGCTGAGACCCACAACGTCGGGCACTCCCCCCACACCCCAAACTGCTTGCGGAAAGCAGCAAGCTGCGCGCTCGTTGCCAGCCCGTTGCCCATCAGTTGTACTTCGTCAAGGACCCACTGGCAGTCATTGTTGAGCAAGCCGAACTGCACAGGCCAGCGATACCGACTCATGGCGTAGCCGCGATTGAGCGCGCGCGACAGCAGCATGTCCTGCGTTCCAATGAGGATCTGCTCGCTCTCTGGATAGGTGTCCCAGTCGTCATCTGACTCGCCGCCCATTAAGAGCCAGACCCGAACCTCATTGTCTAAGTTAAGGTTCTTCAGCCACATGCACAC
>JANWZI010000250.1 GCA_025054695.1 Myxococcota bacterium | reverse complement strand
CGCCGATGTCGATATTCTCAATTGCGTCCGCCTCGCTCGCCCCGGGCTTGGCGACCGCCTGCTCAAACGGATACAGGTTGCAGACGACGAGATCGATTTCCGGCAGGTTGTGAGCGACGAGGGTGGCCAGGTGCTCCGGTCGGCTGCGGCGGGCGAGGAGGCCGGCGTAGATGGCCGGGTGAAGCGTCTTGACGCGGCCGTCGAGGATTTCCGGAAAGCCCGTGATTTGGCCCACCTCACGGGCGGGGATGCCGGCAGCGGCGATGGCCCGATGGGTCCCTCCCGTGGCCACCAGGTCGACGCCGAAGTCCGCCTGCAACGACCGGGCGAAGTCGATCAGGCCGCTCTTATCGGAGACGCTGATCAGGGCGCGACGGATGGTTCGGAGCATGGCAATCGTTCGTGCAAGGGTGCGAGTCGAATGGTGTAGAGCGCCGGTCAGAATCGGAAAGCGCTGCGCGGCCCCAGTTGAATGACGCGGTTGACCCGGGCGATGCGGATGCCGTCCGGCAGGTCCCACGCC
>JANWZI010000024.1 GCA_025054695.1 Myxococcota bacterium | reverse complement strand
AACCGCCTCGAGGCCGCAGTCCACCAGCGCGCCCCGGGTCGAGCCCGCGGCGCCGCGGCGCGGTCCAGGAGCGACTGGGTCCGCCGCGGCGCCCGTCACGCTGGGCGGAGACGCGTTCGAGCGCGGCATGGCGGCCGCCACACGGGGCGAACATCGAACGGCCGTCGCGGAGCTCGTCGCCTTCCTCGGCTCGGCAGGGACCGGCCAGCCTGGCCGGGTCGCACGCGCCCTCCATCAGCTCGCGCGGAGCCAGCGCGCGCTGGGAGCCCTGGTAGCCGCCGTGGGCGCGTACGAACGACTCGTGCGGGAGCATCCGAGCTACTCGGGCCTCACCGAGGCGTACGTCGAGCTGGGTGACCTCTACGAGTCGCTCGGACGCACGGCCGATGCAGACCGCAGCTACGCCCAAGCCGAGCGCCGGGGCTCGACCGTAGCGCGGACACGGCGGACGCGTGGGACGCAGGGTCAAGGCGCGCCTCCGCCCCCAGTCGAGGCCGCAGCGGCCGAAGCGCACTGATCCCGGAGTACGACGTACGGCAAAGGAGCCCGTTCCGATTCCATTCGGGGCAACAACCCGGTAGTCGCGGACGATTCGAGCTCGGTGCCAAGGCCGTCTCCGAGCCCGAGACCGCGACCGTGACCGTGACCGAGTCCGAGTCCGAGTCCGATTCAGAGTCCGAGCCGGAGCCCGCGCCCGAAATCGAGTCGCGATCCAACCACCCGACTGCGACCCTCAGAGGCGGAACGGGAACGTCACCGTGAAGCTGTCCGCCGCAAACTGGGGGAAGCGGGCGGCGCGCACCGCGCGTGCGACGCACGAGCCTTCGGGCGTTCCGGCGAGCGGTCCGGTGACCACGGCGTTACGGACTCTCCCCGAGCTCCCGACGACGATCTGCACGGTTGCCACGCCGCTCCGCGCGCCGCGGCACGCGGCAACGGCCGGCTCGACCGCCCGCATCGCGGCGAGCACGTCGTCGCGTGAAGGAACGTCCGGCAAGCTCGCGACCGCACCCCGGGTCGATTCACCTCGAGGGCGAGGGGAGCGGCGCTCGCGACGCTGCACTTCGGCTGGTTCGTCAGGGGACGTCGACGCCGAGGCAAACGTGCCCGCGGCGCGTCGCTCGTGTGGCGGACGCTCGAACCCGGTCGCTTCGCCCCCTTCGTCCCTCCCGTGCGACCCGGACGCGACCTCCGACCGTATGCGAACGGTCGAACCTTCGGCGCGCAGCTCGTCGTATGCGGGCCGGGCGGGGAGCGTCTCGGAGCGTGCGCTCGGCGCCGCCGAAGGCGGTCCGGGCGGAGCTGCGGGAATCGATTCGTCCTCGTCGTACCGCGCCTCGAAGCGTCGAGCGGATGCGCGGTCGACCGGCTCCAGGCCACCGACCGCCTCCTCCTCGACGGCCGATGTGGGTGCGATTGTTCTCGGCGAGGCGGTGGATTGCTCCCGTTCGGCGAGGGACGAGACGGGGGCAGGCGCCGTGGTGCGGGAAACCGCCGACGCGCTCGACGGTGGGAGCGTCGTGACGGCGTCCTCAACGAGGACCGGTCGGGAATCGCTTCGCGTGACGAGCCACGCGACCCCGAAACCTGCCGCGATGGCGCTCGCGGCCGCCACCGCCCACCACACGTGAGCCCGACGGCCGACCGACGCACCCGAGCCCGGTGCGACCGACGGCGAGCGCATTCCCGGCACGACGACGCCCGCGCCGGCGAGCGGATCCACGAGCGGGCGATCGACGCGGCGCTCGGACAAAACCTCCGATAGCGACACGCGCTCGTCCGTCGGCGCGACGGGAACGGGAGTCTCCGTCGGAGCCATCCGTCTCGGCGGGATGGCCACGGGCGCCGAGGGCGGCTGCGGCGGGGGCGGCACGCTGTGCAGCTCGATGGGCTCGAGCTCCGGTGCCGAATCCGTGGCGCCGGACGCATCCGACGCCGCACGCTCGACGTTCGCCCCGGAGGGGATGGCGGCGCGAGGTTCGAAGGTTGGCGCCGGCGGCTCGTCGAACTGGGGGGGCGCGGTCGGGTCCTTCATCGGCCAGAGGGGCTCGCCCAGCCGCTGTACGGTCCGGAGCGCCAGCGCTTCCCACTGCGCCTCGGTGCGCGCCGGCAGCGGCAGGGACTCGAGCAGACCTTGCAACCGCTCCACGTCGCGCGCCCAACCGAGCACGTCGGGATGGGACTGCAGCTGCCGCAACAGCTCCACGTCGCCCTCGATCGACCCGACGCGGTCGAGGGCCTCGCTGACCTGGCGCATCAGCTCGTCGCGCGTCACGTCGCCTCCCTCGCGTTCGCACGCGCCTGCGGACCCGGTGCCGAATCCCGAAGCTCGTGCAGCACGTCGGCGAGGCGCTCGCGAAGCAGCTTTCGAGCCTCGTGGACGCGCCACGCGATCGTACCTTCGGGGCATCCGAGCACCTGGGCCGCGGCCCGATGCGGCAAACCCTGGATCAACACCAGCACGACCGTCGTGCGCAGCGAGGGCGACAGCTCCTCGAGCGCCGCGGCCAGCCTCGCGAACAGCCGGTTGCCGTCCGCGGCGACCGCGGGATCGGGAGCCTGCGCGCGCGACTCGCTCTCCACCGATGCGACGCTCGGATCGAGCACGTCACTCGGATCGAGCCGGCGGCGGCGCCGGATCGTGTTGAGGCACACATTGATGCAAATGCGATACAGCCACGTGGAAAGCTCCGAGCGTCCGTCGAAGCGCGCGAGCGCCTTCCAAGCCCTCAGGAAAGTCTCCTGGGTTGCGTCCTCCGCCTCCGCGGCATCACCCAGGATGTGGACGGAACACGCGAAAATCCGCCGTTGATGCCTACGCACCAAGGCCCCGTACGCGATGCGATCGCCTCCTCGCGCGCGCTCGAGCAGTCGCTGCTCCGTCTCCTCCATCGTCGTCCGATTCGGCCCTCGCACCCGCCGCCATCGCCACGCCGTCGGCTCGCGTCGCGCCGCGCCGGCAGGCGAAACCGCAGCCGCCCAACCGTAGGTCATGCCACGCCCTAGGACAACTGACGCGTCGATCCCCATGGGCAGGCTGCTTCGCCAAAGCAGGCCGCGACCGCCCCGTGGGCGTCGAGCTTTGACCCGGCCCCTGGCGTTGGGCAGGCTCTCGTCACGGTGCCCGAACGAGGAACGGCCGAACGGCGGGCCTCGCCCCGCGCCCCCATCGAGTTGCGCGTGGAGTACCGCCGAGTCAACGCGTTCTTCGCGGACTATGCGAAGAACATCGGCCGCGGAGGAATCTTCGTCCGCACCGAACGCCCGCTCGAGGTCGGCACGGAGTTTCGCTTCGAGCTGCACGTACCCGCGTTCGACGGGCCCCTGGCGCTGCGCGGGCGCGTGCAGTGGGTGGTGCACTCCGAATCGGCCTCGGAGGGGCAGGAGCCCGGCATGGAGATCGCGTTCCTCTACGAATCCGAGGCCGAACGCCAGCGGGTCGCTCGGCGCGTCGAGCGACTGCTCGTCGAGCAGCTCGGCGCCGGCGCCTTCGAGAAGCTGTTGGGGCGCAAGCCGACGTTCTGAAGGCAGCGATCGGGCGCGCCGGACCCGGGCTCGGCCCTCGGCTCGGACTTGGTTCCGCGATCGTCGAGCCTCCCACCGGCGCTTCCCGGGCCACGCCGCCTTGCGAGCCCCGCCACCGCGGCCGCATGTAGAACCCGTGAACGGATACGCGTGGTGGCTCCGGCAAGCGCGCACGGTCGTCACGAGCGTCGGGGTACGCCAGCTGGACGACCGGGTCGTCGACGTCCGCGGGCCCGACGCGCGGTCTTGGCTCAATGGACAGCTCACGGCGGACGTGCGCGCGATCACCCCAGGCGAGGTTCGTTATGCCCTCGTCCTGCACGTCAAGGGGCGCATCCTGTCCGACGCGTGGGTGCTCGATCGGGGCGAGAGCTTCTCCTTGCTCCTTCCTGCGGCGGCGCACGATGCCGTCATCGAGCGATTCGAGCAGCACATCATCATGGAGGACGTCGAGCTGAGCACGGCGCCCGACCGGCGTGTCTTGACAGCGCAAGGGCCCGCAGCGCCCTCGCTGGATCTCGCCGGCGCGGAACGGTGGCCGACTCGGCGACTCGGCAGTCGCGGTGTCGACTTCATCGTTCCCGCCGATCACGTGGCGGAGGCATGGACGCGACTGTGCGAGCGCGCCGGTGCGCTCGGTGGAGAGCCGCTCAGCGATCCGGCGTGGGAGCTCGCCCGGCTGCGCGCCGCGGTGCCTCGGTTCGGCATCGACTTCGGGCCGCGGTGCTATCCGCAAGAGGCGGGGCTGCATCGCGGCGCCGTCTCGTTCACCAAGGGATGCTACGTCGGCCAGGAAGTGGTCGTGATGCTCGAGCACCGCGGCCACGCCAGCCGACGCCTCGTGGCCCTGTCGATCGAGGGTCTCGAGCCACTGCGGGAGGACGCGGCGATCACAACGGTCGATGGGGAGCCCGCCGGCGAGATCACCTCATCTGCGGCGGATCCGGAGGCCGGGACAGTCCGCGCGCTCGGATACGTGCGCCGCAAGCTGCTCGAACGCGGCGAGCCACTCCGTGTGGACGGGCGTTCCGCGATCGTGGTCGGGGACGCGGTGGACCCAGGGCTTGCCGCGTCGGCTATCCGATGACGCCGCCGCCATGCAACGTGAGCGAAAAACCGAGCCGACGGGTGCAGCTTCTTTCGACATCGCGCGAAGGCCTCGAGACGATCCGTGAGCGCAGGATGGTCCGAAGGCCGCGTCCGGGCTTGGGGGCATCGTCGGAGCTCGGGATCCGATGGGCCGGAGGCGGATCGACTCGCCAGAATCGGTGTCCCGGCGGCGGCCACATGGATCGACGCTACCGAGGGGCGTTGCGAATCCGAGTCCGAGGCCGAGTCCGAGACAGTTACGGAGACAGAGACCGAGTCACAGCGGCGGTCACGCTGCTCGCCGTGAACGAGGAGTGGTGCGAGCCTAAGCCTGAGAGATAGGCCACGTCCGATACAGAGACCAAGTTCGCGCCCGAGTCCGAGGCCGAGTCCGCGTCCAAGACCGAATCCGAGTCCCGGGGTGAACCGCCCTCGACCATCGTGACGGCCGCCGTCACGGCCCTTCGACCAGTTCCCGCAAACTGCCGGAAAACAACACGCGTAACCCGTATATGGCGTCCGCCGCCCTCACGAGCATGCGCACCCGGGCCCCGTCGTCGTCGAGCTCGATCGACAGCCGTTCGAGTCCAGCCGCGAGGCCCAGCACGGCACCGAGCTCGGAGCGTGCGATGGAAGTCACGAACGCCCTCAGGTGCGAGGCCGCATCTGGCGGAAGCTCACCGGCAAGTGTCAACGTGAGCGCAATCGCGTCGCGCCCGTGCGCCATCGCCGTCAGGGCGACGGCGTCCACGCGAGCGAGCAGCAGCGCGCTGTCGGTCTCCGGTGGAAGAGCGAGGCGGCCCGGCCACAGCAACGCGAGCGGGGCCTCATCGACGGCTTCCCGTATGCCGCGAGGCAGGCCCTCGACCGCGGAGCGGCGCCCAGAGGGCCAGCGCCCGCGCCCGACGCGCGCCAGGCTCGTCGCGAGCAATTCGATCGGTCCCGACGAAACCGCCACGGTGTGCGGCCCGACCGCGGCCCACTCGTAGCGCTGCGCGCCGATCCATCCGCCCCGGCGCACGTACGGCCGACTCGCGCGGATCTCGAGCGGCGTCATGCGACGGCCAGCCACCTCGACGAGATGTTCGGCCCGCCACGGACCCCGCATCCACGACAGCCATCCCTGCTGGTACTCGGCGACGACGAGCGCCTCGAGCCGAGCCGGGTCGATGCCGGTGCGCCCCTCGAAGGCAGCGCGGGTCGCCGGTGGCAGCAGCGCGTCCAGGGCGGTGCGCAGCGGCTCGACGCGCCACGCCTTGAGCGGCCGGGCAATCAGAACCACGTGCGCCCCGTCGGGGAGCCGATCGAGCAACGGCACGGCGGCGTATGGTTCCTGCGGACGCTGCGGTGCGCGTGCCCCCGAGCTCGCATGCCCGCATGCCCCGCCCGCGAGCGCGAAGGCGAGGCACGCGGCTCGCGCCCTGCACACGCGCAGCGCCGCACGCGAGGTCCAACACACCCCGGCGGTCGGGAAGTCGAACGGCGACCGACGAACGCGGGAGGCCCTCACCCACACAGCGCCGGCCACGTTGGTTGATCGGGCGTTCTGCTCGGTCTCGAGCTCGGTCTCGCAACACGCCTCGGCCACGTCAAGCAACGTGACCCCGCCGCCGTCAGTGGCGCAGCAGGAGCTGCTGGTAGTGCGCGGACCGGCTGTCGTTGGGGAACCGTCGTACGTACATCTCCATCGCACGGGTGGCGGCCGGCATGTTCCCCAGTCGGCGGTGCGCCTCGATGAGCGCGGCCAGCTCCCGCGGAGTGGACGTGGACGCACGCCCCTCGAGGTTGCGCACGACGCACTGGTTGTAGTCGGGTTCGCGCAGACACGTTCCGAGGGGATCGGCGCGCTGCGATGCCCCGGCCGTGCCGGGCGACTCGGCGCCCTGCGACTCGCCTGGGGATCCCGACGCCGGCGCGCGTGCGACGGGCGCCGTGGCAACCGAGCCGCGCGTCCCGGTCCCCGTCGTCGCGGCCGGCTGCTGCGACCGCGGTCCCACGCCACGTGCCTCGGTTGCGCCAGGCGCCGTCGTCGGCGCGGAGGCCGCTCGCGACGCCCGTCTGCGGAGATCCTCCGCCGCCGCGCGCAGCTCTTGCGCCACACCCGGCATCGCGAGTACCGCGCTCGCATGTTGCGCCGCCCGCTGCGGGTCGCTCCGCTCCAGTCGTCGGGCCTGCTGAACGTGGTGACGCGCGACGCGATCGCGCAGCTCGGCGTACTCCGGAGAGGCACGCAGCGGGCTTGTCTCGTCGAGCGTGCCCTCGAGGTCGAGATACGCGGCCTCGATCTCGCCTCTCGCCGCGGCCTCGCGCGCCCGACCGAGTGCGGCGCGCTCGTAGCATTCCCTCGCCTCGGGCCCGCCCCGGCGCAGACCGAGGGCTGCCTCCGCGGCCGCCGCGGCTTCAGCATGGCGTCCCGCGACGAGCGCTCGCCGGCACGCCTCCACGGCCTGCTCGTACCCCTCCGACGACGCCTCCGGTACGGACGCGCCGTGGGGTCCCGTCGGCCCCGAAGACGGCGGTCCGGGGAGGCCCGTGACGGGCTGCGGCGCCCCGGGAGTGACCAGCGGCCTCGCGGTCGGCACCATCGGCTCGTCGGCGTCGCCACCCGACAGCGCGAGAACCGATGCGACGGCCACGGCGACACCGATGATGCCGGCGGCGGCGAGGACCGGAGCCCGGCTGCCCGTGCCCGCGCCGACGGCTTCGACCTGGACCGTCCGATCGGCGTCGAAGTGATAGGCTTCGCCCTCCCCGACGAACCGGAACCGGACTTGGCCGAGCTCGACGATGTCCCCGGGCTGCAGGACCGCCTCCGAGACGTCCTTGCCGTTGACGCGAATCCCGTTGGAGCTGCCGAGGTCCCGGATCTTCAGCGCCTCCCCGTCGCGCACGACCTCGGCGTGCTCGCGTGAAATGGACTTGTGGTTGATCCACGCGTCCAGGTCCTCGGCACGGCCAATGCGCGTACGCGGACGCGAGAGCGCGAACTCGGCTCCCGGCGCGGGCGGTGTGAGCATCACGAGGCGCGCGGGCGGTGGGCGATCGGGAGGAGCGGCGAGCATCGCCGTCTGGGCGTCGGCCACGACCCCGAACGGAGGGGCGGCTTCGGCCTGTGCGCCATCGAGCTGCAGCGAGAGCTGATAGTCGCCGATGGTGATGCGATCGCCCGCCTTGAGCGTCGCGCGCCTCTCGATGCGCCGGCCGTTGACCTTGACCCCGTTGTACGAGTCGAGGTCCTCGATCACGAACGCGCCGTTGGTCTTGCTGATCCGGGCATGGCGCCGCGACACATTCCGCTCGGTCAGCCGGATGGTGTTGCCCTCCTTGCGGCCGACCGTGACCTCGTCGCGGACGAGCGGAACGACCGTCGTCTTTCCTTCGTCGTCAGAGATGACGAGCTTGTACATCTCGCCTATGTCCCTGATGCGCCCACGGAAAACGCCGGACGTCAGGATGGTAACCGTGGGCCCGACCCTGTCAATCGACGGTCGTACCGATCGAGGCACATCGCGCGTCCCGACATGGGATACCGCGTCAGCGAGAAGCGACCGCGCAAAGATGGGCCACGGCCGCGTCGATCTCGTCGTCGGTCACGTACGGTGCGGGCCCGAGCCGGAGCAACGGGCCACGCGCATCGGCGAAGACGCCCTGCTCACGCAACGCACGGACCAAACGGGCGGCATCGTCGACGCGCACCGCGACGAACCCGCCCCGGCGGTCCGGCTCGGCGGGCGTGGCGACCTCGAAACCCGCCTCCCGAAGGCGGTCGAGCAGCCGGCCCGTCTGTCGAAGCGAGAGGGCGCGCAGCCGCGGCACGTCGAGCCGTTGGGCGCGGAAGAACTCCGCGACGGCGACGGCGCGCAGGTGGCTCGATGGGTCGTACGTCGCACCCGCGAACCGTTCGGCCCCGCGCCGGCCGTAGCCGACGCCGCCATTACCGCGCGGCGCCTCGAGTGTCTCGAAGTCGGCGAACCAGCCCGTGACGAGGGGGCGCAACTCGCACTGCGGCGGAACGCGCAAGAAGCAGACGCCCTCGCCCCACTGCGCGTACTTGTAACCGCCTGCGACGACGAACGCCTCGGGCCAATCGTCGACGCGGAAGGGCACCACGTTGAACGCGTGGTACGCGTCGAACAAGACCGTGACGCCGTGACGCGCCGCCGCTTCGCGCACGGCGTCGAGCGCAGGCACGATCGCGCCCGTCTCGAACAGTACCGTCGAGAGCGCGACGAGTGCCGTGCGCGCGTCCAGTTCCGCCGCGACGCGCTCGGCGAGCGTCTCGACCGGCGAGGCCGGCACGAAGCGGACCTCGAGCCCGGCCTCGACGAGCCTGCGAAGTTGCCGATCGAGCGAGTGGAACTCTCCGCTGCTCGTCACGATACGCGGTCGCGAGCGCAGATCGAGCGCCGACAGCAGCCGCACCACCAGCTCGTGCGTGCTCGCTCCCAGGGCGTACTGGTCGGGGTGACCTCCGATGCGATCCGTGATCGCCTCGCGGACGCCGCGTGCCGCGGCGAACGCGTGCTCCCACTTGTCGTCCACGTGCTCCGCCGCGATCTCGAACGCCCGCGACAGACCGTCACGGGCGACGTCCGGCCAGGCCTGGTGCGAGTGGCCGGTGAGCAGGATGCGACCGGGTCGCAGGAACGCGCGGTAGTGCGGCCGCAGCGCGGCGGGATCGATGGGCTCGAGCGAGGACGGCGCCTGAGTCACGGTGCGGGCTCAAGCTCGACGAGTCGTGCCCCGGCCGCCACGTCTTCTCCGTCCGCGACGAGCCAGCGTCGAACGCGCGCGCGGTCCGGCCACCCGACGCCGTCGAAGGGGATCCGGTGAAAGGTTTTCATGACCTCGAGCAAGCCGACCGGCTGCCCGCGCTCGACGACCGCGCCGGGCGCGGCGAACGGAGGCTGACCGGGCGACGGCCGCAGGTAGAAGCGTCCGCTCATCGGCGCGCGTACGACGAGGGCGCCCGCCGTGGCCGGCTCGGCGCGTTCGCCGGCCACGGCGTGAGCGTCGATGGCCCCGCTCTCGGGACTCGGCGCGATCTCGACGACCGGAGCGCCGAAATCGACGGCGACACGGGCGGAAGCACGGGGAGGACCCACGACGCGCCCCTCGACGTCCTCCGGTACGAGCAGCCGCACGCGCACGCCGAGCACCTCGAGCATGCCGAGCGGGCCGCCCGGCCAGACCCATGCGCCCGGCCGCGGCACCTCGCTCAGCCACCCGACCATCGGCGCGCGCAGGACGATCCGGCCGGTCCCCTCCTGCGCGCGCAGCGCCGTCAGCGTTCGCGCGATCATCGCGCCCGTCCCGCGAGTCGATCGAGGTCGTGCATCGCCCAGATGCGCGGGTTCTTGCTGCGGCGCAGCCCCGTCGACTGATGACTGGCCTCGACGAGCACCTCGAGCCATGCGCGCAGCTCCTCGAACGCGACGATCTCGTCCGTGTCGAGTCGACTGGCGGCGGCGTACGGATCCATGTCGCGCTCAATGCGCTGCTCCACCTCGCGCATGCCGCGTTCGACCGCCTCCCGCTCCGCCGGATCGGTCGCCGCGATGCGGAACTCGTCGTCCAGGCGCGTGTGATACGTCGCGATGGCCAGCGTGCGGCCCTCCATCACCGACAGGCGCGACAGAACGGTCGAGAGCTGCAAGACGGGATCGTAGGGCAGGCCCGCCATCGCGTAGTAGCCGGCGCCCGAGCACTTGCGCAGCAGCACCGTGAACATGGGCGCGCGGCGCGTGGCGTTCGTGTAGATGAGGCTCGAGCCCCAGCCCAGCAAACCTTGCCGTTCGGCCTCCGTGCCGATGTCGAAGCCACTGACGTCCTGCAGCCACACGAGCGGGATCCCGTCGTCGTCGCACGCGCGGCTGAAGGCGCTCAGGCGCGCGATCCCATCCCGATAGAGGATCGCGCCCGGCCGCATCGTGCCGGGACGATCGGGATCGGGAACGAGTCCCTGCCGGTTGGCCGCGAACGCCGTCCACAGGCCGCCGACGCGCCCAATGCCCGTGACGACCTCCTCTCCAATGCCCGCCATGACCTCCCAGAACAGGCTCCCGTCGCACAGCCGCGCGATGACGTCCATCACGTCGTAGGCCTCGCGATGGTCGGGCGGGACGAGTCCGGCGAGATCCGAGCACGGCAGCGCCGGTGGCAGCGGACCTGCCGGATCCCGGTAGTAGCCTGCGGCGCTCGAGGGCAACGCCGCGACCTTGCGGCGGATGAACGCGAGCGCCGTCTCGTCGTCGGGCACGCGCGCGTCGGCACAACGCGAGGCGTGCACGTGCACCTCGGGTCCGCCGATGTCGAGCGAGGTCAGCTTCTGACTCTTGGCGCCCTTGATGAGCGCGGCGCCCGCGATGACCATGTAGGCCTGCTCGGTCATCACGACGTGGTCGGAGATGATCGGCATGTAGCCGCCGCCCGCGATGCAATCGCCGAAAACGCCCGCGATCTGCGGCACCCCCTGCGCCGACAGCAACGCGTTCATCTTGAAGATGTGGCCCGCACCGCGCGCGCCGGAGAAACTGCGCGACTGCTCGGGCAGGAACAGGCCGGAGCAGTCGACGAGGTAGATCACGGGCACGCCGAGGCGGAGCGCGACCGACTGCGCGCGCTGGATCTTTTCGGGCGTCCGCGGCCACCAGGCGCCGCTGGCGACCGTGTTGTCGTTCGCGATGACCACGCACCAGCGCCCCTCGACGCGCACCAGGGCGGTGATCACGCCCGCCGCGGGGCTGACGGCCCCGCCCTGGAACGTCTCGCCCCAGTTGACGAAGCGGCCGAACTCGTAGGGCAGCGTGTCCGCGTCGCGCAGCCGCTCGATGCGCTCGCGGGCCGTCAGCTTGCCACGCGCGTGGACGCGCTCCACGTAGCGGGCACCCCAACCTTGCGCGACGCGCTCGCGACGCTCCCGCAGCACCCGCTCCAGACGCTCGACCTCGTCCCGGCGCGCTTGCACGTCGCGGACCGCCGCGAGTTCACGCGTGGAGCCGACCGGCACGAGCGGTACGTGCGCCACGCTCAGCCCTCCCCCACAGGGGGCGGCCAGCCCGGAATCGTCCGCGTGTCGTAGCGATTCGCGCGGAACGCCTCGCTCGCGAGGATCGCGCGGTGCAGGGCGATCGTGGTACGGACGCCTTCGACCTCGAAACGAGCGAGCGCGTCGAGCATGCGCGCGATGGCCCGATCGCGGTCCTCGTCGTGGGCGACCAGCTTGCAGAGCAGCGAATCGTAGTGCGGAGGCACCTCGTAGCCCTCGACCACGTGCGTTTCGACCCGCAGCCGGCCCGACTCCTCCGCGGGCGGCCGCCACCGCGCAATCCGCCCTGGGCTGGGTCGGAATCCATCGAACGGATCCTCGGCGTTGATCCGGCACTCGAGGGCGTGCCCCTCGAACCGGATCTCGTCCTGACGCAGCGCGATCCGCTGCCCGGCCGCAATGCGCAACTGCCACTCGACGAGATCCAGTCCGGTTCGCATCTCGGTGACCGGGTGCTCCACTTGCAAGCGCGCGTTCATCTCCATGAACCGCAGCACGCCCTGCTCGTCGAGCAGCATCTCGACCGTTCCGGCGCCCACGTAGCCCACCGACGCGGCGGCCGCGGCGGCCGCCTCGCATGCGCGCCGCCGCTGCGCGGGGTCGAGCACCGGACACGGCGACTCCTCGACGAGCTTCTGATGGTGCCTCTGCACCGTGCAGTCGCGCTCGCCCAGGTGCACCGCATGGCCCCATCGGTCGACGAGCACCTGCACCTCGACGTGACGGCCGCCGGTGATCAACCGCTCGAGGTACAAGGAGCCGTCCCCAAACGCAGCGCGCGCTTCCGCGCTCGCCTCGGCGAACGCGGCGGGCAGATCCTCGGGTCGATGCACGACGCGCATCCCGCGTCCGCCGCCCCCGGCGTCTGCCTTCAGCAGTACCGGGTAGCCCACCGAGTCGGCCACCGCGCGTGCGGCTTCGACACCCGGCAGCACGCCCTCACTTCCCGGCACCAGGGCGAGCCCCGCCGCGGCCATGGCGCGACGAGCCGGCGTCTTTCGCCCCAGGAGCGCCAGGACGTGCGCGGGCGGCCCGACGAAGGTGACGCCATGCACCTCGCACAGCGCGGCGAGCCGCGGGCTTTCCGACAAGAACCCCCATCCGGGGTGCAACGCGCTCGCTCCGCTCTGCACGGCCGCCTGGACCAAACGCACCGGGTCCAGGTAGCTCTGATCGGCGCGCGCGGGCCCTAGCACGACGCGCTCGCGGTCGCGCGCCCACGGCGCGTCGCGATCGGCCTCGGAGACCCCGAACACGGGCGTGACGCCGAGCCGGTCGCACGTCCGCGCGATGCGCGCGGCCACCTCGCCACGGTTGGCGACGAACAGACGGCGGAATGGAACCGGCCGGCTCGCGCACGCCGGGCCACGGCCCGTCGACAGCTCCGCCGGCTCGCCCATCGCGACCGGTCCGATCAGCCGGACGTCTCGGCCTTGGACGCGGTGCGCGACGCGGCGCGTGCCCGCCGCGCTAGCGACCGCCATCGATCGTAGAGACGCGGCGTCGGGTAGCGCTCGAGACGGGCGCGGTATCCGGCGTCCTTCACGCGCCGCTCGAGCGCGAGGATCGCGTCGATGAGGCCGGCCCGCGAGCCGTGCTCCTTGCGCACCGCCGACAGCAACGCGTGCAGCCGGAGCAGCTTGCGGTTGGAGACCGCGCGTAACCCCCGCCGGCTTCGCAGCCGCGCGAGGAACAGGTCGTCTCCGGCCAGTTGCTCGACCGCCTTGATCAGACCGGCCTTGTCCTGGAACTTCTCGCGCACGATCGCGAGCGGTGCCTTGCCAGCCATGGACACTCCGTCGGGTCGCGCTGCTTAGCCTGGTCGACGCGGTCACGCAAATCCGCCCGAGGCGACCTCGATTCGCAGAACCGCACGCACCTCGAGCTCGGGCCGGAGCACGCCCCAGCCCCAGCGCCATCGAGTCAAGCCGGCTCGGAGCTCGGCGTCTGCGGGTGGATCGGAAACTTCGGCGTCCCGGCGCGGGTGCGCGCCTTCTTCTTGTCGCGTCCGAGCTTGCGGGCCTTACGTTTGCGGCGATTGCGCGTGATCTTCGTGTTCGACGGCATCGATCGACTCCGCAGGCGCGGCACTAGCCGAGGCGCCGCGACGGGTCAATGCACCCCCATGCTTCGAGTCCGCTCCCGCCGCACGGCGGCCGCGATGCGCTCGCGAAGTGCGGCGAGCAGCGCCCGCGTCACGGGACCGGGTCGACCGTCGCCGACCGTCCATCCGTCCACGCGCACGACCGGGACCACCTCGCGCAGGGTGCTCGTGATGAACGCCTCCCGAGCGCCGTACAGATCGGGCGGAAACAGCACGCGTTGCTCGACGACGAGGCGCGCGGCCCGCGCGACCTCGAGCACGTGCGCGCGCGTGATGCCGGCCAAGATCCGCGCGCTCGTGGGCGGCGTCCGCAGCCGGCCCTGCTCGTCCACAACGAACACGTTGCTGCTCGCCCCTTCCAACACCTCGCCGGCGGGCCCGACGAGCACCGCCTCGTACGCACCGGCCCGTCGCGCTTCTGCGAGGGCCAGCAAGTTGGCGAGGTAGTCGCTCACCTTGGCTCCCGCCGCCCGCGCCTCGTCCGTGGGGCGGCTGCACGGCACGAGCCGCACCTCGGCGCCGTTCTCGTGCAGCCCGGCCGGCAACGGGGGCAGCGGTGCGACGAGCACGACGAGCCGCGGATCGCGCGCGGCGGACGGATCGTAGCCGATCGGACCCTCGCCCCGCGTGACGATGATGCGAACGTACGCATCGCCCGCTCCGGCCTCTCGCAACAGCCTCTCGACCACGGCGTCGATGTCGGCCGCCGTGGCCGGCAGCGCGATGCCGATGCGCGACGCGGAGCGCTCGAGACGCGCCAGGTGCTCGTCGAGCGCGAACGGCCGACCTCCGTAGGTCCGCACGACCTCGAAGACGCCGTCGCCGTAGAGCACACCGCGATCGAGCAGCGGCAGCCGCGCCCGCTCGACGGGCAGCACCTCGCCGTCCACCCACGCGAGCGCACGCACCGTCAACCGCCCCGCGCGGCCGCCAGCAGCGCGCGCGCACGTTCGTGCCGCGCGTCCTCGCCGAGCGCGCGCTCGAGCATGGAGATGGCCTTGGCCCGATCACCGCGCCGCATCTCGATGTCGCCGAGTGCCGCGTACACGTCGGCCTTCGAGACGCCGAGCGACGGGTCGAGCTTCTGAAGCAACAGCGCGCGGTACGCCTTCTGCGCCGCTTCGAGCTGACCGGCTTCGAGCTGCATGCGGCCCATGTCCCGCAGGATGACCGGGTTGGTCAGGTCGATCTTGAACGCCGCGTCCATGCGGGCGAGCGCCGCCTCCCGCTGACCCATCGCCTCCAGGGCCAGCGCGAGCCGGTGCAAATACACGGCGAGCTCCTTGACGCGGCGGTTGCCGTAGCTCGCCACGACGCGCTCGAGCGCCGCGACCGCGTCGGTCCCCCGACCGACCCGCACGTACAGATCGCACAGACGCAGCAGCACGTCGCGGTCGTCCGGCAGCAGCCCTGCGGCGCGCTCGAGGAGCTCGGCTGCACGCGCCGGCTGCCCGAGCCGCAGCTCGTACAGATCGGCCGCCGCGCGCAGCAAAGCGACCCGTTGTTGCGGATCGGGTGTGGCGGCCTCTTCGACGAGGAGCATCGCCGCGAGTGGCTCGTAGCGCGCCTGTTTCTCGTAGAGGGTGCGCAGCTGCGCGCGCACTTCGGCACTCGTCGGATCGTTCTCGTGGGCCGCGAGCAGCGCGCGCTCGGTCCGATCGGCATCCCCCAGGCGCTCGTCGGCGATGCGCGCCACGCGCAACCACGTGCGCACGGCTTGCTCCGGCGCCTGGACTGCAGCCAGCCGCTCCAGGGCGGCGCACTGCTGCGCCGCGTCGCCCGCGCGCTCGTGCAGCTCCGCGAGCGCCGCGAGCGCCTCGGGCTGTTCGCCGTGAGTCTCGACGATGCGGCTGTAAGTGCGAATCGCCGCGGCCTCGTCGTGCAGTCGATCGCGTTGCAACGCCGCGAGCCGTAGCCGGCTCGCGAGCGCCTCCTGCGCCCTTCCCAGCCGTTGCGCCGCCTCCGCCCGACGCTCGAGAAACGCGACGAGATCCTCGAGCGGCCCCGACGACGCGAGCAGCCGCTCCAGATCGTCCCACGTCGGCGCGTCCGCCGGATCCTCCTCGACGACCGCCTGAAGCAACTCGACGGCGCGCTCCGGCCGTCCGAGCCGGGCTTCGGCGATCTGCGCACGCCGACGACGAGCTGCGTTGCGCTGCGCGGTGGACGTCGCGTGCGCCACCCTGCGCTCCAGCACCGCGTCCAAATCCACCCAGCGACCGGCCCTCTCGAGCAACTGCTCCAGGCCCGACCAGGCCGCTTCGTCATCGGGCGCCTGGTCGAGCAGATCGCGGTAAACGGCCGCGGCGCGATCGATTCCGTCCGGAAGCGCACCGAGCAGGTGCGCCAGCTCGTGGCGGAACGCGCGACGCTCGATGGGATCCGTTTCGACCTCGACCAGACGCTCGAGCAGGGCAACGGCTCGCCCCGTGCGCCCCGCGCTCGCTTCCGCACGATAGAGCGCCTCGAGCGCCTCCCGGTCGTCTGGCTCCTGCGCGAGCAGCGCCTCGAAGCATTCGAGGGCCACCGCATCGTCACCGATGGCGCCGGCCAGTCGCGCCGCCTCTCGCAACACGAGCGCTCGCCGCGGACCCGGCTCCAGGACCGCGGCGAGCGCCCGCTGCGCGGCCACTCGATCGCGACTGCGGCTCGGTGCTGGCTGCGCGTCCAGCGGAGCCGCGAGGAGCGCGACGAGCGCCTCGTGGGCCTCGACGCGACGCTCGTCGAGTCGGATGGCCGCGCGCAACGCCTGCTCGGCCGCTCCGAAGTCGGCAAGCCGGTCCCGGTACCATCCGGCTGCCCGCAGCCACAGCTCGACCGCACGGTCGGGGTCGAGCCGAGGCGCGATGGCCTCGGCGAGCCCGCGCAGTGCGGACGCATCGCCCGTCCGATCGACGAGCCCTTCCAGCTCGCCGAGGAGCGTGGCGTCATGCGGATCGAGCACGACGGCCCGCCGCAACGGCTCGAGGGCGCGCCCCGGCTGCCCGAGCGCGCCGTCCCAAAGCCTCGCCGCCTCCACGAGCAGCCGAACGCGCTCGGCATCGTCCAGGGCGACCTGCGCGCGCAGCTCGCACAGCGTGGCGACGCGGTCGAGCGACCCCGTTCCGCGGTACGCGGACTCGAGCACGTCGAGCGCCTCGGCCGCCACCGACTCGTCCCGCGCGAGCGCCTCGAGCGCCTCCAGGGCACGACGCTCGCCGGGCGCCCGCTCGACGATCGCCCGAAGCACCTCCACTGCCGCGCGGCGCTCTCCCAGTCGCTCGGCGCGGACGGCAGCAAGCCGCAGCATCCGTTCGCACCGCGTCGTCTCGTCGCCGGCGAGATCGATCCGGCGCTCGATCACCGCCGCCAGCTCGTCCCACGCCTCGGTGCGTTCGAGAAGCGCCTCGAGCATCTCGAGCAACGCGTCGTCCTCACCGGCCACCTCGAGGGCGCGCTGACACGCCTCGATGCCGCGGGCCTCGTCGCCGAGAGGACCGGAGGCGACCCGTGCCAGCCGCGCGTACAACGACCGAACGACGGCGGGCTCGAGCGCCGTCGAAGCCCGCTCGGCCAGCGCGTCGGCCAGTTGCGCCCAACGTCCCGTGACGGCGGCCAGGCGCTCCAGCTCCGCGGCCGTTTCCTCGTCCGTCGCGTCTTCCGCGAGCGCGCGACGCCATGCGTCGAACGCGGCCTCCGGATCTCGTCGCCCCTGCTCGTGAATGCGCGCCAGTCTCCGGAAGCTCGCGGCGCGATCGCGCGGATCGGACGCCGCCTCGCCCAGCCGCTCGACGAGCCGGGCGAGGTCGTCGAAGCGTTCCTGCACCTCGAGCACCGGCTCGACGACGGCGGCGGCGCGCGGTCCGACGTCCTCGTGCGCCGCGAGACGGAGCGCAGCCTGGATCGCGGGCTCGCAACGGCCCTCGACGGCGAGCGCCTCCTCGTAGAGGCCAAGCGCCGCGTCCAGCTCTCCGAGCTCGTGCTCGAGCACCTCCCCCGCGCGGCACAACAGGGCCGCACGCGCGTGCGGCTCCTCGGTCGCGGCCGCCCGAAGCCGCAGGTTGTCGAGCAGGTCGCGCCAGTTGCCCTGGCGCTCGTACAGTCGCCCGAGAGCATCGACGGCCTGGGGCTGTCCGGCCGCCTCGTCGAGCACCCTGCGGTATGCGTCGACCGCATCGTCGAGTCGTCCGAGGCGCTCGCACAGCGCCCCCAGGCGCAACGCGTGCTGGACCCGCGCGTCGCGATCCGGATCGACCTCGAGGCGGCGTCGCAGCACGTCGGCGAGCGCAGCGGCGTCGTCGGCCTGCGTCAGCAGTCGGTCGAGCGAATCGAGCGCGACGAGGTCCGAGGGATCCTCCGCGAGGGCGCGCCGGTACGCGTCGATCGCCGCAGCGGCGTCACCGACGAGCTCCTCGAGCACGGCGCCGGCACGCCGCAACAGCTCGCCCCGCTCGGCCGGATCGGCGCTGCGGTCGACCTTGCGGTCGAACACGTCCACCAGCCCCCGCCAGTCTCCGACCATCGTGTGCAGCGCCTCGAGCGCATCGAGCGCGGAGACGTCGGACGGGTCGTGCCGCAGCAGCCGCTCGAACGTCTGAATCGCCGCCCGCGGATCGCCGCGCCGCTCGTCGTGCACGCGCGCGACCACCCCCAGAAGGTCCGAGACGAGCGCAGGGTCCTCGGCCGCCGCGACGGCCTGTTCGTACGCATCGACGAGCGCGTCCCAGGCGCCGAGGGCCGCCGCGAGCCGGTCGACGTGTGCGCGCGCCTCGGCGTCGCGCGGGTCGATGGCGAACGCGCGTGCCCAGGCCGAGAACGCGAGGTCGGCCCGCCCCCCTCGTGTCTCGTGGAGCCGCCCGATCTCTCCGAGCAGCCCGGCCCGCACGTACGGATCGAGCTCCATCTCGACCCGCGTCTCGAGAACCGCGATGAGCTTCTTCCACTGGTCGGTGGCCCGGTAGACGGGCTCGAGCAGACGGACGATCCGCGCCTGAAGCGTGGGCCGCAGCACCAGCTCCTCGAGCAACCGGACCGCCGGCGCGTACGGTTCGACCTCGACGACGCGCTCCAGCTCGTCCACCGCGGCCGTCTCGTCGCCCATCCGGCGCACCAGCGTCTCGGCCAGACGCACTGCCAGCGCGTGTCGTTCCGCATCGCCCGTGGCCACCTCGATCCGATGCCGCAGGTGGTCGGCGAGCTCGGCCCACCGCTCGCCCTGCACGAGCAATCGGTCGAGCTGCTCCAGCGCCCGCGCGTCGCGGCCGTCGACGTCCAGCAGCTCGCGGTAGACGTCCACCGCTGCCTCCACGTCGCCCCCTTCGAGCCGCACCTCGGCGAGCCGATGCAGCAGCGAGACGCGCTCGGCGTCGTCGGCGGCCTGCTCGACGCGCGCCCGGTACAGGGCCGCGAGCGGCTCGAGGGCGCCCTGACGCGCGTAGATCCTCTCGAGCGCCTCGAACGCGGGCCGATCGGTCGGATCGAACGCGAGCACGCGGCGCCACAGCGATGCGGCGCTCGCCGCGTCCGCGAGCCGCTCCTCGTAGAGCGCGGCGGTCCGCGCCGCGAGCCGGATGCTCGTCGGATCATCCACGTCGATGCGCTCCAGGGCCGTCGCGCACACCGTCGCCAGCCGGTCCCAACGCTCCGCGTGCCGCGCGAGCCGCTCGAGCGGCTCCCAGGTCGATTCGTCGCGCGGATCCTCGAGGAACAGACGCGCCCACGCGTCGAACGCGGCGGCGACGTCGGCGAGGTACTCCTCGTGGATCTGCGCGAGGCGGTGCAACATGGCCTTGCGGCGATCCAGGTCCTGCTCGTCGACGAGCCGGGCTTCGAGGGTCGCCGTCACGCGCGGCCAGTCGAGCCGCCGCAGGTAAACCGGCTCGAGCAACGCGGCTGCCTCCGCCCGCAACGCCGGCCGTTCGAGCCACGATTCCAGCAACTGCACGGTCCCGGCGTGGCCGGGCTCCTCGTCGAGCGCGACGCGCAACGCCTCCAGGGCGCGGGGGGCGTCGTCCAGACGCTCGAGCGCCACGCGCGCCAGCGCGAGGCGTTCGTCGGCTCGCCGACCCATGCCCAGCTCGATGCGCCGCTCGTGCAGCGACGCGAGGTCGTGCCACCGCTCCGCACGCGCGTACAGGCGCTCGAGGCCCGCGTGCGCGGTCGGCTCGGTCGGCGCCTCGGCGAGCACCTCTTCGAGCGCCGCGATGGCGGAGTCCATGTCGCCGAGGGCCTCCTCGCACAGCTTCGCGCGTCGAAGCAGCCATGTCGCCCGCTCCGCGGGGCTCGTCGCCAGCTCGGTCTTGCGCCGTAACACCTCGAGCAACGCCGCGGCATCCCCGAGCTCTTCGAGCAACGTCTCGAGCGCATCGAGCGCCTCGCGCGCGTCCGGCCTCTCTTCGAGGACCCGTTCGTAGTGCTCCCGGGCCAGACGCGGATCTCGGAGCTGGGTTCGGGCGATTTGCGCCAGCTCCAGCCGCAGCGCCGTGGCGAGCTCCGCGTCGGAAAGCTCGTCGAGCACCGCGCGCAGCGTCTGCGCATACTCCGCCCACCGACCCGCCGTCCCCGCCAGCCGGCGGCACTCGGCGAGCAGGTCCGCCACCTCGGGCTCCCCCGCGCTCGCCACGACCGCCGCCGCGCCCAGGGCGAAGGCGCGATCGGCCGAGCCCAGCTGCAGCTCGGCCACTTCGATCGCGGCCCGCTGCGCGCGGAGCCGCTCACGGGGGTCGTCCGAGCCCGCGAGCACGGTGAGCACCCGCAACAGCGGCTCGGCCTCCGCCCGAGCGCGCCATACGGGCTCGAGCAGCCGCGCCGCAGCCAGGCGGTGTCGCAGCTCGTCGGCGTCGAGCAACGCCTCGAGCGCCTCGAGCGTGCCCGCGTGCTCCGGCACGACGTCGAGCACGGCCGCATACGCCTCCAGCGCGCCGTCCCGATCACCGGTGCGGATCCGGCGCAACTCGCCCATGCGGAAATCGACCTCCGCGCGCGCGACGGGGTCCTCGAGCCGCTCGCGCTCGAGCGCGAGCACCTCGAGCAGGTCGGGCCACCGCCCGGCGTTCTCGTGCAGCCGCGCGAGCGCCGCCAGGGCCTCGGGGTCGGGCCCGAACCGACGCACCACGTCGTCGTAGACGACCAGCGCGGAGTCGGCGTCGCCGAGCGGACCTTCCTGCGTTCGCGCGACGAGCAGGGCGATGCGCCGTTGTTCGGCGGGATCGTCGACGGCACGCTCCCAGGCTTGTAGCACCGGCACCAGAGCCGCGTGCTGGCCGGTCCGCTCGAGCAGCGTGGCCAGGGCCCGCAGGGCGCCGACGTCGGACGGGTCGAGCTCGACGCGTTGCCGGTGCACCTCGATGGCCTCCTCGACGCGTCCGAGCGTGTGCTCGAGCAGCTCGCCGAGGCGCTCGAGCAGCGCGCGCTTCTCGTCCGGGTCGGTGACGAGGTCCGCCTGGACGCGCAGGTCCGCGGCCACGGCGCTCCAGTCGCCGGCGGCGACGTGCAGCCGCTCCAGGGCCCGGGCTGCGGGCAAGGCAATGACCGGATCGGTCGGATCGCAGGCGAGCAATCGGGCCCAGGCGTCCGTGGCCGCCGCCGCATCGCCGCGCTCGACCTCGTGCAGCGTCGCCAGCTCTTCGAGCAGCTCCGCCCGCACCGAGGTGTCCTCGGCGGCCGCGATCGCTCGCTCGAGCGCCTCGGCGCGAGCGTCGTCGGAGCCCCGGATCTTGGCCAGACGCGCGAGCTCGGCGCGCGCCTGCCGGTCGGACGGATCGAGCCGGACCACCTCGGCCCACGCCGTGAACGCGCGCTCGACGTCCCCGAGCCGCGTCTCGGCGAGCGACGCGAGGCGGCCCAGCGCGGCCGCACGCTCGAGGCGATCCCGGATGGCCTCGAGCCGGACGTCGAGCACCGCGAGCAACGCGGCCCAGTCGCCCGCGGCCTCCTCGAGCGGCTCGAGCAGCTCCGCGCAGCGCTGGCGCAGCTCGGGACGGGCCATCAGCCGTGCGAGCGCCCGCCGGGCGGCGACGTGGCCCCGGTCGCGTTCGAGCACGCGCTCCAGCTCCACGAGCGCACCCTGCGCGTCGCCGAGCCGCTCCTCGAGCACAGCCGCCAGCTCCAGACCCACCTCCACGGGGTCTCGCTCGGTGCCCTCGTCGAGCTCGCGGCGCAGCAAGGCGACGAGCTGTGGCCAGCGGCCGGCCTTGCGGTAGAGCCGTTCGAGCGCACGCCGGGCGGGGGCGTGCAGCGGGTCGAGCTCGAGAACCTCCTCGTAGGCGCGGATCGCGAGCTGCGGGTCGTCCAGCAGCTCCTCGAAGAGGAAGCAGACCTGCAGCAGCAGCTCGCGCTTCTGTTCGAGCTCCAGCGTGTGCTCGATACGCGTGCGGTACAGCGCCTGCAGCTCCTCCCAGCGCTCGCGCGAGGTGTACAGATCCTTGAGCGCGGCGAAGCTGGGCTCGTCGAGCGGATCGGCGGCCAGCACGCGCCGGTGCAGCGGCTCGGCCTCGTCGGGTCGCCCGAGCACCCCATCGTAAAGCGCCGCGGCCCGACGCGCGACCTGGACGGCCGAGCTCGGATCGAGATCCCCCGCCTCGAGCACGATGGAGCATGCGGCGGCCAGTGCCTCGTACCGCCCCGCCCGTCCAGCCAGCTCGACGAGCCGTTCCCACAGCTCGGGATCGGTCGGACGATCGAGGAACGCCGCCTCAAGCTCGGCATAGGCGCCCGCGACGTCCCCAAGCGGACCGGCGAGCAGCTCGGCGAGGCGCAGACGCAGCGCGCGCCGTTCGTCTGGATTCGTCGTCGTCTCGAGCCGCCGGCGCAACTGCGCCACGAGCGGACCGTGAGCCCCCGTCCTCTCGTACGGCTCCTCGAGAAGCCGACCCGCGTCGAGCGCCAGCTCCGGATGGGCCGCCGCCAGCGCCTCGAGCGCGGCGATCGCTTCGGCATCGGTCGGGTCGTCCCGGAGCAGCTCTCCGAGCGCGTCGAGCGCGGCGCGCGGCTCGCCGAGCGGGCCGGCCCAAAGCGACGCCTGCTGCAGGCGCAGGCGCCGCGCCTGATCAGAAGGAACCCGATGGCGGAGTCGCTCCAGTACCTCCACGAGCGGCCCGGCCCGATTCAGGGCACCGTACAGCCGTTGCAGCGCCTCGAGCGCGACCGGATCGTCGGGGTCGATGCTACGGACCTGCTCGAAACGCTCGAGCGCGCGCGCGGGCTGGCCGAGGACGTCTTCTTCGAACGCGGCCAGCTCTCGCAGCAGCTCGGCACGTCGCTGCGGATCGGCGGACTGCTCGATCCGGCGCTCGTAGAGTGCGCGCAGCGCATCGTGCCGCTGCGTCCTGCGGTACAGACGGTCGAGCGCCGCGATCGCATCCGCGTCGTCGGGCACGGACTGGAGCACCGCCTCCAGGTGAGCGATCGCCCGATCGACGTCCCCGAGCCGCTCCTCGAGCAGCACGGCGAGCCGTCGGTGTAGGTCGACCCGTTCCGCGTCCGAGGCCTCCCGCAACCGCGCGTTCCACAGCTCGGCGAGCTCGCGGTGCGCATCGGCGGCCTCGGCCGCCGACGTCAGGCGCTGCAGCACCGCCACGTCGGTCGGCGCCAGCGCGTAGGCGCGCGCGGCCCAGCGGAACGCCGAAGCCCGATCCCCCAGTCGCTGCGCGCTCAGCGCACCGAGACGCTCGAGCAGGGCGAGCCGCTCGTTCACGTCCCCCTGCTCGCCGAGGGAGCGCAGCAGCACCTCGAGGACGGCGACCAGACGCGCCCAGCGCTCCTCGCGCTCGTAGATCGGGACCAGCGCCCGCGCTGCGCGCGCGTTGTCCGGATCGACCGACAGGACGCGCTCGTAGCTACGGAACGCCCGGGCGGGCTCGCCGAGGTGCGTCTCGTAGACGCGCGCCGCGCGGAAGGACAGGTCGATCTTGACGCTCGGGTCGGTCGCCCGATCGGCGGCGTTGCCGAGCACCTCGACGAGCCCCTCCCAGTCGCGCGCCTCGGCGTGCAGCCTCTCCAGACCATCCCAGTCACCCGCCGCGATGGCCATCTCGCGCAGCGTCCGCAACGCCCTCCCGTTGCGCGGGTCGAGCTCGAGCACCCGCCGCCAGGTGGCGCGCGCGCGCTCGACGTCCGCGAGCTGGTCGGGGCCGTACAGCGTCGCGAGCCGCACGAGCAAACGCAGGCGCTCGCGCGGATCGGGCTGATCCGCGACGCGGCGCTCGAGGACCTGCGCGAGCGTGGCGAGGTCCTTCTCGCGCTCGGCGAGCTTCTCGAGCGCGTCGAGCGCACCCTCGGTTGCGGGCTCGAGCTCGAGGACCTGCTTCCACAGCGCGATGGCTTCCGCGTGCCGGTGCAGTCGGTCGCCCGCCAGGCGCGCCATCTCGACCAGGTGGGCGAGGCGCGCAGTCGGATCGCTGGCGAGATCGGCCTCGCGACGCAGCACGTCGAACAACTGCGTCCAGGCCCTGCGCTTGCCGTAGATCTCGCGCAGCTCCGCGAGCGCTCCGCGGTGCGTCGGGTCGAGCGTCACGATCTCCTCGAGCGGCCGCGTCGCCTGGCTGTAGTTGGCGAAGCGGTCGATCCACAGGCGCGCCACGCGCATGAGCAAGGCGACGCGCTCGTCGCGGTCCGTCGACAGCTCGGCCCGTCGTTGCAGCACGCCGACCAGGTCGTTCCACCGCTGCATCCGCTCGTAGGTGGCCGCGAGCGCGTCGAGCGCCTCGACGTCGTCGGGCCGCAACGCGACGATCGCCTGGTAGGTCTGCACCACCATCGCGTCGAGCCCGAGCCGGTCGCGGTACACTTCCACCAGCTCTCGCAGCAGCTCGAGCTTGCGGTCGACCGCGTCCGGAGCGAGCGCGTCGAGCTCCGCCCGCAGCATCTCGACGAGCGCGTTCCACTTCTCGGTTCGGCGATACAGCTCGCGCAGCGCGGCGAGTGCCTCGGGGTGACGCGGCTCCAGCCGCAGCACCTGCTTCCAAGCCTCGACGGCGCGCTCCGCCATCCCCTCGGCGCCCTGCGCGACGCGGCCGATTTCCACGGCCAGCGCGAGGCGCTCGCGCGCGTCACCCGCCACGCGCATCGCCTCGGCCAGCACCCCGATGAGCGCGTTCGGATCGCGACCCGCCTGCTCGCGATAGAAGGCGAGCGCCGCGGCGTTGAGCGGGTCGAGCTTGCGAAGCCGCGCGAAGTACGGCTCGGCCTGCTGCGGCGCATTGCGCAGCCGCCAGTGCACCATCCCGAGCTGCAGCAGGATCCCCGCCTCGCCCTCGGTTCGCCGCCGCGCGCGCAGCGCGTCCTCGTACAGGGCCACCAGATGGTCCCACTGCTGCCGGTCCGTGTAGTAGGCGACGAGGAAACCGAGCGCCTCTTCGTGCCCCGGCGCCAGATCGAGCACCGCCGCGTACTGCTGCGCGGCCTCGTCGGCCTTCGCGAGCTTTCGGGCGAGGGTCCGGGCGGCACGCAGCCGCAACGCGAGCCGCTCGTCGCGGGCGCGCGCGTGCTCCGCGCCTTGCAGCAACACCCGAACGAGATCCTCCCAGCGCCCCCGCTGACGCAAAGTCTCCGTGTAGAGCCGGACCGTTCGGCCGTGTGCGGGATCGACCCCGAGCGCCGCCTCGAAGAGGCGGTCGACCTCGCGGTCGCGGTTCTTCTTGTTCCGAGGGCCGTGCTGCCAGACGAGGGATGCAGCCCGCACGAGCAAACCCAGCCGCAACGCAGGCTCGGTGGCGGCATCGGCTTCCTCGACGAGGCGGCGCGACACCTCCTTCCAGCTCGCGATGGCCTCGTCGATCTGCTCGATCGCGTCGGCGAGCTCCGTATCGCCCGGCCGCAGCTGCGCCGCGCGCGCGAGCGCCTCGCGCGCCCCCCGGTCGTCGAGCAGCTCCTCGCGCCGCAACCGCGCCAGTTCCTTGAGCAGCGCCGCAGCGAGGTCCGGGTCGCCCGCGACGAGCGGCAACTCGACCTCGATGAGCCAGGCCGCTGCGCGCAGCTCCCAGCGCTGCTCGTGGCCGACGCGAGCCAGCTCGAGCAGACGCACCGGATCGTCGCCGAGGAGCTCCGGGTCGCCCGAGGCGACCACCGCCTGCAAGCCCTCGAACGCGGACTCGTCGTCCGGATCCTCCTGCAGCATCCCCAGGTACTGCGAAAGCGTCAGGCGCGGCATCGATTCACCCCGGTGCTCGGAGGCGGGACCCGCGGCGGGCGTGGGCCGAACGCAGCGCCGCGGGTCGGGTCGAAAAGCGAAGCAATTGCGAAGCGCTCGCCGATAGGAGGGGCGATGGTATCGATGGGGTCGCGGGGCATCAAGCGCGACGCGACCATCGCGGGGATCGCACCGCGTCGCGTGGTCGCGACGACGAGGTGCCACCTCCGAGGCGCTCGCCCCATCGGACGCCGACGACGCCGGGTCGCGCGCACGCCGTCCGATTGGGGCTGCAAGGCCCGTGGGAGCCGATCCAGACTCCGATCCCGCACCGGCGACGGCGCCCGCGTTCGAGACCGGCACCGAGACCGAGTCCGAGCCCGAACCCGCACCCGAACCGTGCGGCGCATGCCGGCGAAGGGGGAAATCTCCGGGCCGCTTCGCACGTCTGTAGGTGGGTGCCGATGTCGACCGCCGCCTCGTCGTCTGCTACCGGAATCGAGGTGCTCGCGCGTACGTGCCCGTCCTGCGGAACGCCGTACGACCCGCGCGCGCGTTTCTGCCAGCGGGATGGCGCACCGCTCGGGCCGACCGTCAACGCGGTCCGCCCCCCCATCGGCTCGGGGGCCGCCGTCGATCCGATCCTGGAGCGAACGATCGTCGGCCGTTACCACGTCGAAGCGGTCCTCGGGGCGGGTGGCATGGGGACCGTCTACCGCGCGCGACGGCTCGCGGACGGGGAGAGGGTAGCCGTAAAGATCCTGCACCCTGACCTCGCGCGCGACGCGGATGCGCTCCGACGCTTCCATCGCGAGGCGCGTGTCGCGTCGGCCATCCGCCACCCGAACGTCGTCCGCGTCCTGGATGCCGGCGAATTGCCAGACGGTGGCGCATTCCTGGTCATGGAGCTGGTCTGCGGACGCACGCTCCTCGACGAACTACGCGCGGGGCCGTGGCCGGTCCGGCGCGCGGTCCACGTCGCGGTCCAGATCGCCGAGGGCCTCGGTGCCGCGCACGCGCTTGGAGTCGTCCACCGCGACATCAAGCCCGAGAACGTGATGCTCGTGCGCGCCGGCCCCGAGGGCGACCTCGTCAAGGTGCTCGACTTCGGGGTCGCTCGACTGCTCGACGCGGCGACGGTCGCCACCCAGGCGGGGCTCGTCTTCGGAACGGCGCGCTACATCTCACCCGAGGGAGCGGCGGGCGAGCCGACCGACGCGCGAAGCGACGTCTACTCGGTGGGCGTCCTCCTGTTCCAGATCCTCACCGGTCGGACGCCGTTCACCGCAGCGACGCCGGTGGCCCTGCTGATGAAGCATCTACACGAGCCGCCGCCCGACGTCCGCGCGCTCGCTCCGGCGGGAAGCATCCCCGATCCCGTCGCGGACGTGGTGATGCAAGCCCTCGACAAGCGACCGGACAGACGACCGCGGGACGGTCGGTGCCTCGCACACGCGCTGCGGGAAGCGGCTGTACGCGCCGGGCTCCACGACGCCGGTTCCACGCGGGTCGCAGGCATCGATGCGTTCGACCCGCAGCCCTCGTCACGACCCGCGCCGGCAATGACCGAATCGTCCCAGAGCCCCCGTCACCCGCCGCGGCGACGGGCCCCCGCGAGGCGCGCGTGGCTTGGAGCGCTCGCCGCCGCCGCCCTGGGCGCCGCGTCATCGGCCTGGGTCGTCTCGCGACTGCTCGGAGGGCAGGGAGTCGCATCGCCTTCGGCACCTGCGAAAACGAGGGAACGCGAGGCCACTGGGTCGCCTCCCGAAGCGCGGCGGCTAGCTCCGATGCCGTTGCGGCTTCGCGTCAGCCCCGAGCGGCCGCGCGTCGGCGAGCCGGTGCTTCTACTCGCCACGGGAGTCGAGGACGGCGCGCTGACGAGCCGCTTCGAGCTGACGGGACCGGACGGTGCGACCGTCTCGCTGCCGGCCACGGCAGAGGCGCACACCGGCGTGCACGCCGCCTCGGTGGTCTTCGAGCGCGCCGGCGAGCACGCGATTGCGTTTCCGGTGCGTACGGCCGACGGACGCGAGTGGCTCGCGCGCCTGAGCGTGCGCGTCGAGCCTCGACCGCAGCCCGCTGCACCGCGAAGCGTCGCGCGGCGAGGCGCGCGGTCGAACCGACGAGAGCTCCGCGAGGATCCACGGCCCGCGCCGCATGTCCTTCCGGCCGAATCGGGTGGCATCGAGTGGGAATCGATGACGAGCCGGCCGAATCACGTTCCCGACGGAACCGACGTCGAGTCGGGTTTCGTGCCGCGCTTGGAGTCCGCGACACCGGGGTGGCAGGTGGCCCCAAACGCACCCGATTGGCTCTGACGACCGCAGACGCTCGGCTTGATCGACGGACTCGGAGGTTGGGCGCGCGTCGGGAATCGGACTCCGACTCACGGCGGCGGCCAAGTGGGTTGACAGCGGTTCCAACTCAGGCTCGGACTCGGTCTCGGGCTCGGACTCGGACTCTGGTCTGGACTCGGACTCGGTCTCGGGCTCGGATTCGAGCCCGGGCTCGCAAAACCCCTCGGTTACGTCAACCCATGTGAAGGCGGCCGTCAGACGCGGGCGCCGTGCCTCCTCGAACCGAGGCGCGGACCGACATCGATCCCGGACGCCGAATCGACCCACGGCGCGAGCTATGCGGCGACCGAACGTGAGCGACGTGCGCCGCGCGCCGCGGGTTGAGCGACCGGTCGACGCGGGTTACACGTGGCGCGCGACGCGCACTCGGAGCCGCGTCGTGGGAGGCGTCATGGGGCTCGTGGCCAGCGCGGAGTCGTCCGGCAACGGAAGGACGCGTGCCGGAGTCGTGGTCAGCTATGCGCCGGCGACCGGCGAGGTGCTCGGCGAGGTGCCGATCCGGTCGGCAGCCGAAGTCCGCGACGCGGTCGAACGAGCACGTCGAGCCCAACAGGCCTGGGCCGCCCTCTCGTTCGAGGAGCGACGCGGGCAACTGCTGCGCTGGCGTGACGCGCTCGTCGAGCGCGCCGAGGCGCTCGTCGATCTGCTCGTGCGCGAATGCGGCAAGCCTCGTGTCGAAGCGCTCGTGCACGAGGTGCTCGCCTCGGTCAATCACCTCGACTGGGTCGCGACGCGTGCCGTGCGCATTCTCGCACCGCGCGAAATCGAGATGGCGCTGCTCAAGCACCGACGGGCGTACGTGCACTACGCCCCGCGCGGTGTCGTGGGCGTCATCACCCCGTGGAACTTCCCGATGTTCATGCCGATGCGCGACGTCGGATCGGCGCTCGCCGCAGGCAATGCCGCCGTGCTCAAGCCGAGCGAGGTCACCCCGCTCATCGCCCTCGAGCTGAAGTCCGTCTACGACGAGGCCGGTCTGCCACCCGACCTTTTCCAGGTCGTGACCGGAGACGGATCGACGGGGGCGGCGCTCATCGATGCGAAACCGGACATGATCGTGTTCACCGGCGCGGTGGCCACCGGGCGTCGCGTGGCGGCCGCGTGCGGCGAACGGCTCATCCCGTGCACCATGGAGCTCGGCGGCAAGGCGCCGGCGATCGTGTGCGCCGACGCCGACGTCGAGCGCGCCGCCCGCGCCATCGTCACGGGAGGCTTCGCCAACTGCGGCCAGGTGTGCGTGAGCGTCGAGCGCGTCTTCGCCCACGAGGCCGTGCACGACCGGCTGCTCGAACGGCTCCGCGCGCTGACGGCCGCGTTGCGCCAGGGCGATCCCGCAAGCCCGGACACGGACGTGGGCGCGATCATCTTCCCGCGCCAGATCGCCGTCGCCGAGGAGCTCGTCGCCGACGCCATCGCGCACGGTGCGCGTCTTGAGACAGGCGGCAAGCGCCGGCCCGGACCGGGGCAGTTCTACGAACCGACCCTTCTGTCGGGCTGTCAGCCGGACATGCGCGTGATGCGCGAGGAGATCTTCGGACCCGTGGTTCCCGTGATGAAGGTGCGCGACGAGGAGGAGGCCGTCCGACTCGCCAACGACAGCGAACTAGGACTGATGGCCTACGTCTTCACGAAGGACCGCGAACGCGGGCGGAGATTGGCCGAGCGCGTGCGGGCGGGCGTGGTCATGGTCAATGACGTGCTCTCCGATGCCGCCGTGCCCGAAACCCCCTTCGGCGGCGTGCGCAACAGCGGGTTCGGGCGTGTCGGAGGCGAGGAAGGCCTGCGGGAGATGTGCGAAGTGAGGGTCGTCAGCTACGACCGCATCGCGCTCGGCGTCCGGGAGCCCACGTGGTTCCCGTACGGCGAGAAGACCTACCGACTCGCGCGCGGCGCCTTGCGGCTGCTGTTCCGCCGGCGCAGTCCCGTGCGTAGGCTGCTCGAGCTGTTCTGACGGCGCCGGCCAGGTTGGTTGGTGGCGGCGTCTGCTCGGTCTCGGATTCGGTCTCGGGATCGCAACACCCATCGGCCAGGTCGCGCAGCGCGACCGCCGCCGTCAGGCGGCATCCCACCGGATGCGCGGGCGTGCTTCGCGTGTAGCGTGTGTCGGGCTAGGATAGTGGCTCGCACGCGGGGTGATCTTCATGCGCAGAAGATGGTGGCTCGTCGCGTTCGGTGTCGTCGCGCTCGCGTGCGCCCGAGGTGGCGGATCGGGTGGGGGATCCAGCGACGATTGGGGAACGCAGGACGCCACGGTGACCGACACGTCCCGATTCGACGCGCCCGTGACGCCGCCGGACTCGGGACGTGCCGACGCGCCGGTCACCGGCTGCAGCTCCGGGGGGATGCCATGCGCCGGCGCCCTCGCGTGCTGCGCGGATCGGTGCGTCGACACGACGAGCGACCCGTCGCACTGTGGCCGCTGCGGCGCCAGCTGCGCTCCCTCGGGCAACGCGTGCGCGGCAGGAAGCTGCCGGTGCGGAAGCGGGCCCGCCTGCACGGGGGGACAGGTCTGTTGTTCCGGGCGGTGCGTTGATCTGGCCACGAGCTCGACGGACTGCGGAGGCTGCGGGCGAGCGTGCCCGTCGGGGCAATCGTGCGTCGGCGGCACGTGCATGATGACCGCGTGCATGCCCCCGTGCGCATCGGGCGAGACGTGCGGATCGGACGGCATCTGCCGCTGCGGCGCCGGCGGCAGGTGCGTCAGCGGAGCGAGCTGCTGCGGCGGAGCCTGCATCAATACGGCGTCCGATCCGCGCAACTGCGGAGGCTGTGGCCGCGCGTGCGACATGGGGGAGAGCTGCGTCGCGGGACGTTGCATGGCCGGCGGAGGGTGCAGTCCCCCCTGCGCGCCGGGCCAGACCTGCTGCGGAGGCCTTTGCGTTTCGACAGCGACCGACGCGCGCCACTGCGGGGAATGCGGTCGCGCGTGCGGCGCGGGGCAAATCTGCAGCGGGGGAACGTGCATGGCCGGGCCGATGACCTGCAGCCCACCGTGCGGACCCGGCGAGGAGTGCGTGATGGGAGCGTGCCGTTGCGGCACCGGTCCCGCGTGCGGCACCGGGCGAGCCTGCTGCAGCGGAACGTGCGTCGACACGTCCAGCGACCCGCGCAACTGCGGGGGCTGCGGCAACACGTGCAACCTGGGGATCGGGCCGGTTCCCGGCACGGCCGACGGGTGCCGCGGGGGACGCTGCACGTGTGGCTCGAGCCAGGCGTGCATGGGGCTCGCATGCTTCTGCATGTCGGGCGCCTGTGAGGGTCTGGCCTGCCTGCCCCCGTTTCCCTGACCTCTCGGGGCGCTCGACACTCCCCGACGCACGTCTGCGCGTCGGAGCGTCCCGACCCGTGAGCCGCTCGCCACGGTTGCCCTCGAGCGCGGGCTCCGTCAGCCTGTTCGCGTGGCCGACGAGCGCACCCGAGCCGGCGAGCGCTACGCGACCGCCGACCTCGTCGCCTGGCTGGACGCGCTGCACGTCGAGCACGACGGAGCGCTTCGCGAGGCGTTCGAGGCGCCCGATCGACACGGCATCCCGGCGATCCAGCTCGGACGAAGCGACGCGAAGACGGTTTACCTCTTGCTCCGGCTCATCGGAGCCCGACGGGTCGTCGAAATCGGCACGCTCGTGGGCTACTCGACGCTCTGGCTCGCACGGGCGACCGGACCCGAGGGTCGCGTCTGGACGCTCGAAATCGAACCGCGACACGCGGAGCTCGCGCGCGCGCACCTCGCGGCCGCCGGATGCGCCGATCGGGTCGAGGTGCTCGTCGGCCCTGCGCTCGAACGGCTGCCGCGTCTCGAATCCCATGGGCCGTTCGACGCCGTATTCATCGATGCCGACAAGGGCAACTACGACGCCTATGGGCGCTGGGCCGCGCGCCACGTGCGTCCGGGCGGCCTCCTGATCGCGGACAATGCCCACTACTTCGGCAAGTTGCTCGATCCCGACTCAGCCGAAGCGGCGGCGATGCGTCGGTTCCACCAGGAGGCCGCCGCGAGCTTCGACACGGTCTGTATTCCCACGCCGGACGGCCTGCTCGCGGGAATCCGACGCGGTTGACGAAGACCACGCAAGGGCTTCCGCGTCGCCGCTCGACGCACCTTCTCGGAACCGGATGCGCGCTCGGGCTCGCTCCTCTCGGACAGCTACGGTGCGGTTTCCGGCCCGGGCCCCGGCGCGGGACGAGTTTCCCCGTATGCGGAGGGCGGCGGCGGTAGCGTATCGAGGATGGCCGAGCGCACCGCCGAGTCGCGGCGCTCGACCAGACGGCGTTCGGCGCGCGCGTGCGCCCGCACGGCGCGTAGGGCATCGCGGTACCGCTCCTCCGACGGATCGAGCGCGATGGCCGCGCGCAAGGCTCGCGCGGCGAGCCCGAAGCGGCCTGGCAGCGCCGTGTCGAAGCGCCGCGCCATCGCCAGGTCGTGCATGAGCCTGGCGCGATCGGCCGGGCGCAGCGATGCGGCGTGGCGTACGGACCGCTCAAGGATGCGCCGACCTTCCGCCCACCGCCCGCGCGCAAGCTCGGCATGCGCGCGATCGGCCCCTGGAAGGCCATCGGCCACGAGCTCGACCTCGACGACGACGTTCCGGTCGTCGACGACGTCGCCCAGTCTCGCGGCGAGGCGTTGCAGCGCGGGCGGGCACGCTTCCTCGTCGCGCCACGCTTCGTGGCGCTCGACGAGCCGTTCCCGCGCGAGCAGCGTGCCGGTCGGCCCGTCGTGCAGCGACACCGTGACCGTCGCCTCGCACCGCGGCACGTGCACGAGCGTCGTTCGGTTCGTCGTGATGCACACGAGCGGCCCACAAATCGTCTCGGGCCGTCGCACCCAGTCGACGCGCGCGTCCTCGGTCAGCTGCACCTGAACGACGAGCACGCCCGTCCCCGAACCAAGCGCGCCGGACAGGCGCATCGACTCGAGCTCGGAGACGTGTGCTCGTGCCGGAGCACGATCCGCGACGGTGAGCCGCCGCGCGAGCACGTCGGACATGCGCCGTTCGGCGCCGGTGCCTCGGGAGGCGATGACCACGTGCTCGTACTGCCGCGCGGGCACGCGAGCCGGCTCGATCATCGTCGCCCGCACTTGCACCCCGCCACCGCATCCGACCGCGACGGCGAACGCGAGCGAACGAAGCAGGCCCGTCAGCACGCGCACACGCCGATCATGCCTCGACCCCGCTTCGCGGGCGGATCGCAAGACGTCACCCCAGGACTCTCGAGCACGCCCCGACACGGCCGGCGCCGAATCAGGTGGGCTCATGGTGCCACAGGGCCCTTCGAATCCGGGTCACGAGTCGGAGTCGGAGTCCGAGGCCGTAACCGAGTCCAAGGCCGAGTCCGAAACCAGGACCGAGTCCGGGTTTGAACCGCCATCAACCAACGTGACTTCCGCTGGGAGACCGAGACCGAGACCGAGACCGAGTCCGAGCCCCTGACCGTGACCGTGACCGAGCCGAAGACCGAGACCGAGCCTGAGCCCGGATCCAGGCCCGACGCCGAACCCGAAGCGGCCCGAGGCCCAATCGGCTACCGAAACGCGCCGCCTTCCGAAATGCTTGATGCGCGCGGCACGCCGTGCTCTGGTGCCGCCCGCCACCGCGACGCGGCGAGCCGAGGGCCGGGCCGTGATCGCGGTCCCGACCGCGCCGCCCGCCGTGCTCTTCCAGTCCGTCGACTACGTCCTGTTTCTCGCCATCGCGGTCGGCGGTCACCTCGCGCTGCGGCGCGTCCGTCTCGGCCGCCTCCTCTGGATCGTTTTGCTGTCGGCGCTCTTCTACGCGTCCTGGCACCCGGCCTACCTCGGGCTGGTCGCGCTGACGACCGGGGTCGACTACGTGGCCGCCAGTCGCATCGCCGCGAGCGAACGGCCCGCCGTCCGCAAGGCGTGGCTCGCGACGAGTCTGACCGTCAATCTCGGTCTGCTCGGTCTGTTCAAGTATCACGACTTTTTCGCAACCGCCGTTCGCGACGTGCTCGCGCTCGCCGGATGGCACGTATCCCCACCGCTGCTCGGCCTGGTGCTCCCGGTCGGCATCAGCTTCTACACGTTCGAGGCCATCGGCTACGTCGTGGACGTCTACACCGGCCGCATCCGGCCCGCGTCGGGGCCGCTTCCGTACGCTTCGTTCATTCTCTTCTTCCCGCACCTGGTGGCGGGTCCCATCATTCGCGCGGGCGATTTTCTCGGTCAGGTGGAGGCACCCGCGCCGCTGCTTCCCGAGCGCGTCTCACGCGGGCTCGTCCTCATTGCGACGGGGCTCGTCAAAAAAGTCTGCGTCGCCGACTACCTCGCGGTCAATCTCGTCGACCGCGTCTTCGACCGTCCCGAGCTGTACTCCGCCACCGAGGTCGTGCTCGGGCTGTACGGCTTCACGATGCAGCTGTACTGCGACTTCTCGGGCTACACCGACATGGCCATCGGCATGGCGCTGCTGCTCGGCTTCCACTTCCCGGTGAATTTCCTCCGGCCCTATCTGGCGTTCAGCATCACCGACTTCTGGCACCGGTGGCACATTTCTCTGTCGCGCTGGCTGCGCGACTACCTCTACTACCCGCTCGGCGGCTCGCGCCGCGGCGAGGCGCGCACGTATTTCAATCTGTTCGTCACCATCTTCCTCATCGGTCTGTGGCACGGCGCCTCGTGGAACTTCGTCCTGTACGGGACGATCCAGGGCGCGGCGATGGTGCTGCACCGGTTCTGGCGCACGCGCATCGCGCGCGAGCGCGCGAGCCGTCCCAAGCCCATCGCGCTTCGCGTGCTGCACGTCGCGGCCTGCCTCCAGTTCGTCGTCTTCTCGCGGATTCTGTTTCGCGCGTCCGACCTGGAGCAGGCCGGCGCCGTGACGGAACGGCTCTGGAGCGGCACCACATCCGTTGCGCAGATCACACCAGGCGTCGCCGCGATTCTGATCGGCTCCTTCGTCGCCCACATGCTCCCGCCGCGGTGGTTCGCGGGACTCGTCGATCGCTTGTGTCGCGCCCCCGCCATCGTCCTCGGTCTCGCGCTCTGCCTCGCCTTTGCCGCGTGCGCCCTGATGGCGACGAGCGAGGTGGTCCCCTACATCTACTTCCAGTTCTGACGGCGGCGGTCCCGTGGGTCGACATGGCCGAGCCGAGGCGCAGGCTCGAGACCGAGACCAACCCCGAGACCGAGTCCGAGGCCGGGACCGAGGCCGAGACTGAGCCCCAGCCCGAGTCCGAGACAGAATCGTCGTCCAAGGGCGCCGCCGTCCGGCTCGGGATCCCGCGCGTGACGATGTACTCGGCACGCGCGTACCTCTACCCTCCGCCGCCCGGGCCCCAGGCGGCGGGAGCGTCAAACCGAACGGCGCGCTCGCACGTCACGAAATGGCGGCTCGTCGCCACGAGGAGGAGGACGCGATGCTTCCCGACGCCCAGCGCGCACCGCAGCCCGTCGATCCCATCGTCGCGCTCATTGGCGCCGGTGCCTTTCGGGAGGCCGTCGCGCTCTGCGCGCGCGAGCACGGGGCCGCGCTCGGCCGCCTGTGCATGGCGATGCTGGGCGACCAGGGCGAAGCCGAGGAAACCGTTCAGGAAACGCTGATCGCGGCGCACGACGCGATGGGGGATTACCGCGGGGAGGGCACCGTGCGGGCCTGGCTGTTCGGAATCGCGCGGCGCATGTGCGCCCGCCGCATCGAGACGCGCGTGCGGCGCAACCACCGGCTGCGGCTCGTGCACGACGCGAGCGCGGCAGCGGGACCGGACGACGAGGTGGAGCGCGCGCGCCGCGCGGCACGCGTGCGCGACGCCCTGCAGCGGCTGCGCCCCTCGGAGCGTGACGTGCTGCTGCTCCGTTACGAATCCGGCCTCTCGTACGCCGAAATCGGCCAGGCCTGCGGCATCGAGGAGGCCACGGCCCGCCAGCGCACCAGTCGCGCGCTCGGGCGGCTTCGCGAGTTGCTCGGAGACGAGGTGTTGTCATGACCACGCACGACGAAGAGAAGTTCTGGGACGAGCTCGCGCTGCTCGTCGATGGAGATCCGGCGGCCGCCGCGCGACACGCGCCGCTGCTCGCGGAGAACGACCGGCTGCGCGACGCACGTCATGACGCGACGCGGCTAGCCGAGCTCGTGCGCGACGCGAGTGCCGACTACCGGCACCCGCTCGATCTGGACGCGCGCGTGCTGAACGCGCTCGACGCGCGCACGCGTGGAGGGCTGCCGACGAACGAGCGCATCTCCCCGTCGCTCGCCGCGCCCGCAACGCCCACGCACGCGGCTCCCTCCGGGAGTAGCCACCCTGCGGAGACGCAGACCGGTCCGACGTCTGCCGGCGCGTTCGGTCCGCTGCCCCCGGCGGCGACCGGCGCGGGTGCGAGCAGCTCGCGGCGCGACGACGCCGCGCGGCCGAGGCCGGGCTCGCGTCGGCCTTCGGCGGGCCTTCTCGTCGCGCTCGGCGCGACGGGCTTGCTCGCGGCCGCCGCCGTCGTCACCCTTGCGCTCGCTTCGGGGCTGCTCGGCTCGCGGCGCCCCGGCGATCCGACCGCAGCCCCGTCGGCGGCACGGGGGGGCGCACTGACGGCAACGGTCGTGCGCGTGGCTCGAGCCTCGACCGAGGCACGCGGAGGGCTGAGCGTTCGACGGCCGGGCTCGGATGCATTCGTTCCGCTCGGCCTCGGCGAAACGGTGCCGCCGGGCGCCTCCGTTCGCACGGACGAACGCACGCGCGCCGAGCTCGAGCTGTCGGACGGCTCGCGCATCGCGCTCGACCACGCGACCGAGCTTCTGCTGGAAGCGAGCGCGCCCCGCGGAATGACGGTGCGTCGAGGCCAGCTCGTCGCGGACGTCGCGCACCTTCCCGACGGCCCGCGGGCGGTGTTCACCACACCGACGGGTCGCGTCGAGGTCCTCGGCACGAAGTTCGCGCTGACGGCGGCCGACGACATCGCGTCGGTACGGGTGGTGCACGGCGAGGTGCGCCTTCAGCCGGAGCATGGGCGGCCGCTGTCGGTGCGCCCGGGTCAGGAAGGACTGATGGGACGCGAGGTGGGCACGCGGCTGCTGCCGGTCGTCGACCTCGCCTCGAGCATCGCCTGGGCGGACCTGGAGCCCGAGGCGGACGGCGAGCCGCTGCGGGGCCTGGGCGAGCTGCGCGCGCGGCGGCCCGGTGAGCGCGAGGACCGCGAGCGCCCCCTCTCGCTCGCGCTGCACCGCGTGCGCGTGCGGATCGTGGGCAACGTCGCGCACACCGAAATCGAGGAGGTGTTCCGCAACGACTCGGACCAGACGCTCGAGGGGATCTATCGCTTTCCGCTTCCGTCCGAGGCCCGAATCGCGAGCCTGGCGCTCGAGGTCGACGGTCGCTGGGAGATGGGCGCGTTCGTCGAGCGCGATCGGGCTCAGAAGATATGGCGCGGGGTGATCCGCAACGCGACGCCGCAGCAGCGACGCGATCCGCGCGAGGAGTTCATCTGGGTTCCGGGGCCTTGGCACGACCCGGCCCTGCTCGAGTGGCAGCGCGGCGGGCGGTTCGAGCTGCGCATCTTCCCGATCCCGGCGCGAGGCGAGCGTCGCGTCCGGCTCAGCTACGAGCAGACGCTCGATCCGCATGGCACGGGGCGGCGGTACGTCTACCCCTTGGCGCACTCGGTCGACGGCAGCACGCGCATCGGGCGCTTCGAGATCGACGTGCGGCTGACGGGCCACGATCGCGGCGCGCGGCCCATCGCACGCGGCTATCCACTGGCGCCGTGCGCACCCGACGGATCGGACGGCGGCGAGGGCGCCGTGCGCCTGTGCTGGAGCGCGGACGGCTTTTTGCCCGCGGGCGATCTCGCGCTTGATTTCCGCCTGCCCAACGAACGGGCAGAGGTGCGGGCGTGGGCGTACCGGGGCATTGCTACGGTACCTCCGGCCGAGCACAGCCGCGAGGGCGACCCTGAAGTCGTGCGGCTGCAGCGCGTGTTGCACGAGGACGGCCGCGGCTACGCGCTGTTCGCGTTGCGGCCGGAGCTTCCGGCGTGGACCGAGCAGCGGCCGCGCGACTACGTGCTCGTCGCCGACGTCAGCCAGTCGATGGTCGGGGAACGGCACGAACGGCTCGGCCGGCTGCTCGAGGCCATGGTTGCCCAGATGGATCGGCGCGACCGGGTCCTCGTCCTCGCGTGCGACGCCGAGTGTCGCGCGATGGGTAGCGTCCCGACGCACGCCAGCGCCGCGTTCGCGCAACAGGTCCGCGCGTTCGTCGCGTCGGTGCGCCCGGCGGGTGCGACGGACCTGGTGGGGGCGATGCGCGCCGCGGCGCGCTCGTTGGCGCGGTCCGGATCGTCCGAGCGCGAGGTACGCGTCATCTACGTCGGCGACGGGATCGCCTCGGTGGGTCATCGCCGCGCGTCGATGGTCGCGGCCGCGGTCGAGGAGCTGTCGCGCGCGACCGGGGTGTCGTTCACGACCGTGGGCATCGGCACGGACGCCGACGCGGCGCTGCTGCGGGCGGTCGCGCGCGCCGGCGGAGGTCACTTCGTTCCGTACACGCCGGGTCGGTCCGTTCGATCCGCCGCGCTGGCCGTGCTGCAGACCACGTATGGCGTCACGCTGCGCGATGCGACGCTGACGCTGCCCGCCGGCGTCGTCGACGTCGCGCCCGCGACGCTCCCATCCATCCGGGCCGGCGAGGAGGTCCTGGTGGCCGCGCGCCTCGATCGCGACGAGATCGAAGGCGAGCTCGTGCTGCGAGGCAAGGTCGGCGGGCAGCCGTACGAGAACCGCTTCCCGATCCGCCTCTCGGCACGCGCGGCGGCGGGCAACGCATTCGTGCCGACGGTCTGGGCCGCCAAGACGATCGAGCAGCTCGAGCTCGGCGCCGACGCCGAGGCCCAGCGCGCGCGTATCATCGCGATGAGCAAGGCCTACGGCGTGCTGTCGCGGCACACGTCGCTGCTCGTGCTCGAGAGCGAGGCGATGTTCCGCGCGTTCGGCGTCGACCGCGTGCAGGCGCGCGATCGATGGACCGGGGACGAAGAAGCCGAAACGGTCGAAAGCGACGGGGTCGTTTCCTACGTCTCGCCGACCGTCACCGTCGCCGGCGCAGGGGCGGCCGACGCACGAGGTTCGATGGGCTCCGGATTCGAAGGCGGGCGTGCGCGCCTGCAACGAGCCCCCGCAGGTGACGTACACGAAAGTCTGAGCCTCGAAGCCATGGAGAGTCCCAGGAGTCCAGCCGCGTCCGCGGAGCCGCGCGCTCTGCCGGTGCCCGAGCCCCATCCGGAACTTCGCATGCGTACACCCACGCCCAATCGCGGCGGCCGGTGGATGCGGAAGGTGTGGTACCGGACCGGGCGCGTGGTGCGCGATCCGAGCGTGCGCCCAGCGGACACGAGCGCCGTCTTCGCCGCCGACGCCCAGCTCGCGGCATCCCCCGAGAGCCGTGACCGCACGCGCGCCCTGTATCGCGCGCTCGCCCGCGCGGGCGACGTCGGCCGCGCCCGTCAGGCCGTGGACCGCTGGCTCGCGAAGGATCCGCTCGACCCCGACGCGCTCGTCGCGCTCTCCGACGTACTCGCCCGCCAGGGCAAGCGCGACGAGGCGATCCGGGTGCTCTCCGGCGTCGTCGACCTGCGTCCCGACGACGTCGCGCTGCACGAGCGCCTCGCGGCCGCGTTCGAGCGCGCCGAGATGCGCGCACGGGCGTGCGCCCACCGCATCGCGATCTCCGAGCTGCGACGCGACGACGCCGATGCGGTCGCCGCCGCGGTGCGGTGCGAGCGCGCCCAGGGGCACGACGGCGCGGCCTTGCGACTGCTGAATGGCTCCTCGATCGACCGCGCGCGGCTGGAGGCGGCGGTCTCCCGGCCACCCGTCCCGACCCGCGCGACGGGCGAAGTGGTGCTCGAGGCGGCGTGGAGCGGCGGAGAGGATCTCGACGTGGCGCTCGTCACGCCGCAGGGCGTCCGCGTGTCGTGGCTGGGCGGCCGCGCTGGCGTGGCCGCGGAGCTCGCGACGGCGCCGGGGCGCGAGCGACTGGGGCTGCGGCGTATCGCGGTCGGCACCTACTACGTCGAGGTGACCCGGTCGCGTCCGGGAACCGGAATCGTAACCGGCCGCGTGGACGCGCAGGTGCTCGGCATGCACGGAACGCTGCCGTTCACGCTGTCGGGGGAACGCGCGGTCGTCGGGCGCATCGAGGTGAGCCGGGAGTTCCGGCTCGAGCCCGTCTGGTGACACCCTCGACGCGCCACGGGACACAAACGACGCGCGGGCCTCACGGCACCGGGCGACGTCGCGGCTAGTCAAATCCGAACTGTGTTTGGGGCTTCGAAACGGCCTCCGAGTCGGGCTCGGACTCGGCCTCCGAGTCGGACTCCGACTCGAACTCGAGCCCCGTCTCGCGACGTGCATCGGGATTCGACCCGCCCACGTCGGGGATGCGCGCTGACGCGCGCGCCGATGCGTTTCGACCGGTCAGCGTCGCGGGCCGAAAATCTTCCTGAAGAAGCCCCCCGCAGGCCCTTCGGGCGGAGGTTGCGACGGAGGGGCGGCAGTGGGCTGCTCCTCGGTGGACGCGCCATCGACCGCGGCCTCCGAGGACACCGTCGTCCCGTCGGCCGGCAGCTCCTCGACAGCGTCGTCCTCGAGCAGTTCGATGTCCTCGTCGGCCACGACGGTTTCCGCGTCGGCCGTCGTCCCGGCCTCGGCTTCCCACGCCGAATGACCGGCGTCGCCGCCTGCCGCATGCGAGCCTGCGACGTCCGAATCGGTGCCCCATGCTCCGGCCGACTCGGGCTCGCCGAGCAGCGGCGAAGGACGAGCCGCCTCGGCCTCGATCGCGGCGAGCGTGGCCGGGTCGAAGATCGCGGTCCGCTCCGACGCCTCGAGTTCCTCCTCGTCGTCGTCGAGGCCGAGAGCCGCACGCAGATCCGGCTCCGCCACCGGCGCGGCGGGGACGACGCGCGTACCCCCGCCGAGATCGTCGAGCGAATCGGAAGCCGTCGCCGACTCCGCAGTGCCTAGATCGAGCTGAAGGTCGTCGAAGAGTCCCTCGAGTCCACCCGTTGCGTGCCCGCCCGTCGCAGCGGCGGGCGGCACGGCGTCGTCGCGCGACGAATCATCGGGCCGCGCGACGCGCGCAGAAGCCGACGGGGGTGCAGGCTCAGTGGGCTGCGGGGCGCGTTGCTCCCGCCGAGGACACCGTCCGTGCGATGAACCGAGGCGCCGTCGGGCTCGATCGCGCCCGTTCCCGCCCCACGATTTCCGTCGAGAACCGCGAGCAACTGGTCGATGGAGGCGCGTTCGAAGCGCATCGCAGCGCGCGCGAGGGCACCGCGCGCAGCCGCCGCGTCGACGCCGGTGGCCGCGTGTAGGGCGTCGACGTCGAGGGTCGTGGGGGCCGAGCTCACGTTCCGAAGGCAGAATCGCGCGGCGGGCGGTCCTGGGCAAGCGCTGCCTGTGCTCAAGTCCCCATAGACCAGCGCGCGTTGGCAGCGCGTGAACCCTGCTTCACGGGGTGCCCGTGCGATGCCCTGGAAAAATCATCGAATCATGC
>JANWZI010000249.1 GCA_025054695.1 Myxococcota bacterium | reverse complement strand
CCGCGCGCCTCGCCTCCGCGGCCTGCGCGAGCAGCGCCGCGAGCTCCCGCCCCGCCTCGAGGGTGCGCCGCACCTCCTGCACCGAGGCCGCCTCCGGCCGGAAGCGCTCGGCGATGCGAAGCAGCCGCTCGGCCTCCGTGCCGCGGTTCTCGCGCAGCGCCTGGTTGGCCCGCTCCATCATCCGCTCCACCACCTGGTCGATGCCCTCGCGCGCGCGCTGGTTCTGCGGCTCGCGCTCGAGCACCTGCAGGTAGTAGGACAGCGCGTTGTCGCCCTCCGGCTCGAACAGCCGCCCGGCGCGGAGCGCCGCCGCCGCGTCCTCGAGCAGGCGGTCGATCGACACCACCGGCGTCGCGGCGAGATCGGGACGGAAGCCCTCCTCGAGCCCTGCCGCGTCCACCAGGCGGCGCCGCACGCGGCGCTGCTCCTCGGTCTCCTCCTGCGACTCCTCGGCCGCCTGGGCCGGCAGCAGCGCCTGCCACAGCTGCAGCAGGCGCGGCCCCGTCGCGGAGGACGCCCCGACGGAT
>JANWZI010000248.1 GCA_025054695.1 Myxococcota bacterium | reverse complement strand
AGCGCCACCTGGGTCTTGAGGCCCGAGAAGCTGAAGTCGAAGCCGGGACGGTCGAGCAGGGGGCGGGCGAAGGCGAAGCGGCGGGGATCGCCGCGCTCGGCCAGCCGCGACAGCGCCGGCCCGCCCGGATAGCCGAGGCCGAGCAGCTTCGCGGTCTTGTCGAAGGCCTCCCCGGCGGCGTCGTCGAGGGTGTCGCCGATCACCCGGTAGCGCCCGACTGCGGCGACGTCGACCAGCATCGTGTGCCCGCCCGAGACCAGCAGGCAGAGGAAGGGCGGCGTGGGCGGATCGGGCTCGAGCAGCACCGAGAGCAGGTGTCCCTCCATGTGGTGCACGGCGACCGCCGGCACGCCCAGCGCCCAGGCGAGGCTGCGGGCGAAGCCCGCTCCGACCAGCAGCGCACCGATCAGCCCGGGGCCCGCGGTGTAGGCGATGCCGTCGAGTTCGCGGGGCGCGAGGCCGGCGTCGGCCAGCGCCGCCTCGACCAGCGGCAGCAGCCGCCGCTGGTGGTCGCGCGAGGCGAGCTC
>JANWZI010000247.1 GCA_025054695.1 Myxococcota bacterium | reverse complement strand
AGGTAGCCGTACTGGAAGGTGCGGCTGGATCACCTCCTTTTAGGGAGACCTACTGCCTTGAGCAACAGGTGGCTGAAGAGCTAAGAAAGAGTAGATAGTGTTGCCAAGCGCAGTCATCCCGAGGTCAATCGGGGTCTAGTCTTTGGCTGTACTTTCAAACCTTACTGTCCGGGGCGAGGGCTATTAGCTCAGGTGGTTAGAGCGCACCCCTGATAAGGGTGAGGACCCTGGTTCAAGTCCAGGATGGCCCACTCTGGGGGTATAGCTCAGTGGTAGAGCGCCTGCTTTGCACGCAGGATGTCAGCGGTTCAAGTCCGCTTACCTCCACCAGTTTCGAGTTCAGCACTTGCGAGGCAACGCAAACTGCTGGACGCGAAAGCGCCAGTCCCGAACCTTGACAACTGCATAGCGTTAGATAGTCATCACCAATGAACAAGAACCCAAGGGCTGATGGTGGATACCTTGGCACTCAGAGGCGATGAAGGACGTGGTTACCGACGAAACGCTCCGGGGAGCTGGCAACACGCGATG
>JANWZI010000246.1 GCA_025054695.1 Myxococcota bacterium | reverse complement strand
GAACGAGGAGAAGCAGGACATACTCGCGACCGTCGAGCTCGTTCCGCGGCTCGACAAGGTGCTGCGGCTGCTCGCGCAGCGCGTCGAGGTGCTGCGCATCACGCGCGAAATCGGCGAGAAGACGAAGAAGGAATTCGACGAGCGCCAGCGCGAGCACGTGCTGCGCGAGCAGTTGCGCCAGATCCAGAAGGAACTGGGCGAGACCGAGGACACCGCCGCCGAGATGGAGGAACTGAAGAAGGCGATCGAGGCGGCCGGGTTCCCGGAAGAGGTGCTGCGGCACGTGAAGAAGGAGTTCCGGCGCCTGCAGCGCATGGGCGAGGGCTCGGGCGAAGCCTCGATGCTGCGCACCTGGCTCGAGTGGATGACGGAGCTTCCGTGGAAGGCCGAGCCGCAGAAGCCGATCGACATCGCCGAGGCGCGGCGCGTGCTCGACGAGGACCATCACGGCCTCGAGCGGATCAAGCGCCGGATCCTCGAATACCTCGCGGTGCGCAAGCTCGCGCCCGAAGGCAAGAGCCCGATCCTCTGTTTCGT
>JANWZI010000245.1 GCA_025054695.1 Myxococcota bacterium | reverse complement strand
TCACGCTCGCGCACCATCTGATGAACGACGGGCACACCGTGGTCGCGATCGACGGGCTGAAGATCGAGCCGCTCGCCCCGGACCTGAGCGGCGTCGACGCCGCCGGGCGCCGCGTGCCGTTTCGCCTGATCCGCGACGTGCGCGAGCTGTACGAGCCGCTCGAGGCGCGCGTGATGGCCGGCTTCGGCGGCGTGGCCGAGTACGGCATCACCGTGCGCTGGGACAAGAACTTCCTGAAGATCGTGCGCCTGCTGCTCGAGCGGCGCGCGCAGTTCGCGATGTTCGGCGGCGTGCGCTTCGGCGGCACGCTGACGCTCGAGGACGCCTGGCGCCTCGGCTTCGATCACGTCGCGCTGTGCGTCGGCGCCGGTCGGCCGACGGTGCTCGACATCCCGAACGGCCTGGCGCGCGGCGTGCGCGCAGCCTCCGACTTCCTGATGGCGCTGCAGCTCACCGGCGCAGCGAAGGCAGATTCGATCGCCAACATGCAGCTGCGGCTTCCGGTGGTGGTGGTGGGCGGCGGGCTTACCGCGATCG
>JANWZI010000244.1 GCA_025054695.1 Myxococcota bacterium | reverse complement strand
CAGCCGGCGATGCGGATCGTGGCGGGGGTTGAGGTTGCGCAGCACCCGGAACCAGCCGTTGCGGCTGCCCTCCTGGCCGAGGCAGATGGCGAGCTCGCTCAGGCTCGCCGGGCGCTCGAGGCGCACCCGCTCCTCGCCGCCCGCCGCCGGCGCGAACTCGAGCCCGTAGCGCTCGGGATGCATGAACAGCCACGCCGCGGCGAGCACGTAGGGGACGTACTCGCGGGTCTCGCGCGGCAGGCGGTGGAAGATCTCCGGGCTCCAGAAGCGCTTGTCCCTCGCCTGCCGCACCAGCCGCTGCACCCGCCCCTCGCCGCCGTTGTAGGCGGCGAGCGCGAGCTCGAGGTTGCGGTTGAGCAGCGCGAACTGCTCGTTGAGGTAGGCGACGTTCGCCCGCGCCGCGGCGGCGGGATCGAAGCGCAGGTCGAAGCCCTGCTCCACGCCGAGGCCGAAGCGCCGGCCGGTGTGCGGCATGAACTGCAGCGGCCCCGCCGCGCCGGCACGGGAGACCGCGTGCACCCGTCCGCCCGACTCCTTCGCCAGGA
>JANWZI010000243.1 GCA_025054695.1 Myxococcota bacterium | reverse complement strand
CAGGTTCACTTCCTTCTGCAGGGCGTTGTAGACGCCGAGCGTGACGATCGCGTCGTGCAGCAGCGCGACGACGCCGCCCGGGGCGAACCGCAGATCGAAGCGGAACGCGACGTAGACCATGATGAAGGCCAGCGCGTACAGAATCGCCTGGATTGCGGCGTCCCGCAGTTGCGCGCCGGCCTTGGGGCCCATCCACTCGACGCGCAGCGGCTCGCTCGGCGCCTTCTCGCCGAGCCGTTGCCGCAGCTGCTCGAGGATGCGCTCGGCGACGCCAGCCAGGTGAATCTCGTAGCGATGATCCTCGGGACGCCCGAAGGCGTTGGCTCCCCGCACCCGCACCCCGGCCTGCTCGACCGCGTTGCGCAGCGCGTCGGCTTCCACCGACGCGCCCAGGCGCACGGTGATCTTGTCGCCGCCGGGCGAGATGGAGAAGTTCTCCAGGCGCACCTCGCCGAGCGCCTGGCGTACCGCGCGCTCGATCGCGCTCGCACGGCCCTCGTCGATCGCGCTGACCTCGCGCACGCGGATGATGTACTGGCCGGGATG
>JANWZI010000242.1 GCA_025054695.1 Myxococcota bacterium | reverse complement strand
CCGCGTAGCACCTCGTCTACTAGGTGAACCATGAGCCTGTGGCAGAAACTGACCGGCTGGCTTCGAGCCGAACCGAGCTCCGCAAAGCGCTGCGGTGAGTGCTTCTACTGGGACTACGAAGCAGGCCAAAACGCCATGGCGCAGCATCCCGTCCTAAGGCTCATCCGCGCGACGATGACGCCCGATCAGTTCGCAGCCGTCAGCGCCGGCGTCAGCGTCGACGGCCGACCGCCGAACGAGCCTTCGGAACAGACACGCACCAAGCTCGAGGGCCGCGCGCACGTCTGGGAACAGTACGGCTTGTGCACCTACTGGGGCGAAGGTCGAAACCGGTTCGACTCGTGCGAGCACTGGAAGACCGTCAAGCTGCGAGGCAAGGCATGACGCGCGACTTTTCCGACAAGCGCCAGCTCGCCGAGTACCTCGACCGGCGGATGAACGACCCGGACGAAGCATCCAAGCCGCCCGACCCGAACGCGCCCAACACTTGGCGTATCGACTTGGTCAAGGTCGCTTCGCCTCGAGAACTGGCAGCCTTCGCCGACC
>JANWZI010000241.1 GCA_025054695.1 Myxococcota bacterium | reverse complement strand
TCCGAGCGAAAGAACCGTGACAGCGTCGTGTGCTGGCACGCGTTCTTTCGCCCTTCCGGGCTGCACACCCCCCGAGGCGACGAGGCGCGGCGATGCGCGAGCGGGCGCGGTCACCGAGTCCGAGACCGATTCCGACTCCGACTCCGACTCCGATTCCGATTCCGAGTCCGAGTCCGAGCCCGAGTCCGAGTCCGAGTCCGAGTCGGAGCCCGAGTCGGAGCCCGAGACCGAGTCCGAGCCCGAGTCCGAGTCCGAGTCCGAGCCCGACCCCGACCCTGACACCGACCCCGAAACCGAGTCGGAGCCCGAATCCACGCGTGCGGCACGCTACCCGTTGTGCTGCGACGCACGCCTGGGAGAGACTCGAGCCACGCACGGTGACTGGACTGGTTCGCGACGTCGTGGTCGCATGGGCCGCCGTGGCACCGTTCGTGTTCAGCCTCGCGGTCTCGGGCTGCTTCGTCGACCGCTCCGGCTCGGGGCGCCCCGTTCCGACGGACGCGAGGCCGTCGTTCGACGTGATCGTGCTCGATGCTGGCGATTCGTCGCCGTCC
>JANWZI010000240.1 GCA_025054695.1 Myxococcota bacterium | reverse complement strand
GCTCGCGGCGGAGGGCGACACGGCGGCGCTGGAGGCCGGCATTGCGCGACTGGAACGTGCCCGCGACCTGGAGCCGGCCTACGCCGTGACGCATGCGAACCTGGCCGCGCTCTACTGGCAGGCAGGCCGCCGCGCGGACGCCCTCGCCGCCATGCAGCAGGCGACGCAGCTTGCTCCGCTCGCCGCGACCTATCATCTCAATCTTGGCCTATACGCTGAGGCGCTGAGCCAGCCGGAAACGGCGCGGGCAGCGTACCGGCGGTTCCTTTCGCTGCGCGCTGCGAGCGCGGGCCTGAGCTTTTGGAGCGAGACACCGGTGCGCCGCGAGGCACTGGCCACCGCGACGTTGCCGGAATCGCCGCCGCTAGAGCGTGTTCGTGCGCTGGTCGCCGCCGGTCAACTAAACGAGGCCGAGCAGGAGTTGCTCGCGGCCTGGCGCGACAACACGCAGTTGCCCTGGGTGTACACCGGCCTGGCCGAGTTGGCGCGCGCCCGCGGCGACTGGGCGCTGGCGGAGCGGCAGATCGAGAACGCGCTCTGGGTGCAGAACGTGC
>JANWZI010000023.1 GCA_025054695.1 Myxococcota bacterium | reverse complement strand
TTCCGACGTCGGACGAGTGGGAGGTGGCCGCACGGGGTGCCGACGAGCGCATCTTTCCGTGGGGCAACGGCTTCGATCCCGCCCTATGTCGGATGGCGACGACGCCCGGACCCAGGCGTCCGCTGACACGCGTGGGGAGCTACCCGCTCGATCGTTCGCCCTACGGGTTGCTCGACGTGGTCGGCCTGTGTCGCGAGACGACGTCCACGCTCGACGCATGGGGGCGCAGCGTGCAGCGGGGCGGGTCGTGGCAGGCCCACGCGGAGCAATGCCGCATCGGTCGCATCACGGCGACCGACCTCGACGAGGCGTACACGACCTACGGCATGCGGTTGGCGCACGACGTGACCGACGAGCCGGGCTGACGGCGGCCCACGATCCCGACGCCGCGGCGTCGGGTGGGGCACGCCAGGTTCGGATACGGAGGCGGGTCATCGTTCCGTGGCGCATTTCGGATCCGAGCCCGAGCCCGAGTCCAAGTCCGATACCGAGTCTGAGCCCGAGTCCAAGTCCGAGACCGAGTCCGAGCCCGAGTCCAAAGTCCGAGTCCGAGCCTGAGCCGGAGTCCGAGTCCGAGCCCGAGTCCGAAGTCCGAGCCCGAGCCCGAGCCCGAGTCGGAGCCAGACCGCCGAGACAATGGCCGGCGAGGTCGACTAGATCGGCGGCCAGGGAACGACGTTCGGACCCAGTGTCACGCCCGTGAACGTTGCAGCGAAGGGTGCCTGGGCCTCGACGCGCGCCAGGTACGCCATCGTGCGGGGGAACGAGTTCGCCTGGAACCCCGCGTTCTGCGGCAGCAGTCTCGTGTAGGTGAGCGCCGCGCCGATCGTATAGTCCGCGATGCTCAGGAAGCCGGGCTGTCCGTCGAGCACGTCTCGGTTGACCCACTCGTTGGGGCCGGGCGCGCCGCGCTGCTCGAAGAACTGCAAAGCCTCGTGGAGCTGAGCGACGGCTGCCTGAACGGCTTGTGGCTGGGCAGGGGGTCGGATTGCGAACTGGCGGCACAGACGGCGCACCGGTCCGAGCAGGGCGACCGACCATGCCAGCCACTGCGCGCCGAGCGGCAGGTTGCACGGATTGGTCGGGATGGCAGCGCCGTCGGTGAACAGGCGGGGCTTCTGGGCGACGCGCGCCAGGTCGTCGAGACGCACGCCGACGCCGAGCAGGTTCCAGACGACGAAACCGTTGGGCGGGTGCGATTGCGGATCCTCGTGCCAGGCGGGCGGCTCTCCGTCGGTACCGAGCTGCGAGAAGGGAGGGCGGCGATGATCGCCTCGGCTCATGTCGACTTCGACGACGCGGACGTCGGGATCCCGATCGATCTCCGTGTGACGCAAGGCGACGAGCGCCGCCATGGAATCGGGCCAGAAGTTGTACTTGTACAGCGTTCGCATCGTGCGGTTCCTCCTTCGGTCTGTTGATTTCAGCGCGCCGGTCGGCGTCTCGCTCGTTCGGCCCGCGCGGACGGGTCGCGCCGCTGCGCCGGTCCGTTTGCGGCAACGGGTGGGGTGCGGTGGGCGGTGGACACCGCAACGACGGACGGCACGATGGAGGCCGAGTCCTCCCACAAGGCGTCGATGCACGCGGTGAGCCGCTCGAGGCCCAACGCGAGTGCCGCCTCGCGCACGAACGTCTCGACGATGCGAACCAGGCGCAGGCAGGCCATGCGGCCGAGGTCCACCTCGCGGTCGACGAACGATTCGAAGGTCGAGTACCCCTTCGCCCCGTAGAGTCGTCGATCGCGCACGTCCCGCAGCAGCAGGCCGATGTCGTAGAAGGACCGAGGGTAGCTCCGCCGAAGCTGCCGGATCTGCCCGAGCGCGCGGGTGAGGGCTGCGAGCCGCTCCCGAATGTCGGGGTCCGCGGACGCGGCGGCGCGTGCAGTGCCGGCCAGGCGCGTCATGGCGTCGGGCTGCGACGGCGGCATCGGGGAATTTCCTGAGCGCGGGGCGGGCGGGGTGGCCGGAACGACGCGCGGCGGGGCGTCGCGGCGCTCCGCGCTCTGCGGTTGGCGCGCTGCGCGCATCGCCGCCGTCGGAGTCGGCTTCGGTCGCGGGCGCGGCGCGGTGTTTCGTCGCATGGGACCCCCTCGACTCCTCGCTGCAATGGTCGCGGCCATACCATCGACTCGCTCGCGCTGTAAAGGCTTCATCGGGGTCCGACTCGCCGTGACCGAACGTCGGGATCCGAGGGGCGCTGCGCGAGCCGGCGTCGGGCGTTGCGGCTACGATGGGACCGCACGATGGCGCTCTGGATCCATCGCTCCAACGGCCTGCACGAGCTCGCGGACATGCTCGCCGAGCGGATTCGCCAGGACCGCGGCTCGCTCTTCGAGCCGGTACGCATCTGCGTGCCGGCCCGCGGCATGGAGCGCTGGCTCCAGCTGCGTCTGGCCGAGCGTACCGGTGTCTGCGCGGGAGTCACGTTTCCGTTTCCACGGGCGCTGATCGAGTGGCTCGTCGACAGGTTCGGTCGGCCGGCCTCCTCGGACGGGTCGTGGGACCACGAGGCGCTCGTCTGGGCCATCGCGAGGCGGCTGCGAGCCTTCGACGGCTTGACGCGAGTCGATGCCGCCACCGCGATCGACGCGGAGCGTGCCGATGCCTGGGAGGCGCGCCAACGTCTGCGACTGGCCGCCTCGCTCGCGCGTTTCTTCGACGATTGCCTCGTCTACGACCCCGAGCGCGTTCTGGGTTGGGAACGGTGTCAGACCGCTTGGCCTCCGCAAGCTTCGCTCGGGTCGGGCAGTCGGCCCGAAGGAACATGGCCCCTGCACGCCGAGACGGATCTGGCTGCGCTCTGGAACGCCGCCGTCGAGCTCGTCGGCGGGCAGCACCTCGCACGCAGGGCGAGCGAGCTGTTCGAGGCTCCCCAGGATCGGAACACGCCCGCCGAGCGCGAACGGTTCGCGGCGGTCTACCTGTTCGGGATTTCCACGCTGCCGAGGCTGTTTCTCGACGTCCTCGGTGCCGTCGCCGATCGCATCGACGTCCACCTCTTCGTGTGGACTCCGTCTCGCGAGTGGATGCCGGACCTCGAAGGCGCAGACGGCCGAGGCGAGCGCCCCGCGGGCTCCAACGAGGCCGAGACCCCCGTGCTGCTCGCGACGATGGGCCGCATTGCCGCTGGATTTCAGCGCGCCCTCGCGGAGCTCGATGCCGGGCGGGGCGAGGATCGGTTCGTCGATCCGCTCGAGCAGACCGGGTGCCTCGGGCGCGCGCCCACCCTGCTCGAGCGACTGCAGTCCGCCGTGCTCGAGGCGCGCGTGCCTCGTGGCGAGCGCGCCCGCCTCGACGCGATGGATCACTCGATCGAGATCCACAGCTGCCACGGCCCCGCGCGCGAGGTGGAGGTGCTGCACGACCGGATCCTCGCGTGGCTCGAGGCCGACTCGACGCTGCGTCCCGTGGACATCGTCGTCATGTGCCCGGACGTCGAAACCTACGCTCCGTTCGTCGAAGCGACGTTCCGCGTGCCCTTCCGCATCGGCGACCGCCCCGCCCGCAAGCCCGGCGGACCCATCGACGCACTGCTCGCGCTGTTGGACCTCGTCGGCTCGCGGCTCGGTGCGAGCGCGGTGCTGGACGTGCTCGCGATGCGGCCGATCGCATCCCGGTTCGGGATCGCGCCCGCGGACTTCGATTCGATCGCGAGCTGGATCGAGCACGCGGGCATCCGCTGGGGCTGGGACGTGCGCCATCGCGAGATGGAACAGGGGCCTGCGGATGCGGCGGGCACGTGGCGGGACGGCCTCGACGGGCTGCTGCTGGGCTGGGCGATGGATCCGGACGCGCAGGACGGCGCGGCGCCGCGATGGGGCGGGCTGCTGCCGGTCGGATGCGGCGTCGAGGGGACCGACGCGCGGCGACTGGGGAGCCTGATCGACGCCTGCGAGACGCTGTTGCCGTCGCTCGTGCGGATGCGCGAGCCGTGCTCGATGCGTGTCTGGTCGGAGCGACTCGACGCGTTGATTCGGGTCGCGCTCGACCCCGGTGAGGACGCGCACGAGCTGCAGGCGCTTCGCGCGGCCATCGAAGCGCTCGCCCGCGCCGCCGAGCGCGCGGGTCACCGGGAGCCCATCGACGCGCAGGCCGTACGGACGCGCCTGCTCGACTGGCTCGGCGATCGTCGCTCGTCCCGTGGACTGTTCGCGCGTGGCGTCACCGTCTGCGAGCTGGTGCCGCGGCGGCTGGTGACCGCGCGCGTCGTCGCGCTGCTCGGTGTGTCGGACCGCGTCCTGCCCCGCGCGGATCTCGTGCAACCCGTCGGTTCGTCCTCCGGCGCCGCGCGTGGCGCGAGGCCTTCCAGTGCCGACGACGACCGGCACGCCGTGCTGGCGGCGCTGCTCGGCGCTCGCGACCGCTTTTTCGTCAGTTACGTCGGTCAAAGCATCGCCGATGGCGGTCGTCTGGCTCCATCCGCCCTCGTGGCCGACTTGATCGACGCGTGCGCCCAGCTGGTTCGCGTCGATGAGGAAGGTCGTCGCGACGCCCTCGAGCGCCGCCTGGTCGTGCAGCAACCTCTGGTGGGATGGAGTCCGGTCTGCTTCGGGGCGGAGGCCGACGAGCGCATCCGGAGTTTCGACGAACGTCGCTACGAAGCGGCCTGCGCCGCGTTGCTCCCCGCCGTTCGGACCGCGTTCGTGTCCGGTCCGATCGTGGGTGGACCTCGGCCGCCGCAGCTCCTCCGCGTCGAGGATCTGGTCGCGTTTCTCCGCTCGCCTTCGAGGCACTTCGTCCGCAACGTGCTGAGGATCACGTTGACGGAGGCCGACGAGGGACCGTCTGACGTGTTGCCGCTCGAACTGGATCCGCTGGCTCGATGGCGACTGATGGAGCGGCTGCTCGACCGGGAATGCCGAGGCGCGGCTCGAGCGCGGCGAGGCCTGGCTCCCGGCGCAGCAGACGCGCCGGGGTCGTTCGATTCGAACGTGCTTGACGCGACGCTGGCGTGGGCCCAGACGCGCGCGTTGCTGCCGCCGGGCCCCCTCGGCGTCGCGCTGTTCAACGATCTCGACGAGGTGCTGCAACGCTTCTACGCGCAGTGGCATGCGGCGTTGCCTCCGACGCCGGACGCCCGTGCCCACGTGGTCTTGGTGGATGGTGTCATCGAAGACATCCGGATCGTGGCGCGTCTCGACGTATACCTCGGTCAGGGACACGGTCCGCGGCGAGTTCAGATCACCGCGTCACGGCTCGGCGGTTGGCGGGTCCTGCAAGCATGGGTCGAGCATCTGGTGCTCGCGGCGCTCAGCTCGTGCGGAGGCGACGCCCGCTTCGAGACGGTGCTCATCGGCCAGGGGAAGGCTTCATCGAACGGCGTCGAGCGCGTCCGCTTCAAGGCGTTGGAGCCGACCGAAGCTCGGCTCCGACTCGCGGAGCTCGTCGCGCTGTACCGAAGCGGCTTCGACCGACCGGTCCCGTTGTTCCAACACGCCTCGCGCGCATGGGTCGACGAGCTGCTGCGTCGCCGTCGCGCGACGGAGACGGCCACGGGTGGCCGCGTTCTGGGCGAAGCCTGGCCCTCCTGCCCCCTGCAGGGGCCTGCGGAGGGGGTCAAGCGCGCCTGCAACGTGTTGAGGGCCTTCCGGGGTGGTTCGTGGAAGGCGGGCAGGGGGAGCGACTTGCAGGACCCGTACGTCTCGTTGTTGTGGTCGGAGCTGGACTGCCCCTGCGCCATCGAGGAATTCCCGCGTGCGGCGATGACGGTGTACGAGCCGTTGCTTGCCCATCTCGAGCCGCTCGGGTCGGAACCGAAACGCAGACGGCCTCAGGGGAAGGTCGCGCCATGCTCGTAGCGACGCATCCATTCGATCCGTTCGCGGTCTCGCTGCACGGCACGGTTGTGGTCGAGGCGAGCGCGGGCACGGGAAAGACGCACGCGATTGCGTCGCTCGTTCTCCGGCTCGTCGTCGAACGGTGCATCGACGTCGATCGCATCGCGGTGGTGACGTTCACGCGCGCGGCCGCGGGGGAGCTGCGCGAACGGGTTCGTCGACGGCTGCGTGATGCGCTCGACGCGCTCGAAGCGTCGGGCGGCGGGCGGTCCGGGGTGCGGCGCGACGGCGACCCCGAGCTCGAAGCGTGGGTCGAGGGGCGACGCCGGTCGGGCACGACGGATCGGGACTGCGCACGGCTGCGACGCGGCCTGCGGGGGCTCGACGAGGCGTGCGTCGACACGATCCACGGCTTTTGTCGTCGTGTCCTGCGGGCGCACGGGGGGCCCGAAGGGCTGCTGGTCGAGGGCACGCGCCTGGTCGATCCGCGACGGCTGGTCGACGAGCTGGTGCACGACGGCTGGCTCGCGGTGCTGCAACGCGAAACCGGCGTCCATGTCGAGGAAATCGCCACAGCGTCGGACCTTGGGTGGCTCCGGACGATTGGGCGTCAGGTCGTGGAGGATCCCACCTTGACGGTGGAGCCGTCCGCCGGAGCGCCGATGGATGCCACAACGCGGTGGCGGGTCGCATTCGCACACCAGGTCCGCCAGGCCGCCCAGCGACGAAAGCAGGCCCTCGGCCTGCGCTTCATTAACGATACGCTTCATCGGCTTCACGCGAAGTTGTGCGTCGTACGCGACGAGCCGCTGCGCCGCGCGATCGCCGGGGCCTACGACGCCATTCTCGTCGACGAATTCCAGGACACCGACACCGTTCAGTACGAACTGTTCGCGACCCTCGCCGGGGCGCGTCCGCGCGACCTGCTACTCGTTCTCATCGGGGATCCCCGTCAGGCCATCTACGGTTTCCGCGGCGCCAACGTCCACGCCTATTGCTGGGCCCTGCGCCAGTGCGAGACACAGCCGCAAACGTTGCTCGTCAACCGACGCAGCGATCCGCCGCTCGTCGAGGCCGTCAATCGGCTCTTCGAGGCTGCACGGCGGCCGTTCGTGACGGACGCGATTGCGTTCCGGCGCGCGCAGCCCGCTCCCGACGGTCGGATTCGTCTGGTGGGCGGACGTGCCGGCCCCCCGCTGACCTTGTTTGCGGTGCGTGGCGGCGGGGAGTTGCACGTCGCAGCGGCTTGCATAGCCCGCGCAGCGGCTTGGCTGCTCGAGGAGCCCGCGCAGATCGCCGATGCGGACAACCGGCGGCGTGCGATCGATGCAGGAGACCTCGCCGTCCTGACCCGTACCAACGAACAGGCCAACGCCGTCCAGCGCGCGCTGCAGTCGCTCGGTGTACCTGCGGTGCACGCGGGAGAGGCGTCGGTTCTCCAGAGCACGGAAGCGGAAGAGCTGGAGCGCATTGTGCGGGCGCTGGCCACACCGGACGAGCCGCGCGTTCTGTATGCCGCGCTGGCGACGAGGCCGTTCGGCCTCAATGCGGTGGAGCTCGTGCAAGCGCGTGCCGATGCGTCGAAGGGAATGGAGTGGAACGGTCGATTTCGGCGCGCCTGCGCGCTGTTACAAAGCCGCGGTCCTGCCGCGGCCGTGTGGACGCTGTTTCGGGAAGTGGCAGCGGAGCGGCGCCTGCTCGAGAGGCCGGAGGGTGCGCGCGCGCTGACCAACTATGCGCACGTGCTCGAGTTGCTCGACACCGTGAGCCGTGAGCGCGGGCTGGGTCCGCAGCGACTGGTCGCGTGGCTGTCGCGTGCTCGATCCGATCCCGACGGCTTGGGCGGGCTCGATCCCGAGCTCGTGCAACTACGACTCGAAAGCGACGCGCGCGCGGTGCGCGTGATGACCATTCACCGGGCCAAGGGGCTCGAGTTTCCGATCGTCGTCGTGGGGTGGTTGTGGACGCCGATTGGGGCGCGCGACCGAGATCCGGTGGTTCGTTACCACGACCCGACTCGTGACGTCGCGCCTCATCTCGACGTCGGGTCCACTTCCATTGACAAGCACCGCGAGCTCGCGCACCGAGAGGCGCTTTCCGAAGCCCTGCGGCTTGCGTACGTCGCGCTGACACGGGCTCGACACCGCTGCCTCGTCGGATATCTCGAGCGTGAAGCGGACCCCGCGTACGACGGCGCCCCGCGGGTGCGGAGCCCGGAGACGAGCCCGCTCGAGTACTTGCTCGGACACGCGATCGCAGCGGCTCGCTCCGGCAGTCAGGGTGTCGACAGCCCCGAGCCGGTGACGCGCGAAGGCCTCGAGCTCCTCGCTCGGGCCTCGGGAAGCGTGATGGGCGTGCTGGACATGGGCGAGGAGGCCTCGCCGAGGCGCGGTATGCCGCACTCCGCGACGCGCCTCGTCGCCCCGGAGCGCACGCGGCGCGTCGAATCGGAGCGCAATCCGCGCACGGCGAGTTTTTCGTCGCTCGTCGGTGAGCTCGAAGACGAGCAAGCCGATTTGGAGGAAGGGGTCGACCACGACGGGGTGGGCGGGCTCGTCGGCTCGTCCGGCCTCGAGGCCGGCGGCGGCTCCGCCGTGCGCCTTGCGGCGTTACCGGCAGGCCCCGTCGCGGGCCGCTGCGTCCACGCGATTCTCGAACGGGTCGATTTCACGGCCGGGCCCGAGGCGTGGCGGCTCGAATGCGAGCGCGCGCTCGACGCGCACGGCCTCGCGCGCGACCATCTTCCGCTACTGTTCGATGCGCTCGTCGATTTGTTCGAGACGCCGCTTCGGGACGGGCTGCGCCTTCGTGAGGTCGCTCCCACCGCGTGCGTGCGCGAACTGGGATTCGTATTGCCCGTGGCGGGTGGGGCGCGGATGGAGGCTGCCCCGAACGAGGGCGCCTCGCTGCTCACGCCGAAGGGCCTGGCCGCCGTGTTGCGCGCGCATGGCGGACCGGCCGCCGACGCCGAGTACGTGTCGCGGGTGGAGCAGCTCCGGTTCGAGGAGCTGGTGGGATTCCTGAAGGGATACGTCGACTGTGTCCTCGAGCACGACCGACGTCTGTACATCGTGGACTGGAAGACGAACTGGCTCGGTCCCTCGCCTGCGGACTACGCCCCGGATCGGCTCCGCGTCCCGATGCGCGAGCACCACTACTACCTTCAGTACCTGCTATACGCAGTCGCGGTGCGGCGCTGGTTCCGGAGCCGCTTGCCGCACGACGACTTCGCCGCCCGCTTCGGAGGGGTTCTCTATCTCTTCGTGCGCGGCATCGCGCCGCATCATCCGGCGGGCTGCGGGGTGTTCCACGATCGTCCGGATGAGGCGCTGCTCGAGTCGCTCGATCGGCTCTTGGGGCCAATGGGATGAGCGCGTCGTCCGACCTCGAGGCGCTTTGCAAGGCGGGCGCGCTCGGCCGGCTCGACGTGTGGTTTGCGTCCGCGCTTTCGCGCCTGGGCGGTTCGTCCGACCGTCTGGTCGAGCTGGGCGCCGCGCTCGCCAGCCGCGCCGTCACCGTCGGCGATGTCTGCGTGGATCTGCGCGCGTGCGCGGGTCGGCCGGTCGATACGGCCGAGCTCGACGATCCGAAGCACGTGCAGGGCATGCGATGGCCCGAGCTCGATGCCTGGCGCGCCGCCCTGCAGGGGAGTCCTGCGGTCGGCGTACGACGGGAGGGGTGTCCGCTCGTCCTGGACGACGACCGGCTCTACCTGGCCCGCATGTGGCTGCACGAACGACGCGTCGCCGAGGCGCTGCGCGATCGTGCGAAAGCCACCGTGCGCGTCGAGGGCATGGACGTCGAGGCCCAGCTCGACGCGCTGTTCGCCTCGGTTACCGAGGCCGATTCGCGGCAGCGGGACGCGGTGCGCCAGACGCTCACGCGACCGCTCGTGGTCATCACTGGCGGGCCGGGAACGGGCAAGACCACCATCGTCGCGCGCATCGTCGCCCTGCTCGCCGCGTGGGCGAACCAGAAGGTTGGCAGGTTGCCCCTGATCGCCCTGCTGGCGCCGACCGGCAAGGCGGCGGTGCGGTTGCGCGAAGCGGTCGAGAGCGAGTTGGGGAAACTGCCCTTGCAGCAGTCGTTTCGAGGCGCCTTGGTGCGGGCGATCGAGGCGATGACCATCCACCGGGCCCTCGGTCAAGGCCGCGGTGGCGAGCGCGCCGTGCAGCATCACCGCGACGACCCGTTGCCGTCCGAGGTCGTCATCGTCGACGAGGCCTCGATGGTCGACCTGGTGCTCATGTCGCGATTGCTGGACGCGCTGCGGCCGGGCGCACGTCTGGTGTTGCTCGGCGACGAGCATCAACTGGCGAGCGTGGAGGCCGGATCGGTGCTCGGGGACATCTGCGCCGCGAGCGACGCGCTCGACGGATGCGTGGTGCGACTGGCGCGTTCGTGGCGCTATCCTGCGGAAGGCGCCATCGGGCGGCTGGCGGATGCCATCCGCGCGGGCGACGTCGACCGCGTGCTCGAGGTGCTCGAACGGCCCGGCTCGGACGAGGTCGTCTTGCGCGCACCCGTGGGAAGCTCGCTGCCGGACGAGCTCGTCGGCGAGCTGCAGGCACAGTATCGGGACCTCTCGAGCGGGGACGTTCCTCGACGACTCGCGGCGTTGCAGCGATTTCGCGTGTTGTGCGCCCACCGTCGCGGGCCCGCAAGCGTCGCCCTTGTCAACGAGAGCTTCGTCGAACGGCTTCGTTCGCAGGGGCGGGCACGGCACGAGACGCTCTTCGACGGCCGTCCCGTGCTCGTCACCCGCAACGAGCACGATCTCGACCTGTACAACGGGGACATCGGCGTGCTCGCCCCGGGCGAGAACGACGAGCTAGTTGCCTGGTTCCCCACGGCGTCGGGGCCGCGTGCGATTCCGCCCCAGATGCTTCCCCCGCACGAGACGGTGTTCGCGATGAGCGTACACAAGGCGCAAGGATCCGAGGCCGACGCCGTGGCGGTTCTGCTACCGATGGAGCCGAGCCCCATCGTGACGCGGGAGTTGCTTTACACGGCCGTCACCCGTGCCCGCCGGCGCGTCGTCGTCTACGCCTCGCGCGACGTCGTCGCCGCAGCCGTTCGCCGACGGGTGGCGCGATCGAGCGGCCTGCGCGAGCGCCTCACGGCAGCCTGACGCCCGCGGTCAGGTCGGTCGATGCGGCCGAGGGGTGCTGCGAGCCCGTCACCGAGCCCGAAACCGACTCCGAGGCCGAGTCCGAGTCCGAGCCTGAGTCCGAGCCCGAGTCCGAGTTCGAGCCCGAGACCGAGACCGAACTCGAGACCGAGACCGAGGCCGAGACCGAGACCGAGTCCGAGTCCGAGTCCGAGCCCGAGTCCGAGCCGGAGCCCGAGCCCGAGTCCGAGCCCGAGTCCGAGCCGGAGCCGGAGCCGGAGCCGGAGCCCGAGTCCGGGTTCGAGGCCGAACCGAAGTCGACGAATCGCCGGGACACGTGGCCGCCCCGCCGTCGGATGACGTGGGTCGCGACGCCCAAGGGCACCCCGCCAAGCGCTTCCAGCCGGTCGAGCAGCGCCGGGCGCATCGCCTCGGGCAGGGTGTGGTGCTCGACGCGAAATCCGTTCGCGGCAATCCGCCGTTCGATGTCGGGCACCGAGGGGGCATAGACGAAGCGACCGGCGGGGCGCAGCGACCGCAGGATCCGCGCGTAGACCGCGGCGAGGGCATCGCGATGGGCATCCCGACGTCGCGCGGCGGCCAATAGATGCAGCGAGAGGGCTTGATGGCTGATGACGGTGCCCCAGCGCTCGACACCGAAGTCGTGCTCGTACCAGTTCGCGCGCTCGACGTGCGCGACGTTCGATTCGATGTCCATACCGCCGACGGCGTCCAGACCGCACGAACGCAGGTGCGCGACGAGCGATCCGTCGGCGCCCGCGCCCACGTCGAGGATGGGCTCGCGCAGCCGTGCCACGTCGAGGCCGAGGACCCGGAGCTGCGTCTGGGGCGTGTATCGGCCCGCAACGACCTGCGGATCGCCGGGCCCGACCTGCGCGCGCAGCCACTGGCCGATCCGTGCGCCGTGCTCGCGCAGCACGCGGCGAATGGCTGCCTCCAGATCCGCGTCCGGACGCTGCTCGAGCGCGTCGGCCAGAGCTGCGAGCAGCGCGCACGCCATCTCGCCGAACGCTTGCTCGTCGCCGGGACGGCGGCCGACGAATTGGTGGATTCGTTCGACGCGACGGGCGAGCGCGCGGCACAGATCCTCGACCAGCGCGTCGGCGCGAAGCGTGGAGGCTTCGCGCAGCCATGCCGCGACGGCCGCGCGGTCGAGGCGCACGGCGTCGAGAAGCTCCACGCCGGGGTCGGGATCGCGATCGAAGAGGGCCTCGACGTCGGCCAGTAGCGCACGCCGCAGTCGCTGGCGCAGCGAAGTGGGGGGACTGGGCGCGGTGCGCACAGGGTCGCTGGACATCCATGCCCGCCCGGACCCGCTCGTCAATGCCCCGCATTCGTGCTGTGCTGCGGCGCGTGCCCCGCGCATCGAGACTGGCGATCCTGCTCGGCATCGCGCTGCTCGGGGGGTGCTGGAGGCACCCGTACGTCGTCGCGGGCGTTCCGGTCGGGCCCTCGATGCGCTTGTGGCGACACCACTTCGTCTTCGGGCTCGTTCATGCGCAGGACGAAATCGAGCTCCGCACGGTCTGTCCGCAGGGCATCGCGCGCATCGAGAACCGGGTCGGCCTGCCGCAGGCGGTGCTCGGGGTGCTCACGCTCGGGGTGTACACGCCCTCGGAATCGATCGTGACGTGCCAGGCGCTCCAGGGCGCGGCAGGCGAGTCGGGCGCGGGGCAGGGGCAGGCGACGACGTCGCACGCGTCGGATGCTCGACCCGACCAGGCGGCGCGATAGGATCTCGGCGGATGGGCCGCGGCCGGCGACTGTCGACTCCGACGCGCATCTTTCTGGGGTTCGCGGTCGTGCTCGTCTCGTTCGCGACGCTGGCGACCCTGAGCACGCTGCGGCACGCCGAGACGGCGGTCGAGTTGCGACGGTTGCACCGGGATCACCTTCCCATCGCGGTCGAGCTCGTCCGGGCCGAGACCGACGCGTCGGTACTCGGCGCCGTGCTCGACGGAGCGGGGACGCGTCTGGACGTCGCGACGCGCTCGTGGCTCGCCGCGGCGCGGCGGATCCGCCCCGGACGGCTGCTCGAGCTGTCTCGGCGGCTCGAGCATGCGCTCTCCGCCGATCCGCCCGAAGACGACCGGCGCCTGTTCGTCGAGCTCGCGGCCCAGGTCGGCGCGGTGCGTCGCGAGGTGGGCGCGGTCGAGGCTCGCTACGACGCGTTGCTGCGTGCGCTCGACGCGCCAGGCTCCCCGGACCACGGCGAGCTCGCCCGCGAGCTGCGGCTGGCCGAGCGGAGCATCGAGCGAAGGCTGCGGTCTGCGCGTCGGGCCCTGGAGGGTCGCATCGCGTCGCTGGGGGCCGACGCGGCCGCGACGGAACGACGTACCGCGCTCGGCCTCGGCGTGCTGACGGCCATCGCGCTGCTGGTCGGCGTGCTCGTGACGTGGGATGCTGCGCGGCGGCTCGCGCCACTCGCGCAACTGGTGACCCGCGTGCAGCGGATCGCACGCGGCGAGCTCGACGCGCGTTTGGTGCCGGCGCGAGACGACGAGCTCGGCCATCTGGCGGCCGAGATCGAACGAATGGTCGATGCGCTCGTGCAACGCGACCAGCGCCTTCGCGAGGAGCACGAAGCGCGCCTCAGGCTGCAACGGATGCAGGCGCAGATCCTCGCGGACCTGCGCGCGGCGGTCGTCGTCGTCGACGCACAGGGCCGCGTCCGGCTCACCAATCCGGCGGCCGCGCGGGTGCTCGAGCTCGGGCCGGATGCAGTCGGTCGCCTGCTGACCGAGACCGACCTGGTCGCGCGACTGGCGCCTCTCGAGGAGGCCGTGCGCAGCGTGGTGGCGGGCGCCGACCGGTCGATGCTCTCCGCCGTGCGCTTCGGGCAGGGCGAGCGGCTCGTCGACGTGCTCGTCACGCCGCTCGGCGGTCGGTCGGGGACCGAGGGTGCGGATGCGGAGCAGCCGGCCGTGCTGATCGTGGCCGAGGACGTGACCGAGGCGCTGCGGACCAAGGCGCGACTCATCCAGACGGAGCGGCTGGCTGCCATCGGGCGGATGGCGGCCCACGTGACCCACGAGGTCCGCAATCCGCTCACGAGCATCGGTCTCAACGTCGAGATGCTCGAGGAGGAGATGCGAGAGGCCGGCCCCGAGGTCCGCGCGTTGATCGGCGCGATCCAACGCGAGATCGATCGGCTCACCGCGATCACCGAGGAATACCTCAGGCTGGCGCGGCTTCCGACGCCCCATCTCGGCCTCGAGTCGCCCGCCTCGCTCATCGCCGAGGTCGCCGCGTTCGTGCGCCGAGAAATGACGGCTGCAGGCGTCGATCTCGAGATCGACATCGACCCGGACGTGCCGCCGGTGGCGGTGGACGAGGGGCAGATGCGTCAGGCCCTGGTCAACCTGCTGCGCAATGCGCGCGAGGCCTCACGGCCCGGCGATCGCGTCGTTGTGCAGGCCCGGCGTGCGCCGGGGGGTGGGGCGCTGTTGCGTGTCCTCGACGAGGGGCCGGGCGTCCCCGCTGGGGATCGCGAGCGCATCTTCGACCTCTTCTACACGACGAAGGAGGGGGGGACGGGGTTGGGGTTGCCGTTGACGCAACAGATCGTCGCGGCCCACGGAGGTGCCATCCGGTGCCTCGAAGGCCCCGCCGGGCGCGGCGCGACCTTCGAGATCGAGCTGCCGCCGGCGTCGTCCGAAGGCCTCGCGGTGTCGAGACGAGAGCGGGTGCTCGATGCGTGACGAACGGACGCGCGCCGACGGGCGTTCGGACGACGCCCTGCGCCCGGTGCACATCGAGCTGCGTCCGTTGCGACATGCCGAGGCCTCGGTGTTGTACCGCTGTGGAAACACCACCGTGCTGTGCGTCGCGACTATCGAGGACACGGTGCGGGACTTCTTGCGCGGCACCGGGCGCGGCTGGCTCACGGCCGAGTATGCGATGCATCCGTGCGCGAGCGGCCGTCGGCAGGCGCGCGACGGTCGGCGCGGTCCCATCGACGGTCGGGTCCAGGAAATCCAGCGGCTCGTCGGTCGTTCGTTGCGCGCGGCGTTGCGCCTGGACGCGCTGGGCGAGCGGACGATCACGGTGGACTGCGACGTGCTCGACGCCGACGGCGGCACCCGAACGGCGTCGATCACGGGCGGCTTCGTCGCGGTGGCGCTCCTGCTCGACGGCCTTCGGAAAGGGGGCCTCGTCGATGCGCGGGTGATCCGAGAACCGGTCGCGGCGGTCAGCGCCGGCTGGGTCGGCGGACGCGCACGGCTGGATCTGTGTTACGAAGAAGACGCCGACGCCGAGGTGGATCTCAACGTCGTCGGAACGCAGTCCGGGGCGCTCGTGGAGGTCCAGGGAACCGCGGAGGGAGCCCCCGTCGACCGAGACCGGTTCGAACGGCTCGTCGAGCTCGGTCTGCGCGGTGTCGCCGAGCTCGTCGAACTACAGCGTCGCGTGCTCGAGCAGGCCGGGGTGCGCCTCGCTCCGCCGCTCCGATAATGGACCGAACGGTCTTTCTCGCGACGAGCAACGCGGGCAAGCTCGCGGAGATCCGCGCTTTGCTCGGTGGGTTGCGGGGGTGGCGTCTGGAGGCATTCCCCGAGCCCCGGCTTCTCGACCTCGTCGAGGAGCACCGCGATTCGTTCGAAGGGAACGCGACCCTCAAGGCCCGCATCGCGTCCGCGGTGCTCGGTGGCGCGACGGTTCTGGCCGACGACAGCGGGCTCGTCGTGGACGCGCTCGACGGCGCCCCCGGCGTGCGGTCTGCGCGCTGGGGCGGACAGCCTCGCGACGACGCCCGCAACCGCGCCGCGCTCCTCGATGCCCTGGCTGGGGTCCCGGAGGCGCGACGCGGGGCGCGCTTCGTATGTGTTCTCGCGTGGATCGATCCGCGAGGACCGCACGGGCCAAGACCGTGGGTCGCGCGAGGCGTCCTCGAAGGGCGCATCGCCGTCCGGGAGCGAGGATCGGGAGGCTTCGGCTACGATCCGCTGTTCGAGCTTTCCGATGGACGGACGCTGGCCGAGCTGTCGCGAGCCGAAAAGAACTCCCTGAGCCACCGCGCGCGGGCCGCCGCTGCGCTTCTCGTGGCGCTCGGCCGTCACCGTCCGGGCCGAGCCGAGCTCTGTTAGCATCGCAGCGATGTTTCGCGTGGCGTTGGCGGGGGCATGGCTGGGATTGTGCGCCTGCAAGGTGTACGACCCGACTTTGCTCCGCGACGCGAGCTCCTCGACATGTGAGCGCGTCGTGCCTCCGCCCCGCCCCGACGTTTCGGACGACGGGAGCATGGAGATGGTCTTCGCGCTGCGCGACGTATTTCTCGACCAGGGCGAGGCGTGGCGCACCACGGGCTTCGATCTCGACGGGCGCTGCTCGTACGGCGCCGTTCCGGACGTCGAGTGCCGGCCGCCGGCGCGCGGAGCACCCCACGTGCTGGACGGGGAGGGCGGGATCGACAACTCGTTCGGCGAAAACCTGTTCCCACTCGTCGCGGTCACCCTGGTCGGCCTCGAGGGGCAGGCGCGCGCCGCTCAGGCGGCGGGAGACGGAACCGTGGTTCTGCGGATTCGCGGCTACAACGGCCGCGCCGACGATCCGCGCGTCGACGTCACACTGGGCTTCGCCGTGGCCGCGACGCCCGGTCCCGGCGGCGGTCGGCCTCCGGCGCAACCGATTTTCGGCCCGGAGGGGCCGCGGACCGCCGATGGGCAGCCGCTTCCGCCGCCGCAATGGGCGGGTGAGGACTTTTTCTGGGTGCGCGACGACTGGTTCGTGATGGGCGACGAAAATCGACCGCTGGTTCGCGATGACAATGCGTACGTGGCTGGATGGAGGGCCGTGATGGCCTTGCCCGAGCGCACCGAACTGCTCTTCCAGTCGTCCGCCGGAAGCGTCGTCGTGCGGCTGACGGGAGGGTTCGCCGTCGGGACGCTGTCGCGCGATCTCGCGCGCCTCGAGCCGGCTGTGGTCGCGGGGCGCTGGGCGATCACGGACATCCTGCAAACCGCCGAGACCGTCGGGATCTGCCCGGGAAGTCCTCAGTACGAGATCCTGCGCAATCAGCTCGACCGGATCGCAGATCTGCGCGCGACTCCCGGAACCGGCGGACCCGGAGTCGAATGCAACGCGATCTCGGTCGGGGTGCGATTCACCGGATACCGCGCGCACTGGGCGGGGCTGGCTCCAGCGCCCCCGCGGCGCGACGCGTGCGCTGCGCGTGCAGACGGCGGTGTCGACGGAGGGCGGCCCGACGGCGGCTGAAGACGTGGTCCAGTTGATGCGCGGTCCTGTCCCAGGGATCGATGCGCGTGGGACTCGCTCTCGCGGCTGGAAGAACACGCGCGCTCTCGGACTCGGACTCCGATTCGGTCTGGCGCACGGTGATGGCCTCGGACGCGGGCTCAGGCTCAGGCTTGGACTCGGTCTCGGTCTCTGACTCGGACACGGACACGGACTCGGAGTCGGGATCGGACTTGGAATCGGACGCGGATTCGGACTCGGACTCGGTCTCGGTCTCGGTCTCGAGTTCGCAACCCCCGTCGGCAACGTCGACCGACGGTGACCGTCGCCGGGGCTCGGACTCGGGCGCGGTCTCGGGTGCGGACAAGCCTCCAGCTCGTCATCCGACTCGGTCTCGCGGACTCCTCGCCACGCTCGTCGAGCCTCGGCGTCGGCGTACGGGGGCGCTGGCAGCCCGAGCGATTCCCCTCTCCCATGCCGGCGCGTATCATGGTGCTAGCGTGCAGGAGCCGGGACGCGGGCGGCGTTGCGCTCAGTGGTGGGGTTGTGTGGCGCTCGCGTCGGTGTGTGCGTGTCGCGTCTACGATCCCGCGCTGCTCGACGTACGACGCGATGGGGGCTCGACCTGGCCGGTCGAGTGCGGTCCCCGACGTGTTCCTCCCGACCGCCCCCAGCGCGAGGACGATGGAGTGGATGTGGGTCCCGTGTTCTGGGCGCTGCGCGACGTCGTGCTCGAGCAGAGCGGAGAGCTGTGGCGCACGACCGGCTTCGACATGGACGGGTACTGCACGCGTCCACCGGACTTCGAGGCCGAGTGCGTGCCGCCGCGCATCACGAGCAGCCGCGAAATCGACGGCGAGGGTGGTATCGACAACGCGTTCGGTCGGACGTTCTATCCGTTCGTGCAGCTCGCGGTGCCCGATCTGGAGCAGGTGGCGCGCGATCACCAGGCCGCGGGCAGAGGCGCGGTCCTCGTTCACGTCAGCGGGTGGAACGGTGACGCAGACGATCCGCGCGTGCGGGTGTGGGTCGGGGTCAGCTCCTGGGGTACGAGCGAGGGAGAGAAGGCTCCACCGGAGGTTCGCTACGACGGAATGACGCCGGTGCTCCTCGACGGTCGGGAACCGATGCCTCCTGCGTGGGACGGGGAGGACTGGCTCTTCGCGAGAGACGACAACTTTGCCGGCGGGGATCCGCGCAGCCCGTTGCTCGTCGACGACAACGCCTATGTCGCGAACGGCGCGCTGGTCGTCCGACTTCCTGACCGAACCGAGATCGTGTTCATCGGCGCGACCAACGGTGTGCTCGTCCGCATCACCGACGGCCTGCTCGTTGGCCGCCTGGTCGATGGGCGTATCGAAGCGACCCTCGGCGGACGCTGGGCCGTCGTCGACATCGCGCAGAGCGCACAGGCCGTCGGAGTTTGCCCGGGATCGGCCCAGTACGACCTGCTCGAGACCCAGCTCGACGTGATCGCGGACGTGCGCAGCCGCCCCGGCACCGGCGGGCCCGGCGTGCGGTGCGATGCGATTTCCGCCTGGGTTCTCATGACGGGGCAGCGCGCGCGCTGGGGTGGCATCGGGCCCGGTTTCCGCCCGACCGGAAACTGTCCGGGCGCGACGGCGCGGGGTGCGTCAGAAGGCCAGTAAGGGCTCGAGGGAAGCCACATCACCCAGCCCGCGCTCGAGTCTTCCTTGGGCCTCGAGGGTCTCGTTCATGAGCTGATTGGCTTCGAGGATGAGGGCCTGATAGAGCGCGCACTCGCTCGCCGGCGCGCCGAGCACGCCGAGGCTGTGCTCAGGATTGGTGAGGATCACGTACTTGCTCGGCGACTCGAGCACGTCTTGCTGGCCGTTGAACAGTGTGCGGTCGAACTGCTGCGCCGACGTGATCTGCGATCGGACCTTGACCTTCGTCGGATCCTCACCCTCGCCGGGGAAGGTGACGAAGACCATGGCGCACAGGATCCGATCCTCGACGCGCTCGAGCGCGCAGCCGCTCGGTGTGACCACGTTCTGAGTCGCCCGGCACGATTCGTTGATGCGCGACGCAGCCTGGCCCGCCGTGCGGACGTTGAGCCGTTCGAACAACTCCCACAGCTTGACGGTGTTCGTAAACCAGTTGAACAGCGCGTCGACGGTCTCCGGCTGGAACGCCGAGTAGCGCTTGCGGGAGAAGTGCTGGGCCCGGACGGGTTGCTCGAGCGCGCGCAGCGCTTCGATGGCCTGCCTGTCCACCGTCGGGGGCCGGCCCGGGCCGCCCCGCGCGGCGGCGGTCGCCGCATCGATGTACCGTTTGGCCTTGTTGATGGTTTCGGACGCGGTCCGCACGTGCTGATACAGGTCCTTGCCGTCCTGCAGCGCGAGGTTGAACATGTTGCGGTCGCCCATCGTGCGACCCCCTGCGTAGCCCAGCAGGAGGCCAACGATCAGGCCCGCGCCGAGGAGGATCGCGACGCGCCCACGACGCTTCCGTCCGACCTCGGCGTCCTCGACGGGCTTGTCGTCGACGACGAGGCGGACCTCCTGCACTGCGGGAGCGGCGGTCGCGACCGCACCGAATGGATCGGCCGTCTTCGGTCGCGCCGGTTGAGGTTGCGCGAACGGAGGCGGTGGAACCGCAGCGGGTCCGAAGAGCCCGGGAACGGGTGGTGCGGCGGGCGGAGGAATCGGGGTGGGCACGGGCGCCGGGATGGGAGCCGGCACCGGCATCGGAGTGGCAACGGGCCCGGGCGTCGGCGCCGGCGGGCGTGCCGACGGGGACGAAGCGGGCGCGGGTCTGGCCGCAGGCGCTGGCGTAGCCGTTAGGGGGGCCGCGGGCTGCGGAGTCGACACCGCGGGAGGTGGAATTGCCGCCCCCTGCTGTCCAGGGGCGATCGTACGCCCGAGTCGCGCCTTCAGATCCTTGATGTTTTTCGGCTTCTTGTCGTCGGACATCGAGGTTCCACGTGTCGCGCCCCGCCGGACGAGGCGCGAACGTATCCTCGCTCGCGGCGGCGCGTCAACTGGACGCTCGCGTCGCGACGGGAACGATGCGGCGTCCGCGACGTTGCGCGAGCCTCGCGGGGGCAAGTCGACCGGGGATGGTGCGACGGCGATCCGCTCGCGGCGTTCGACGTGCACCGGCACGGCGAACGTGAGCCCGTGCGGGCAGGTGCGTTATCGTCACGTCTCGCGATGCTCGTGCGAGGAAGGCGTGTCCTCGAACGTCGTGTTCGCTCGTTCGACGGGACCGACATCGCCTACCACGTCGTCGGCGAAGGGTTGCCCGTCCTGCTGGCCAATGGACTCGGCGGGAGTTGGATGGCGTGGCGCCGGCAGATCGAGCATTTCGCGGGTCGGTTGCGCTTCGTCTCGTGGGACTATCGCGGCCTGTACCGTTCCGGGCCGCCGGCGCGCCCCGACGCCATCGGCGTTCTCGATCACGTTCGTGACGCGCTCCACGTGCTCGACGCCGAGGGGATCGATCGCGTCGTCGTCGTCGGCTGGTCGATGGGCGTTCAGGTAGGGCTCGAGCTGTTCCGGCGCGTTCCGGAGCGCGTCGCGGGGCTCGTTCTCGCCAACGGTGTCCCCGGACGCCCGTGGGCGGAGCTCGCCGGTGGAGGTCCGATCGTGCAGCGTTCGGTGCCGTGGCTGCTCGGCGCGGCCCGTGCCGTTCCGGGCTGGACGCAACGGATCACGCAGCGCGTGGTGCGTTGGCCCGAGCTCGTTTCGTGGGCGAAGCGGCTCGGGCTGGCGGCGCCGACACTGGACGATGCGCTGTGGCACGAGCTGGCGCGCTCGTTCGCCGATCTCGACATGCGGGTGTACCTGGGCATTCTGGAGCGTCTCGGCGAGCACGACGCGACGGACGTGCTTGCCGCGGTGGACGTCCCGACGCTGGTCATCTGCGGTGAGCACGACCGGTTCACGCCACCGCGCGCGGCCGAGCGCATGGCGCGCGCGATCGGCGGAGCCGAGCTGCTCGTCGTGCCCGGTGGCACACACTACGTCGCCGTCGAATACCCGGAGCTGGTCAACCTGCGCATTGAAAAGTTCCTCGCGGAACGCGGCCTGACGGGTGGCTGAGGGCGGCGTGCATCGGCTCGCGATGCTCACCGCGCTCGCCCTGCTCGCGTGTGCGCGCGACGGGGCCGACGAGCCCGATCCTCGCCTCGTCGAGGATGCGCGCGCCATGCAGGCCCTGCTCGCGCACGACGAGCTCGCGGGCCCCATGACCGAGGTCGACCGTGCGATCGCCGAGCGACGTCCGTTCCTCGCGGCGCAGCGGCTGCGCGCGGCCGCGATCCCCGCGGCTCGACGGATGCTCGAGCGGATCGAAGCGTGGCGGCCTCGAAGCGCGGAGGGTCGCGAGCTGCACACGCGATGGAGGCGGGCGGTCGCCATGCGAAGGGATGCACTCGAGCGCCTGGCGGTCGCGCTCGAGGGAGGCGAGATCGAGTCGTTGCCCGTGGTCGAGGCCGTCGCGCAGGAGCGTCGCGCGCTCGAAGAGATCGTCGAGCTGCACGCACGGCTGAACGCGATCCGGCCGTTACGGGGGGAAGAGCGCAGCCGGCGCGCATCGGGGTCGGGCGAATCGCCTTGAGGGCTGGTTGGTCCGCGATGGGATCCGTGGCGGAACGCTCCCTCCGGCGCGGGAAGCTCGGTGCCTTGCTGCCGAGGGCTCGCGAACTGGCCCTCGACTCCACGACCTGAGACAATGTGCGCCGTGTCGGAGCGGCCTCCGCAGCGTGAGCGCGAGTCGCACGCGGCGGACGAGCCCACCACGGTGTGGGAGGAGGCCGCGCTCGAAGCCGCCGGGATCGACCCTTCGCAGGCAGGGGGAGCGCGCCACGAGGTAGCCGCGACTACGCGCGACGTGGGCGGAGACGATCCGTCGAAGGTCGTCGTGGCAGCGGGTCCTGCGTCGGCTCGCGCGGCGGGGCCGGGCTCGAGGTCGGCAGAGGGCCGGCCAGGCGGGCTCGGCTGGGGCACCACCGTCGTGCTCGCGCTCTCGGTCGGAGCTCTCGTCTACGCCCTGGTGCGGTGGCTCAAGGGCTGATGCCGACCGTCGTTGATCTCGGGCACCCGCCTCCGTCCCCGACGTGCCCATGTGTCATCTCGCGGCGATCAAAACCCGAGTCTGAGTCTGGGCCCGAGTCCGAGTCCGAGCCCGAGTCCGAGTCGAAGTCGCGATCAACCCAAATGGCCGCCGCTGTCAAAAGCCTACGGTCGAGCCACAGAACCGCCGACGTGCGTCGGGTTCGGGATACGGCGCCGGTCGACCGCGAACGGCGGTATCCTGCCCGCCGTGCTTGCAGCGGAATTGGGGCGCCTGACGGCCGAGACGCTCTACCTGGTGCTACTCGTTTCGGCCCCGTCGTTGCTCGTCAGCCTAGGCGTGGGGCTCGTCATCGGCCTCGCCCAGGCCGTGACGCAGGTTCAGGAGCAAGCCCTCGCCTTCGTTCCAAAGCTCGTCGCCGTGGCGATTGCGCTCGCCGTCGGGGGGCCGTGGATGGGTGCCGAGCTCGTGCGTTTCACGACGCAGCTGTGGAGCGCCATCCCCTCGCTCGTGCCTTGACGTGGACCGGCTCATTGACTGGCTCGGAGGCTCCGAGGCCATCGGTCGTGCCCTCGCCGTCGGCTGGCTCGTCGCGATGCGGCTCGCCCCGCTTGCCCTGCTCGCGCCGTGGCTCACACCGAAGGGAGCGCCCGTCGTGTTTCGCACGGCTCTGCTCCTCGCCCTGACGGTCGCGATGTATCCTTCGGCCGCGGCCGCGGCTCCCGAGGTCCCCACGGCTGCCGTGACGCTCGTCGCGCTCTCGGGGCGCGAGGTCGTCGTCGGGCTGCTCTTCGCGATCGTCACGGCGCTCCCGTTCTTCGCGTTCGACTGGGCGGGGCGGCTCGTCGACACGTGGCGTGGCGCGGCGATGTCCGAGGTCATCGCGCCGCCCACGGGGGAACGCACCAGCCCCGTCGGAGACCTCAAGCTGCTGCTCGCCGTCGCCGTCTTTTGCGCGCTCGGCGGACATGTGCTCGCGTTGGGGGCGCTCGGTCGCTCGTTCGTGACGCTCCCCGTCGGGGGGCCCGCGGCGCAGCTCGACGCGGGGGCCGCCGCGCTCGGAGTCGCGCGGCTGTTCGGGGACGCCGTGGCGCTCTCGCTCTCGATCACGGCTCCGGCCGCGGTCGCGCTGGTCGCCGTTGAAATCGCGCTCGGGCTGCTCGCGCGCGCGGCGCCCCAGATTCCGGTCTTTTTCGCCGGCATGCCTCTGCGCGCGGCGGTCGGGCTGCTGGCGGTGCTGCTCGCGGCGCGCGCGCTCGTCGAGCTCGTTCCCGGGGCCGTGGAGGCTGGCCTGCGCGCCGCGATCGATCTAGTCCTCGGCGGGTCGGTGCGCGGGCCGTGACCGAACGCGTCAAGGTGCTCTTCGACGAGACGCGCCTCCAGGAGCGCGTCGCGCAGATGGGCGCGCAGATCACGTCCGCGTGCCGGGGGCAGGACCTGGTGCTCGTCGTCGTGCTCAAGGGCAGTTTCGTGTTCGCCGCCGACCTGGCCCGGCGGATCGATCTGCCGTTGACCGTGGACTTTCTGGGCCTGCGCTCGTACGGAGATGGCACCGAGACCAGCGGGGTCGTGCAGATCACGAGCGACTTGAGCCGATCGATCGAGGGACGCGACGTGATCGTCGTCGAGGACATCGTCGACACGGGACTGACGATGGCGTACCTGCTCGACAACCTGCGCACGCGGCGGCCGCGCTCGCTGCGTGTCGCGGCGCTGCTGCACAAGCCCGCGCGCACGCGCATCGTCGTTCCCATCGACTGGCTCGGATTCACGGTCGACGACGTGTTCGTCGTCGGCTACGGGCTCGACCACGCGGAGCGGTACCGCAACCTGCCGTACATCGGCGTGCTCGAGCCGGGACCTTCGGCCACGACGGGCACGTCGGGAGCGGTCGGGTCGTGAGCGACGAGGCGCTGCGACGCAAGCTCGAGCGTCTCGAGCGCCTCGAGCGGATTGTCGCGACGTGCCCGGCCGATCCCTTTCCCTATTACGCCCGTGCGCTTGAACTGCGAGGGCTGGGCCGGTGTGTCGAGGCGCTCGAGGCGCTCGTCGCGTTGCAGCAGGCCCATCCGGGCTACGTGCCGACGTACCTCATGGCCGCGCAGACGGCGGTGGAGCTGGGCCGACTCGAGCAGGCGCGCGATCTCTGCCAACGTGGACTGGCCGCGGCGCGCGCCGCGGGTGACAAGAAGGCCGAGAGCGAGATTGCGGCGCTGCTCGGATCGCTGCGTCCCGGGCATTGAGGGGCCCACCGGCTGGGCCGTTGCCACGTGAAGGCATTGGGGTCCGTATTCCGGGGCGAGGCGAATCAGCACTTCGAGCCGGATCAGAGCCCGGAGCCCGAGTCCGGGACCGGCACCGAGTCGGAGCCCTTGCGCCCGAGTTCGAGCTCGAGGCCACGCGTGGCCCCCCGGACGCGAACGGGTCGTGGGTCTCGGTCACAGGCCTCGCGGGGGGCGCCGTAGCGTGCGGGCGGAGCGGTAGGGATCGGGCCATCGGTCATCGATGTTTTGCTCGTGGGCGGCGCGCAGGGTGAAGTGCGGGTCGAGCAAGTGCGCGCGGGCAAGGGCGACCAGATCGGCGCGCCCGGCGAGCACGATGGTGTTGACGTCGTCCCACGACGAGATGGCTCCGACCGCGATCGTGGGCACTGCCGCCTGTTTGCGGATGCGCTCGGCGAAGGGTGTCTGATAGGCGCGGCCGTAGGCGGGCTGCTGATCGGGGACGACCTGCCCCGACGAGACGTCGATCAGGTCGACGCCGTGATCGGCGAGCCAGCGGGCCAGCAGCACCGCGTCGTCGTCCGTCAGGCCGCCAGGAGACCAATCGTGGGCGCTGATCCGAACCGACAGCGGCCCGTCCCAGACGTCGCGCACCTCGGCGACGATCTCGAGCGCGAGGCGAGCGCGACGCTCGAGGGGGCCGCCGTAGGCGTCGGTGCGACGGTTCGTCAGGGGCGAGAGAAACGAAGAGACGAGGTAGCCGTGTGCGAAGTGCAGCTCGACGAGGTCGAAGCCGATGCGGCGGGCGCGGGCCGCGGCGTCGCGGAACTGTCGGCGAACCGCGGCGATGTCGTCCAACGTCATCTCGCGCGGTGCGCGCGTGCGCGGTCCCCACGGAATCGGGCTGGGCGCGATCGTGGTCCAGCCGCCCTCGGGCAGCGATTCGTCGGACCCTCCTTGCCACGGTACGTGGGTGCTTCCCTTGCGGCCCGCGTGACCGAGCTGCACGCCGATGCGGGCCCGGCTCTCGGCGTGCACGAACTCGACGATGCGACCCCAGGCGCGCTCCTGCGCGTCGTTCCACAAGCCGGTGCAAGCGGGCGTGATGCGGCCCTCGGGACTCACGCAGGTCATTTCCGTCAAGACGAGGCCGGCGCCCCCGATGGCGCGTGCGCCCAGGTGCACCAGGTGCCAGTCCCCGGGCACCCCGTCGACCGCGCGATATTGGGCCATCGGCGAGACCACGACGCGATTGTCAAGCGTCATGCCGCGGATGCGAAACGGGACGAACATCGGAGGGAGTGGGGCGCCCGGCGCGACGCCCTCGCGGTCGCGCCACCACGCATCGACTTGTTCGACGAACGTGGGATCCCGACGCGCGAGGCTCTCGCGGCCGACCCGCAACGAGCGCGTCAGCAGGGAGAAGACGAAGCGTTCGGGTGGATCGTCCAGGTGCATCGCGACGCGCTCGAACCACTCGAGGCTTCGCCGCGCGGCGCGCTGCAGCGATTCGACTGCGGGCCGTCGCTGCCTTTCGTAGTGCATGAGCGCCGCGGATACGTCGCCCGGATGGGCATCCAGCGCATCCACCAGTGCGATCGCGTCCTCCATCGCGAGACGCGTGCCCGAGCCGATCGAAAAGTGCGCGGTGTGCGCGGCGTCGCCGAGCAGCACGACACGGTCGAAGGACCAGCGCGCGTTGCGCACCGTGCGGAAGCGGATCCAGCTCGAACGGTTGCCGAGGAGCGGCGCGCCTGCCAGCCAGCGTGCGAAGAGCCGCTCGCAGAACGCGATCGATTCCGCTTCGTCGAGGGCGCCCAACCCCGAGCGCTCGAAGGTGTCGGCGGTCGTCTCGACGATGAACGTGCCGGCGGAAGGACCATACGGGTAGGCGTGCACGACGAAGGGGCCGTGCGGGCCGTGCTCGAAGACAAACGTGAACGCCTTCATCGGTCGCGGCGTGCCGAGCCAGATGTAGCGATTGGCATGTAGCTCGATGCTCGGCTCGAACTGCGAAGCCCACAGCGTGCGTGCCTTGCTGTGGACCCCGTCGGCCGCGACCAGAAGGTCCGTGCGCTCGCGGAGCACCTCGAGGCCCCGTTCGTCGACGTCGACGCCGAAACGCAGCTCCACGCCCAGCGCGTCGGCCCGCCGGTACAGCAGGTCGAGCAGTGTGCGTCGCTCGAGCCCCGCGAAGGCGTGGCCGCGACACGTGAGCACGCGTCCTCCGACGTGGGTCTCGATGGCATCCCAGTGCGCGCTCGACGCCTCCATCGCGGCGAGCGTTTCGGGATCGGCCGCGCGCAGGTTTTCCTGGGTCAGCTCGCTGAAGACGACGCCCCAACCGAAGGTGTCGCCTGGCTGGTTGCGCTCGTGGACCGTGATCCGCCGCGCGGGGTCGCGCTTGCGCGCGAGGATGGCGAAGAACAGTCCTCCGGGACCTCCTCCGACGACGTCGATTCGCACGGCGGGCACGTGTAGCGCGGGCCGAGGTGACGGGGATGGGAGGCAACTCACCTAGGGCGTGGGTGTTACGGCACGGATCGAGGCCAGGGGCGGAGCCCGAGCCCGAGTCGGGGTCCGTGCCCGAATCCGAGTCCGAGACTGCGTCGGAGTCCGAGACCGAGACCGAGTCCGAGGCCGAGGCCGAGTCTGAGACCGAGCCGGAACGACCCCCTCAGAGGTGGTAGCGCACGGCCAGGGACAGCACGTCGGCGTTCGATGTGTACGATCCCGCGTTGACGATGGCGCCCATTTCGTCCGCGGAGATCTGGGGGAGGCGCGCTTCTTCCGGGGCCACCTCGAGCGTCTGCTGGAAGAAATGGGCGTAGGCGAGCGAGACGTCGAGATTGCCCAGCCGCGCCGTCAGCCCGGCGTGCACGCCGATGCGCTCGACGGGCCAGAAGTCGAGGTTGGCGTACGCGGGGCGCACGCCGCCCGTCTCGTACGATACGCCCAGCCGCACCGCGGCCATGCCGGGGATCGCGTTGAAATCCCCGCCGAGCCGGACGGAGAGCTGATCCTTCCACCGGTGGGGAATCGCGATGCGGGGCGGCACGGGAAGCGTGTTGGGAACGACCATCGTCCCGTCCCATTCCGGAACGGCGAGCGCGCGGCGCTCGGGGGCGTCCGGAAACCGGATCACGAGATCGTCGACGATCGAGTTGCGTTCGTACTGCACGTCGAGCTCGACGTCGAAGCGCTCGTTGGACATCGCGTCCTCGACGCGCCCGCTGAGCCGCCGCACGGCGCGTGGGTCCCGAGGCCGCGGCGCGAAGCGCTGCGCGAATCGCACGGCGAGGCCGACGCTCCAGGGCTGCGGCGCCTCGAGCGCCACGTCCTCGAAGCGCGTCGTGGCACGCAACGGGCCGGTCACGCTGCCGCCCGGGGTCGCTGCGCCGAAGTGCGCGTAGACGAGATCGGCGCGACCGGAGGCGAGCACGCGGTCGCTCCACTGGAAGCGCGCGACCACGTCGAGGGCATCGAAGGGAATGGCGTGGATTGACGTCACGAACGACGGCACGAACGGGTCGGTCACCGACAGATCGCTGAGCACGTCCCCAGCTGGCGACTCGCCACCGGTCGCACGTGTCAGGTTCCGATAACGGAAATGGCCGATTCCCCAACGCACGGTGGCGCCGATCGACAGACGCGGAATGGGCCGGTAGGCGGCTGCGACGCTGGGGTGCAGCAAGAGCAGGTTCTGCTCGACGAGTACGTAACGCGACGGCGTGGGCAGCCGGCCGCCGGAGGTGGTGCCGTCTTGCTCGCCCCACAGCGAATGACCGCCGACGGCGAACGGCGCGAGCACCCCCGCGCCCCAGCCGAACGACTCGCTCGCGCGCTGCACGAACGTCAACTGGGGGCTCGGTCCGGGTGGACCTCCGTTACAGACCTCGGGATATCGAGCATCGACCGCCCACGCGCCGGGGTCGGAGGGGTCTGCATCGAAGCGCGACGCCGACGCCGAGGTGCCCAGACCGTCGAGGTACGTGTTGCTCGGCGCGCTGCGGCGCGCGTAGCAGGCGTCGAGGAACCCCAGGTGCACGTCGAGACCGATGGACGTGCCCGGCAGGTGGGCGAGCGCGGCGGGATTGTACAGCAGGGCCAGGCCGTCGTCGGCGCGTGCGGCGAAGGCGCCGGCGCGACCGAGCGCACGGCTGCCGTGTCCGGGCAGCTCGTATCCGCCCGCGTGCACGCGGGAGGGGGCGAGCGACGTCGAGGCGGTCGCGAGCGCGAGGACGACGACGAGACGCGCGGGATGGACGGGCATGGGCCCCTCTTACCATCGAATGGGCCATGCGGGCACCGGCTGCGCGGAGCTGCAGAATCCGTGGCCGCCCGGATTGGAAGTCGCCGCTGTCCTGCGGGTCGGTTGAATCGGGATCGGGCTCCGGCTCCGACTCGGCCTCCGCCTCGGACTCGGGCCGTGTGTCGGGCGCGGACTGCGCTCCGGTGCCCGACTCGGTCGGTGACGGGCGTCCGCATGCACCCGGTTGGCCCCGAGCAAACCGGTGAGGACCGTCAGCGCGCGCGGCTTCCGCTCGAGGCCCTGCGGCGCTCGGCGAGAACCGCCTGCGCCGCGGCGATGAGATCGTCGACACCGAACGGCTTTCGCAACCAGCGGTCGGGCTCGCCACCCGAAGCCGCGTCCGACGGGGGATCGGCGCCGCTCATCAGCAGGACGCGCCGGACGAGCCCGCGTCGTCGCAGCGCGGCGACCAATCGGTCTCCCCGCAGCCCGGCGAGCGCGAGGTCGACGACGGCGAGGTCGTAGCCGAGATCGGCTTCGAGAACCTGTTCGGGGTCGTCGGTCGCGACCACGCGCGCGCCCTGCAACGCGAGCGCGGTGCGTACCATGTCCCGCGTGGCGGGATCGTCGTCGACGACGAGCACGCGGGCCCCTCGCAGCGTGGAGCGGACCCGAAGGCCGCTTCCACGCGGGTCGGACGGAGGCGGCTCGCTCGGACGCGCCGAGAGGCGCACGCGCCGCAGCGTCACCTCGAACCGCGCGCCGCGCGGCCCGGCCGTCCCGACGCGGATCTGGCCGCCGAGCTGGGTGACGGCGCGACGGACGAGCGGCAGACCGAGCCCCGTACCGTCGCGTTTCGTCGTGACGTAGGGCTGAAAGAGTCGTTCCACGGCGTCCGGTGGGATCCCTTCGCCTTCGTCCTCCACGATGAAGCGCACCTCGGGGCCGGCGCGCTGCAGCATGAGCCGCACGAGCCCACCGGGCGGGCTCGCCTCGACCGCGTTCTGGGCGAGGTTCCAGACGATGGTGAGCGCCGCGGCGCGCGTGCCGCGCACGTGCATGCCCTCGTCGACCTGGGTTTCGATGCGCACCGACTGGGCCGCCGCCTTCGGCGCGAGAAGGCGCGCGACCTCGTGCACGAGCGCGCTCATGTGGATCGGCACGAGCGCGTCGCCGTCCTCGCCGCGCGCAACCGAGAGCATCGCGCGCGCGCTCTGGTGAGCGCTGGTCGCGGTCTGCTCGATGACGCCCAGCGCCTCGACCATGGCCTCGGCCCCCCCTCGCCGGCGCGCGATCTGCGCCCAGCCCGCGATCGCACCGAGGGCATTGCCGAGCTCGTGCGCCGTGGCCGCGGCCAACTCCACGAGCTCGAGTCGTGCGGCGAGCGCGCCGGCCCGGCTCGCGTTCGGTGGCAAAAGCAGCAGTCGCGCACGGCCGGGCGAGGCGGGCAGCACGAGTAGCGCGTAGCCGCCCTCGTGCAGCATGCGAGGCGTTCCTCTTCGAGCGTCCGAAAGGACACGATCGATCTCAGCCGGTCGCTGCCCGAACAATGCGCCGCACGCCGCCTCGAGCGAGTCGGGCCGGGCCTCGCCCAGAAGCGCGCTGGCCGCTTCGTTCGGACGCAGCGGCGCCTCGTCCAGCAGGGGGAGCCCCGCCTCGGCTGCGACCCACGCGACGAGATCCAGTCCCACGGATCGCTGCTCCGAAGGGCGAGGCTAACCGTCGTCGTCGCGACGCGTCAAAGCCCGCGCGCCGGCCCTGTCCTCGTTCGGGGACGGTTCGGGCGATGCCCACGCGCCGAAGGCGCCGACGATGACGTTCTCGATGGCTCAGCTCACGGCGACGATCCACCGGCGACCACGTCGCCGCCGGTTGCGCCGACCCATGTACCGAGGGCGAGTCTGACGGCAGTCGTCACAAGGGTCGACGTGGCCGAAGCGTTTTGCGAATCCAAGCCCGAGCCTGAGACCGAGCCCGAGACGGTGTCCGAGCCCGAGGCCGAGGCCGAGTTTGAACCGCCATCGACCAGCCCGACCGCTGCCGTCGGACGGGGACGGAAACGGGTCCGTTGTCGCGTTCGCGATGCCACCCGCGCTCAGGCGCGCCGCGGCGAGCGCACCGGAAGTCTTCGCACGAGCGTGTCGAGCAGAAAGAGCACGAGCACGAGGGCGAGCGCAGGAGCCTGACGCGCCCTCGGAACTTCGATCCCGCGCCCCCCGGTGTCGAGAATCTGCTCGACGTCGGGATCGGAGCGGCCTCCCGTTGCACGCGAGACGGCTGCGAGTCGTTCCACGTCGGGCTCGAGTCGCGCGTATTCCCGCGGATACGGATGCACGAGTTGGGTCGACGATCGGGCCACTGGCTCCGCGTCGCGGCGGTGCTCGGCGGAGACCAGGAACGAGCCGTACCGGTGCAGCGGCACGCGTCCTTCGTAGCGGCCCGGAGCGGTCTGCAGCAGCGGCACCTCGAGCCGCTCCCGTGCATGGGGCGCGGCCGCCATGGGGCCCTCGACGGTCGCCGTCGAGACCAGGCCGTCGAGGAATCGGTCGTCGCCTCCGATCGCGTCGACCCGCAGCACCGCGACTCCGTCCTCGACGTGGGCGCTCATCGCGAGCCGCTCCTCCGTGCTCCTGCGCGCGTGCTCGCGCACCAGCTGCGCGAGCAGCTTCGAGAAGCCGCTCCATCGCATCCAGTCGGCGCTCCAGCGTGGTTTCAGATCGCTCGTCCAGGCGAGCACCCAGCCGCTGCCCAGACGCCATCGTGCGAGCAGCGGCTCGCCGAGGTCGGTTTCGAGCACGGTCTGCGCCGGCGCGCCGCGGGCGCGCGTCGCGACGTAGCCGCGCAGCGCCGGCGCGGTCGCCAGGTCGACCCCGCGCAGGAAGGCGGCGGTCGCGACGGGTACCGCGCGCACGTATTCCTCGACCACGTCGGAGCGCGCGACCGTGTGCGTTTCGCGCACGAAGATGCGCGGCACGTGGCTCGGGTCGTTCGTGAAATAGCTCCGGCCGCCGCCCGAGGCGGCCAGGCCGGCGAGCAGCGCGCGATTGACGTCGGCGCCCAGACCCACCGTCGAGACGGTGATGCCCTCGGCACGCATGGCCTGGACGAGCTCGGCGAGCCCCGCTTCCGGGCTGATGCCGTCGGTCAGCAGGATCACGTGCCGGGAGCGTGCGCGCACGACGGCAAGGTCCTGATAGGCAGCGTCGAGCGCGGGGAAAATGTTGGTGCCGCCGCGCGCCGTCAGCCGCCCGATGTCCCGCAGGATCTGGAATCGGTTGCGTGCGGCCTGCATGCGCACGACGTGCACCGGCGCCGTGTCGAAGCCGATCACGGTGATGTAGTCGTCCGGCCCGAGCGCCTCGGCCGCCGCCCGCGCAGCCTCCTTGGCCAGCTCGATCTTCTGTCCGCTCATCGACCCGCTCTTGTCGATGACAAGGGCGAGGGCCAGGCTCGGTTGGTCGCGGCGCTGCTGGCCTTCGAGGCGCACCGGCAGCATCGCCTCGAGCCGACTGCCCTGCCACCCTCCCGGCCCGAAGGCGCGCGGGCCGCCGGCAACGAGCAGCGCTCCACCATGCGAGCGGACCCAGCGCTCGAGCGTCTCGACATCGGCGGGCCGCACGGCGTCGGCCGGCACGTCCGACAAGACGACGAGCTCGACGCGGGCGAGCTCGGCCGTCGATGGCATGGCGGCCGGGGCACGCACGTCCACGTCGAGGTTCGCGGCCGAAAGCATGGAGGCGAGCGGCCCCGTGCGCGCGGGTTCCGAGTCGATAACCAGAACGAGCGGTCGACCGGTGGCGACCCCGCTGGCCGTCGCCTCGTCGTTCGTCGCGAATCGGTCGGCCGTGGGCAGAAGAAGCCGCGCGCGGTAGGTGACCGGACCGGGCACGCGCACGACCGACGGCATCTCGAGCTCGCCGTCGCCCGGGGCGATGTCCACCTCGCGCTCGGGCTCCATGCCGTTGGGATGCCCGTCCTGCCACAGTTGCAGCCGCGCCCGGAGCCTGGCCGTGCTGCGCACGCCGATGCGCACGCGGAACGGTTCGCCCACCCGCATTTCGTCCGGCAGACGCACCCCGGTCACCGCGGCCTCCACGGGCAAGGCGGCACGCGGCACGACGTGGTCGATGGGTACCCCGCGCACGTGCGCCGCGCGGGCCTCGGCGAGCATGTCCCCCTCCGTCTCGAGTCCGTCGGAGACGAGCACGACCCGTCCGACGCGATCGGCGGGAACGAGGGCAAGGGCGAGCCGGATCGCGGCCGAAACGTCGGTCGCGGCGCCGGCGTCCGGCTCGGGGTGGCGCGCGATGCGGGGCGGCTGCGCCCCATCGGTGGACGGCACGAGGCGCGCGGTGCGCGCGAACGTGACGAGCTGCACGTCGGCCTCGCCTCGCCGTCGCCACGTCGCCTCGAGCAGACGGGCGGCTGGCTCGAGCGCCGCGTCGGTCATGCTGTCGGAAACGTCCACGACGAAGACGACGGCGAGGCGCTCGGTGCGCGTGGGGACCGACGGGCGGGCCAGGGCGACGGCCAGCGCAGCGAGGGCGGCCGCGCGCAGGCCGAGCGCGAGCGCACGCCGCCACGCGGACAGTTCGCTCAGACCGTGCCGATCGATCCAGACGAGCAGCGGCAGCACGCCGAGCAGGGCGAGTGCGCGCGGCGATTGGAGGGTCCAGCGCTGCCCGCCGATGTCGACGCCGAGGCCTCCATCCGTCGCGTGCGCGATCCACGTGGCGAGCAGCGCGCACGCGCCGATCAACGCCGAGGCCTCGAGCCCCGTCCTGAGCCTCCCTCGCCGCATCACGCCGTCCAGCGGCGGTGGTAGGCGAGCCACTCGACGACGAGCAGCACGAGCGCGACGGCGGCGAGCCATGCCCACGGTGTGCGGTCGACCTGAGGTCTGCCCTCGAGGGCCCGGCTCCAGTGGAGCGAGCCCCAGCGCGGCGCTCGCACCGGAGCGATCCGACTCTCCTCGCCGGGCGGGAGCTGGCTCGCGATGAGCTCTCGTCGCCCGTCGACCTCGAGCACGTGCGCGCCCGCCTGCTCCGCCCGGAACACGATCCGTCCGTCACGGACGGCGAGCGGGTGCAGGCGTCCGTCCGGTTCCACCATGCGCACACGTCGCGCCGTGGCGCCGACCGGAAGCGTCCAGACCTCTCCGGCCCGCGGGCTCGCGAGCAGCTCGACGGAGGTTTCGGCGAACCGCTCGAGCGCGTTGAGCAGCAGCAACGGCCAGGCGGCGCGCAGGACCAGATCGCTGTGTCGCACGTCGAATGCGAGCACGACGATCCGCCGTCCGTCCCGCTCTCCCTCGACGAGAAGCGGACCCCGCGGATCGGAGGCGACGATGCGATCGCGCGGCTCGGGCCGGAGCCGCAGCGCCTCGGCGACGTTGACGTCGCGCAGCGCGACCCAGCGCACCAGTGGATGGTCGCGATCGACGCGCTCGAAGGAGGGCCGTTCGATGCGCCCCTCGACGGCGATCGGCTGCCAGCCCGAGCCGCCCGTCGGGTGCAGGAAGATCGCGTCGACGCCCGGTGGCGCCGGGGGAACGAAGCCGTCGAAGATCGCGGCGTCGTAGCCGTGCGCGTCGCGGTACTCCGCGGGGCGTACGTGCGTGACGTCGAGATATTCGTCGAGCAGAAGTGCCGCCTCGAGGTAGAGGTTGCCTTCGCCGACGGTGAGCACGCGCATGCGTCGGCGCTCCGGGATCCGCGCCACCGCCCGATCGTCGAGCGGGAGCGCGTCGGGGCCGTCGGCGAGCACGATGTGCGCCTCGACGAGCCGATCGGCGCCCGTCACGTCGTCGCGGACGCGCCGGATGCGCTCGCCCGGCTCGAGCTCCAAGTGCTCGACGTCGAGCGGCCGCCCGTCACCCAGAAGCCGAAGCTCGACCCGTTCGCGTCGTGTTCCCGCGTTCCACAGCTCCACCAGCAGCGCGCAGCGCGTTCGGTCGAGCGGATGTCGTCGGGCCGCCAACGCCGTGACGGCGACGTTGCGGTCCTCCCGACCGACGGAGACCATCGCCAGGGGCGTACCGCTCGACTGCAACTCCTCGAGCGTCGCGGGTGCGGGTGGCTCGAAGGCTCCGTCGCTGACGAGGACGATCCCGGGGCGTGGCTGGCCGCGTAGCGCGTCGAGAGCCAGACGCAGCGCGGGCTCCGGTCGAGCGGGCGCGTGGGTGGGCCGAGCGGCATCCAGCGCCTGGAGCAAGACGGTGCGGTCGGAAGCGAGCGGTCCGAGCGGCTCGGCGACGGCGTGCATGCGCACGAGCAGCGCCCGGTCGGCCGGGCCGAGCGACTCGACGAGCCGTCGCACATGGCGACGCGCGGCCTCGAAGCGGCCGCCGGGCTCGTCGGTCGCCAGCATCGACGCGCTCGCGTCCAGCAGCACGACGAGCGTCCGCCCGCCCGCGGTGGCCGTGACCAGGCGCGGATCGGCGATGGCGAGCGTGAGGCAGGCGACGATTAGCACGCCCAGCACGAGCGACAGAAGCCAGCGCAAGCGCGCCCACAGCCGGCTCGGTCGCGACGTGCCCACCGCCTGCTGCCAGAGCGCGAGGAAGGGCACCTCGACGCGCCGCCGATGCACGCGGAGCAGGTGCAAGGCGAAGACGGCCGCGGCGGCCGCCGCGAGCAATCCGAGCCATTGCGCGAGCGTCAGGCCGAGCAGTTGCACGGCACGTTCAGTCTCCCAGCACGCCGCGGCGCAACAGCTCGACGACGGCCTCGTCCCACGGGGTCGTGACGGCGAGCTCGTGGCAGCGGACCTGTCGCTCGAGGCAGGTGGTACGCACGCGCTCGCGCCACCGACGCAGGGCGCGTTCGTATCGTTCGAGCAGGGCGGGCGTGACGGTGACGTCGATCCCCGATCCGTCCTCGACGTCGACCAGCCGCACCTCGCCCCGGAGCGCCGGTCGTTCGTCGGCCGGATCGATCAGGTGAATCACCACCGGCTCGAAGCGCGCGTGCCGCAAGACGTCCAGACCTCGTTCGAGCCCCTCGGCGTCGTACAGATCGCTGAGCAACAGCACGAGGCCCGGCCTGGGCCGCTGCGCGACGAAGGCGCGTAGGCTCGACTGCAGGTCGGTCTCTCCTCCGGCGCGCATGCGGCGGAAGGCGTCGAGCACGGCGAAGATGCGTCCGCGTCCTCGACCGGGCGCCAGGTGGCGCACGAGCCCCCGGTCGAACGCGTAGATGGCGAGCCGGTCGAGCGCCGAGAGCGCGATGTACGAGAGGGCGGCGCCCAGACGGCGGGCGACGTCGAGTCGGGACGGTGTGCCGCAGCTCATCGAGCGCGAGGTGTCGACGACCACGTGCACGGACAGGTCCTCGTGTTGTTCGTAGGTACGCAGCAACAGCCGACCGTGCCGCTGCCACACGTTCCAGTCGACGTGTCGCAGGTCGTCCCCGGGAAGGTATTCGCGGTGATCGGCAAACTCGACTCCCGTGCCGGTGCGGCGGCTGCGCCGTTCGGCGCGCTCGCGACCGGCGTGGATTCGCCGGGCGAGCAGGGCCAGGGCCTCGAGGCGGCGCACGAACGCCTCGTCGAACAGCTCGTCCTGCAGGTCGTACGGGGCGGGCGCCGGCCCTCCTCGCGACCCCCACGGCCCCATCAGTCCACCGTCTCGGGCACGCGGGCGAGCACGTCGTCCAGGACGCGGTCCGCCTCGATGCCCTCGGCCTGCGCCTCGAAGCTCGGCACCAGGCGATGGCGCAGCGCCGGCTTCGCCGTCTCGCGCACGTCCTCGGTCGCCACCGCGTAGCGCCCGTCGAGCACGGCACGTACCTTGGCGGCGAGCAACACCGCCTGCGCGCCGCGGGGGCTGGCGCCCCATCTCACGAAGCGCCGGACGGATTCGGGGGCCGACGGCGCCTGCGGCCGCGTCGCCTCGACGATGCGGATCGCGTAGTCCTGCACGTGACGAGCGACCGCGACCTCGCGTACCGTGCGACGCATCTCGAGGATGCGCGCCCGATCGAGCACGGGTTGCGGGTCCGGCGGCTCCGTTCCCGTCGTCCGGTCGAGGATCTCGTGCATCTGGGCCCGATCGGGCAGCGGCACCAGGAGCTTGAGCAGGAAGCGGTCGAGCTGGGCCTCGGGGAGCGGGTAGGTGCCTTCCATTTCCAGCGGATTCTGCGTCGCGAGCACGACGTAGGGCTCCTCGAGCGGGTGCGTGGTGCGGCCGATGGTGACCGCGTGCTCCTGCATGGCCTCGAGCAGCGCGCTCTGCGTCTTGGGCGTGGCGCGGTTGACTTCGTCGGCGAGCACGACGTGCGCGAAGACGGGCCCGGGCCGGAACTCGAGGGCGCGTGCGCCACGCTCGCTCTCCGCGAGGACCATGGTGCCGAGGATGTCCGCGGGCACCAGGTCCGGCGTGAACTGGATTCGGGAAAAACGCAGGCCCGTCGCCTGGGCGAGCGCGCGCACGAGCATCGTCTTGCCCACGCCGGGCACGCCTTCGAGCAGCGCGTGGCCGCCGGCGAGCAGGCATGTGATCACGCCGTCGAGCACCGGGGCCTGACCGACGAGGCGCCGGCCCACTTCCGCGCGCAGGCGAGCCACGTCGTCGCGCAGTCGTTGCACGGCCTGCTGGACGGCCGGTTCGATCACGGCGTTCCGGCCTCCTGCACGCGGGGACGGACGAGCTCGAAGTAGCGGCGCACGTAGAAGCGGTATCCGGGAGGAACCTGGTCGCGTTCGAGCACCTCCTCGGCGTGCCCCGCGTACTCCTCGTAGACGCGCTCGTACGAACGCGTCGCGAATCCGCCCTGGGCTGCACCGAAGATGACCTGCCGTCGGGTCGGGCCCTGTCCCACGGGCAAGCCCGCGACGTGGCTCGCCTGGTGTCGAGCGCCCAGGCGCGTCGGATCGTCGAGCATCGTGGGGTCGTGCTCCGTTCCCGGCTCGCTGCCGGAGCCCGCACGCTGCGGCTCCGACCCATTGCCCCGACCCGGTCGCTCGAGCCCCGGGATCACCAGCAGGGAATCCCCTCGCGCGTCGGGCACGAGGACGGGCTGGCCCTCTTCGGTCGGTTGCGCCGATCCGGATCCCGGCCCGCGTTCGGCGCCTCCGCCAGCCTCTCCCTGCTGCCCCGTTGCGCTCGAGCCTCCTTGACCCGACGAGCGCCCCGTGCTGCCCTGCGTCCCGGCCTGACCGGGAAGCGCGATCGGCACACCTTGCTCGCCCGAGCCGCCCGCGCGCAACTCGAACCGACGCATCCGCCCGTGGCGGCCCTGCTGGCCCTCCGCACCGCCGTCCGCGCCGCCGCGTCGCATGCTCTCGCGCAGCTGCTCGAGCAGTCGGCGCAGGGCCTCTCGCTGCGCGTCCGTCAACCCCTCCCGATGCAGCGACTCGAACGCCTCGGCGGCTGCGTCGAGCGCGCGGCTGGCGGCATCGGGGGAGTCGAGACCCTCGGCGCTGCGCTCGAGCTCGCGCCGCAGTCGCTCCAGTCGTCGTCGAAGCTCCTCGCGCTGCTCGACGTCGCGTCGGAGCCGTTCGAGCTCGCGCATGCGCTCCCGCAGCAGATCGGGCTCCGGGTCGGCTTCGGCGCGACTTGCCTCACGCTGCAGCAGACGGCGTTCGTTCTCGGCCTCCTGCGCGGCGTCCTGGAGCCGGTCGGCGGCCTCGCGCAGGGCTCGGCGCATCCCGTCCAGCTCGCGCCGCGATGGAGGCCGTTGCCGGAGCGCTTCCGCGGCATGCCGCAGGGCCTCGGCGGCGCGACGTGCGTCGGGTGTCTCGAGGGCGCGGGCGGCCTCGCGCATCGCGTCGTGCTCGCGCATCGATCCGGCTGCGGCCCGCAGGGCGCGCTCGGTAGCCCGAACGACGTGGGCACGAGACTGCGCCTCGACAGCCTCGAGCAGCTCGGCGATTCGCGCGAGCGCGCGCGTCCGGTCGATGCGTCCTGCGCGGAGCTCCTCGAGCAGCTGCCGCAGCGCCTGCAGCTCCGGGGGCGGTGTCATCCCCGCCGCGGCAGCGCGCCGCTCCAGGCGACGGATGGCGTCTTCGAGCGCCTCGAGCTCCGTGGCGTCGATGGCAGGAGCCTCCGGGCGCGCTGCGGCCGCGGATCGGGGCGATGGGGGAAGGGGGACGTACATCGCGGCGAGCAGCAGCAGTCCTGCGCCCAGCGGCAGGAGCCAGGGCGCGGAGCGCGGCCAGCGCCATCGAGCCGCTCGGTGTGGAGGGTGCGCGCGGAGCCGGTCGCGGGCGTCCTCGACGGCCGCGCGCGCGAACGCGCTGCGGTCTGCTGCTCCCGACGCGGCGAGGTCGACGGCCACCGCGACGCGCGATCGAAGCGCGAACGCGCGGTCCAGGCGCGCGGCACACGCGAGCCGCGAGACCGGTCTCAGGGCGCTGAGCGCAGCGAAGAGCAGGGGGAGCGCCGCGGCCACGCCGAGCGAGAGCGTTTGCGCCGCGGCGTCGAGGCGATGCGCGCGCCCAAGCCCCAGCCCGAGCGCCGCGATGCCCGCGCCCGCGACGGCCCCCAGCACGGCGGCGTCCAGCGCGCGTTGCGCCCGGAGGCGACGCGCGACGATACGCAGCGCTCGCTCGAGCGGATCGGTTCGGTGCGGCGGCGACGGACGGTCGGAGCTCATCCCCAGGGCTCCGTCGTCTCGGGGCGAGCGCGACGCCCGCCGGCGCGATCGTCGGACGTCGCTGCGTCGGTGCAGCCCCAGGCGCTCACGACGCTGGTCAAGATGCTCCGAGTCCACGGACGCGACAAGCGCGACGCGACCCACCCATCGCCAGCGACCGGCTCGGTGGCCGGGCCGGTGCGCGCCGGCGGTCGATACGCTAGCCTCGCACGCATGGATTCGTTGGGGATCGCGCCCATCGCTTGCCGTCGGGTTGCCTGGGGCTGTGCCTTGTCGGCGGCGCTGCTGGCCTGTGGCGGAGAGGACCGCGAGGTGCTTCCCGAAGGCTGCGACCGCTTCGTCGCGCCGACCGGGGACGTCCAGACGGCGCTTCAGCGCACGTTGATCGAAGCGCGCGCGGGACAGGTCGTCTGTCTCGACGGCGTCTACCGGCTCACCGACGAGGTGCTCGTCGAGGCCGACGGCCTCGTGATCCGGGGCTCGGGCGCGGCGCGCGCGGTGCTCGACTTTTCGGGACAGAGCTTCGGGGCCAACGGCCTGCACGTCCAGTCGGTCGAGGGCATCCGCATCGAGCGCATCGAGGTGCGCGAGACGCGCGGCGACGGCATCCGCATCGACGCGAGCCGGAACGTCGTGCTGCGCGACGTCGTGGTCGGCTGGAGCACTCCGTCGGGGGAGCAGAACGGGGCCTATGGCCTGTATCCGGTCGGCTGCACGAACGTACTCATCGAGGACAGCGAGGTGTACGGCGCGCGAGACGCGGGATTCTACGTCGGGCAGTCGCGCAACGTCGTCGTGCGGCGCAACCGCGCGCACGGCAACGTGGCGGGCATCGAGATCGAGAACACCGTGGGCGCGGAGGTCTACGAGAACGAGGCGACCGACAACACCGGCGGCATCCTCGTCTTCGACCTGCCCGGTCTGTCCATGCAAGGTGGCGACGTGCTCGTGCGCGACAATCGGGTCGTGGCGAACAATCGGGCCAACTTCGCGGCGGTCGGCACGATCGTGAGCTACCTGCCCGCCGGCACGGGCGTGATGCTGCTGGCGATGGATCGCGTCGAGGTGCGCGACAACACGATCGAGGGCAACGAGAGCACGGGCCTGCTCTCGATCAGCTACAAGATCGTCGAGGCGGTCGGGGCGGGGGGCAGCGTGCCGCGCGATTACGACCCGTACGGAGAAACGGTCCACGTGCACGACAACGTGTTTCGGAACAACGGCACGATGCCGCGCGATCTGCTCGTCGGTGCCGGCCCGACGCCGCTCGAGGACATCGTGTGGGACGGAGTGACCGATCCGATGAAGACGGACCCGGAAGGGCGGCTGCGGCTGTGCATCCGGAACAACGGATCCGCTCGATTCCGAAACTTGCAGCTCGATCCGTCGTCCTTCCGATTCGGCGAAGGCTCGACGGATCTCGCCCCGCACGACTGCATGCATCCGCCCGTCCCGGGCGTGGAGCTCTCGCTTTGATGCGCTCGGCGGCCCTCGCCGCGCCGTTGCTCCTGGCGGCGTCGGGATGCGGAGGAACGCAGGAGCGGCCGCCCCACGCGACGCTCGACGACTGGGCTCTGTTCGAGCGGACCGCGGTGCCGCTCGTACCGCGGCCCGGGGTCGAGCCGTACGAGGTGATCGCGCCCCTGTGGATGGACCATGCCGACAAGTTCCGGTTTCTGGTCCTTCCGGAGGGGGCGCGAATCGGCTGGAGCGACGAGGGCATCTGGGGGTTGCCCGAGGGCACGATCCTCGTCAAGAGCTTCGGATACCGCGCCGACCTGCGCGACCCGGCCTCGCCCGTGCGCATGGTCGAGACGCGTCTGCTCGTTCACGAGGCGGCGGGGTGGAAGCCCTACATTTATCTGTGGAACGACGCGCAGAACGCGACGGAGCGAATCGTGGCCGGTGCCCGCGTGCCCGTGCGATGGATCGGGCACGATGGGGCCGAGCGCGCGCTCGACTATCGCGTGCCGAACGAGGCGCATTGCACCGGCTGCCACGGCGGACACGGCGAGGTGCGTCCGCTTGGGGTTCGAACCCGACAGATGGACCGCGCTCGTACACACGACGGCGGTGAGGTCAACCAGATCGATCGGCTCGCCGCGCTCGGGTGGTTCGACGTCCCACCGCCGCCGGCCGCCGGGCGCGAGCGGATGGCCGATCCCGCGTCGGAGGAGCCCATCGACGTGCGCGCGCGCAGCTATCTCGACGCCAACTGCGCGCACTGCCACCGCGACGGGGGCCTGGGCGGCAGCACCGGCCTGTGGCTCGAATGGGAGCAGGACGACCCCTACCGACTTGGGGTGTGTCGCCGGCCGATCGCGGCGGGCGCCGGCACCGGGGGGCGTCTGTTCGACATCGTTCCGGGGCGCCCCGAGCAGAGCATCATGATCTTCCGCATGCAGAGCGACGATCCGGGCATCAAAATGCCGGAGCTGCCGAGCCAGCTTCCCGACGAGCTCGGGGTGCGCGTCGTCTCCGAGTGGATCGCTTCGCTCGAGGGTGATTGCGGCGCTCCCTGAGCCCTCATCCGGAGTCGGGAGGAGCTGCCGCGGGCTAACGGTTCGGCCTCGGACTCGGTCTCG